>DATJHW010000019.1:0-25075 GCA_035493615.1 Saccharimonadales bacterium (SeqCode) | reverse complement strand
GGGACTCGACCTCGACTTCCGCGGCGAGCCGTTCGGTCCGGTGCCGACGCTGCTCGCGCTGGCCGAACGGGTGGACAAGCTCGAGGCGATCTGCGTGGTCTGCGGCGAGTCGGCGACCAGGACGCAGCGGATCGTGAACGGCGTCCCCGCGGACTACGACGACCCGATCATCGTCATCGGCGCGCAGGAGGCCTACGAGGCGCGCTGCCGGACGTGTCACACCGTCCCGCGGCGTGCGACGGCACCCGCATGAGCGCGCGGCCGGCGAATTACGGGGGCCAGGCGGTCATCGAGGGTGTGATGATCCGTGGTCGCCGCACGATCGCGCTCGCCTGCCGGAAGCCCGACGGCGGCATCTACCGCTACCGCGAGGCGCTGGACTCCCCGCTCCTCACCTCCGCGCTCGCGCGGGCGCCGTTCGTCCGCGGCGTGTTCGTCCTGTGGGAGTCGCTCCGCTACGGAATGCGGATGCTCATGCGCTCCGCGGACGTCCAGCTGGCTGCCGAGGAGCAGCAGCTCCGGAGCGGCGGCAGCTCGGCATTCATGGCCGTCGGGCTCGTGGTCGCACTGGTCCTGTTCATCGGCGTGCCGTACGTCGCAACGGGTCTGCTGCGCTCGGCCATCCCGTCGACGCTGTGGCTGAACATCGCCGAAGGCCTGCTTCGCCTCGCGCTCCTGCTCGGCTATCTCGTCGCGATCTCGTTCGTGCCGGACATCCGGCGCGTGTTCGCCTACCACGGGGCCGAGCACATGACCATTCACGCGTTCGAGCACGGTGACCCGCTCGACGCCGCCCACGTAGCGCCGTACCCGACGGCGCATCCGCGATGCGGGACCGCGTTCCTGCTGTTCGTCGTGGTCATCGCGATCGTCGTCTTCGCCTTCGTCCCGCGGGTGAACCTGGTCGTCGACCTGCTCGTCCGGCTCGTGCTCGTGATCCCGGTCGCGTCGATCTCGTACGAGGTGCTGCGTCTCGGCGCCGGCCACGAGGACAATCCCCTCATGCGGCTCGCCGTCGCGCCCGGTCTCCTGCTCCAGGCGATCACCACCCGGCGCCCCGACACGCCGATGATCGAGGTGGCGATCGCGTCGCTCGAGGAAGCGCTCGCGGGGGACGCCGCGGCATGACCGAGCTCTCCGCCAAGCTGCGCGGCCGCCTCGCCCAGATCGAGTCTCGCCACCGCGAGCTCGGTGAGGCGATGAGCGATCCGAGCGTGACCGGCGACCGAGACAAGCTGCGGACCGTCGGCCAGGAATACGCAGCGCTCGAGGCGATCGTCGACACGATCGGCAAGCTGCGCGCCGCGGAGAAGCGCGTCGCCGACGCGCGCGAGCTCCAGGAGGGGGACGACGCGGATCTGCGCGACCTCGCCCGCGAGGAGGAGGGCACCGCCGCGCTCGAGGTCGATCGGCTCACCGACAAGCTTCGGACCCAGCTCATCCCGCGGGATCCGCTCGACGACAAGAACGTCATCGTCGAGATCCGCGCGGGCGAGGGCGGGGAAGAGGCCGCGCTGTTCGCGGGCGAGCTCTACAAGATGTATCTCCGCTACGCCGAACGTCATCGCTGGAAGGCCGAGGAGCTCTCTGCGAGCCGCTCCGAGAAGGGTGGGTACAAGGAGGTCATCTTCCGAATCGCCGGACAGGGCGCGTACAGCCGGCTGAAATTCGAGTCGGGGGTGCACCGCGTGCAGCGCGTTCCCGCGACGGAGGCACAGGGCCGGATCCACACCTCGACCGCGACCGTCGCCGTACTTCCCGAGGCCGAGGAGGTCGACATCCAGATCAACGACGACGATCTGAAGATCGACGTGTATCGCGCGGGCGGCAAGGGCGGTCAGGGTGTCAACACCACAGACTCCGCGGTCCGGATCACGCATCTGCCAACAGGCGAGGTCGTGATCCAGCAGGACGAGCGGTCGCAGATGAAGAACAAGGCCAAGGCGATGACGGTCCTGCGCGCGCGGCTCTTCGCGCGAGCGCAAGAGGAGAAGGACGCGAAGGCCGGCGCTCTGCGCAATGCCCAGATCGGCCGCGGCGAGCGCTCCGAGAAGATGCGCACCTACAACTTCCCGCAGGACCGCCTGACCGACAAGCGGCTCGGCCACAACCTCTCGAACCTGCCGCGCCGCATGGACGGGGAGCTCGACGATCTCGTCGAGGCCCTCATGCAGGCCGACGAGGCGGACCGGCTCGCCTCGCTCGAGGCGGGCGACGAGTGAGAATGTGCCGATGAAGACCGACGACCTGCGCTACGACGATGACGTCGCGTTCACCCTCGCCGACGACGCGGCCACGATCTCGGCCATCGTCCGGCGCACGCCCGACGAGCGGCTGCGCGCGGTGAAGATCGGCGACTGGACCGCGAAGGAGGTCATCGGGCACCTTGCCGACCTGGCCGAGGTCTTCGCGGAGCGGGTCCGCCGCTGCGTCGCCGAGGACCGGCCGGCGCTGCCGAGCGTCGACCAGGATGCGGTCCACGCCGAGCGGAACAACAACGACGCCGATGCGATGGCCTTGTCGAAGCGCCTGCAGGCCGCGCACTCCACGATCGTTCAGACGCTCCAGCGGCCGGGGGCGCCCGATCGGATCGGCGTCCACGCCGAGCGCGGACCGGTGACCGCGGGCTGGATCGCCGCGTACCAGGCCCGCCACTCGCACGAGCACGTCACGGAGCTGCAGCCCCACTTCGCGCCGCGCTAGACGGTCAGCCGCTCCACCGCCGCGAGCAGGTCGTCCATCTGGAACGGCTTCGTCAGCACGCCATTCGCGACGGCCGCAAGGTCGCGATCGGCCTTCGCCGCACCGTGGGCGGTGAGCACGAGAACCGGTGCGCCCGTGCGGGCGCGTGCGTCACGGACCGTCCGGATGGCCGCGACGCTGTCGTAGCCGTTCCGGGTCAGCAGATCGGTGATCACCAGCGAAGGTCCCGCACCTTCCGGCATCTCGTGTGGCGAGTCGAAGATCGTGACGGCATACGCCTCCTCGAGCATCATCCGGATCGTTTCGGCGATGGTCCGATCGTCTTCGATCACGTGCACCGACTTCACTGCGCCTCCGCGACGCCGCCGCGTCGGGTCTATGGAACGGCGGAGTAGCGTGGGATGCCAGATACGGCTTGCCGTATGCGGCCGGCGCGACGCGGGGAGCATGGGATGGCGGCGGAACGGGATCACCCAGGCCTCACCGAGCGGCAACTCGAGGTCGTGCAGCTCGTGGCGCGCGGCTTCGCGAACAAGCAGATCGCTGCTGCGCTCGCGATCAGCGAGCGGGCGGTCGAAGCCACGCTCACTCGCGTGTACGCGCGTCTCGATGTCGCGAGCCGGAGCGCGCTCATCGCACTGGCGCTATCAGAAGCTGGCTTCGGGCTCGCGGTGGCCCGGCGTACGTCCCATCCGTCGGAGCTCGGTGCCCTCGGCGCACCTCGCTCGCTCGAGGAGGAAGCTCGGGCGTACGAGAATGCGCCGTTCATGGTCGCGGTCAGCGAGGGGCCCGATCACCGCTACACGTTCGTGAACCGCGTCGCCGCCGAAGTCGCCGGCCGCGCGATCGCCAGCCTCGTCGGCCGGACCGTCCGCGAGATCTATCCGGATCTCGATCCCGCGTTCGGCTCCGCGCTGGATGAGGCCTACCGGACGGGCCGGCCCTGGTCGAGTGGCGTTCCGACCTCGGTCCGCTGGACCCACGAGGACGGCTCGGTACGCGACGGCCGGGTGAACCTGATCTTCCAGCCGCTGCGCGACGACTCGGGCGCGGTCGTCGGACTCCTCCACATCGGCGCCGAGGAGGCGCCAGAACCTAAGTCGTAGTCCTGGCGTACTACTTAGGTATGCCGACCGTCCGCGAGCAGGCCGTGGCGCCGCTCTCGCGCGCCGAGGCCGAGCGCCTCCTGCCGGCGCTGTCGGTGGGAAGGCAGACCCTCGAGCGCCGGATCCTCCGTGCGCGCTGCCTCACGTACGTCGAGTCGTTCGACGTCGCCTGGTCCGAGCTGACGGCGCTCCACGCGCAGACGAAGGATCCACTGCTCTCGGCGCGGATCGCGGTCGATCTCGCCCACCTCGCGTACTACCTCGTGCGAGGCGACGAGGTCGCCCGGCTCATGAAGCAGGCCGAGCGCCAGGCCGCCGCCGACCCGCTCATGCTCGCCGAGCTGCAGCTCGCGAAGTCGATCAACCGGACCGCGGCGAACGAGATCACCGCCGCGCTCACCGATGCTCGCTGGGCCGAGGACGCCCTCGCCGCCGCGCCGCGCGGTCGCTCGAAGGACCTCGTCATCGCGCGGGTGCAGCGGCAGCTTGCGCACCTCCTCGCGCACACCGGCGACTACGTGGGCTCGGCGGCCGCCGCGGAGGCGACGTCGCGTCACGCCGCCAAGCTCGGCGATCCCTGGGAGGCGGGCTGGGCGACCTACACGAACGGGTTCGCCCACTGGTACGCCGGCAAGAACGACCCGGCGGTGGATGAATTCACGCGCGCCGAAGAGGCCCTTCGGTCGTACGGCACGTCGGCGTGGCGGTACACGCTGCTGTGCCTGGCCCGCGCACGGATGGAGCGCGGCGAGATCGCGACGGGCGACCGCCTCGGCCGGCAGAGTGGCGCCGGCGCGCCGGAGGACCTCGCACACATCGCGCTCCTTCGCGGCGAAGCGGAGGTCGCGGAGCGGATCCTCTCGCGCGCGCCCAAAGGCTTTCCGGCCGACGAGCACTTCCGCGACTTCGTGCGGGGCATCGTGAAGGGCAAGCGCGGCGACCCACGTACCGCGGTCCGGATGCTCGACGAGGTCGGGAAGGAGTTCGAGTCGCGCGGGATGGGCCACTGGTCGCTCGGCGCCGCGGTCCACGCCGCCTTCAACCGGGAGTCGCTCGTGCGCGGCGGCGGCAATGCCCGCGCCGTGCAGCTCGTGCGGGACATCGCCGTGCGCGGCGGCGAAGGCTTCGCGTATTACCTGCCGGATGTCGCGTCGTGGCTCGGCCGCGCGGCCGAGGCCGATCCCGAAGCGCAAAAGCTCGCACGCATCCTGAAAGCACGCGGCGACGCAGCCGTCCGACGCGCGAAGACCGACTCCGCGTCGGCAGTGGCCGCGTCGGCGCTCGACGAGGCGACCTACTACCTGCGCGCCATCGGGCTCACCTGGCGGGAGATCGGCGTGCTCCACGAGATCGAGAAGCTGCAGACCGCCGGCAAGCACGTCGAGCGCGTCGAGCTCGCGAAGGCGCTGGAGCTCTCGCCCGAGACGCTGCGCGTGCACATCACACGGATCCGCGCGAAGCTCGAGGTCGGCGACCGTCGCGGCGACGCGGTGCTGCTCGAGGCGGCGCTCGCGCGCCGGCCGGTCGCCTAGGCCGCGACGAGCGCGAGCACGCGCTCGAGGCCGCGCGGCTCGCCGGCATCCACGCGCGGCAGGAGCAGCACGGTGCAGCCGGCCGCGACGGCGCCGGCGTCGACGGGATGGTCGCCGACGACGAGCGTCTCGCTCGGCGCCGTGCCCATGGCCTTGCATGCCGCGAGGAAGATCCGGACGTCGGGCTTCTCGATGCGGTGTTCGTACGAATGGGTGTATCCGTCGACGAGATCGCCCCAGCCTCGGGCGACGAACACCGGGCGGAGATCCTCCGCCACGTTGCTCACGACACCGATGCGCAGGCCGCGCTTTCGGAGCGCGCGCAGGATCCGCTCGGTGTCGGGGTAGGGCAGCCACTTCTGGTGATCCATGACCCGTTCGTAGAGCACCTTCGACAGTCCCGGCTTGTGCACGTCGGCCTGCTCGAACAGCGCCGTCCAGCCGGCCCGGTGTGCCTCCGGCGAGAGGTCGCGCTGCACCGCGATCGCCGCGGGGGTCTTCGAGTCCCGCCAGATCTTGTCCCACAGCTCGCGAGCGACCTGCGGCGCGACCCCGGCCTCCGCGATGACGGCAGCGCCGTCGGGGCTGTGAAAGAGCGTGTCGCCGAAGTCGAAGCACACCCCCTTGATCGCGGCTGGGCTCATGTGAGCTCCACGATCTCGCGCCACTCTGGGACCTTCGTCGCGAAGCCGAGCGCCTTCACCTTCGGCTCGAACGCGGCCTGGGCGGGCGGATCGCCGTGCACGATGAACGTCAGCTTGGGCGCCACGCTGAAGTTCCGCAGCCATGCGAGCAGCTCGGGCTCGTCGGCGTGGGCTGAAAAACCGTCGATCGAACGGACCTGGCACGCGACGGCGAGATCCTCGCCATCGATCCGGACCTGCTTCGCGCCCTGCTGCAGCTGGGCACCGAGCGTCCCCTCGCCCTGATAGCCCACGAACAGGAGCGTCATCGCCGCGTCGCCGATCAGCGACTTCACGTGCTGGACGATCCGCCCCCCGGTGATCATCCCATTCGACGCGACGACCATGTACGGCCGCGGGCCCTGCGCATCGAGCGCCGCCGAAGCGTTCGCGTCCTTCACCATGACCGCTCCGGGATAGTCGAGGGGCGCCTCGGACCTCGCGAGCAGCGCCTTCGCGTCGTCGTCGAAGTACTCCGGGTACTTGCGGTAGATGTCGGTCGCGCTGCCGGCCATCGGCGAATCGAGGTAGAGCGGAACGTGTGGCATGGTGCCCGCGGCGAGGAGCCGGTCGAGCTCGTAGACGATCTCTTGGGTGCGGCCGATCGCGAACGAGGGCATGAGCAGCACCCCCTTCGCTCCGTTCGTCGCCGACACCGCCTCGCCGAGCAGCCGGATCGCTTCCTCCTCGGGCTCGTGGGTCCGGCCGCCGTAGGTCGACTCGACGAGGAGGTAGTCGCCGTCGCGCACGGGCGTCGGATCGCGGATGATCGGCGTGTTCGGCCGCCCGATGTCGCCGCTGAACACGATGGTCCGGTCTCCCGAGCTGTCGCGCGCCCGGACGCGGATGATCGCGGACCCGAGGATGTGCCCGGCGTCGAGGTATGTGGCGGTGACCCCAGACGCGATCTCCACCTCGGTGCCGTACTCGATGCCCTTGAACCGATCGAGCGCGGCCGTCGCGTCCGGCGTGGTGTACAGCGGCTCGCGCAGATACGTGAGCGCTTCAGGCGCCGCATCGCGCGTGGCCTCCTCGGCGTCCTCGTCCGTCGCCGCGGCGAGCTCCGCCGCGGCCGCGCGGTCCTCTGTCATCGCGCGGTCGGGATGCTTCCGGGCGAACCGCTGATGCTTCGCCGCGAACTCCTCCTGGAGCTTCGCCGAGTCGAGCAGCACGAGCCGCGCGAGCTCGACGGTCCCGCGCGTCGCGTACACCGGGCCCACGAAGCCCAGCGCGCTCGCATGCGGGATGAGGCCGCAGTGGTCGAGATGCGCGTGCGTGAGCAGTAACGCGTCGATCGCCTTCGGCTCATACGCGAATGGCACGCGGTTGCGGAGCACGTCGTGCGGGCTTCCCTGGAACATGCCGCAGTCGATGAGCACGCGCGCACGATCGGTCTCGAGCAGGTACTGCGAACCGGTCACCGTGCGTGCGGCGCCGAGGAAATGCAGACGCATCAGGCCCATGATGCCGCGCTAGCATCACGCCCGCAGATGTACGGTCCCGTGCTGGTGGGCACAAAGGTGACCCTTCGCCCGCCGGATGACTCCGATGCCGCACGGTTCGTCGAATGGTTCGGCGACCTCGAGGTGACGCGGTACCTCCTGCGGCGCTTCGCGGTGGGGCAGCTGCAGGAGGAAGGGTTCCTCAAGAAGCTCGGCGAATCCGGGACCGACGTGTTCTGGATGCTCGAAGCCGACGGCCGGCCCATCGGCGCGACCGGCATCCATCAGATCGATTGGCTGCACGCCCATGGTGTGACCGGGATCATGATCGGCGTGCGATCCGAGTGGGGAAAGGGTCGCGCGTCGGAGGCCATGCGCCTTCGGACCGATTACGCGTTCCGCCAGCTCAACCTTCACAAGCTGACCTCAGGGACATTCGCCGAGAATGAGGCGAGTCGCCGGGCGCTGCTGAAAGCCGGCTATCGGGAGGTCGGCGTCGAGCGCGAGCACTTCTTCCGGGAGGGACGCTGGCACGATCACTGGATCTGCGAGGTCCGGCGGTCCGAGTGGGAGCAGCGACCACCCGAGACGCGCTAGCTCCAGCGGTCAATTGGGCCTTTCGTCCTGCCCCACATAGCCGCAGCAGGTCATCTATCCGGCGTAGGTCGCGCGGCCGAACATCGTCCGGGTGAACGGGAGACCGACGGTACTGATCGTCGACGACGATCCGGCCACCTGCGCCGCGCTGGCAGAACGCCTGGCCGACGACGGTATCGTGAGCGAGGCGGTGCACGATGGCGTCACCGCCCTACAGCGCGCGATCGTCCTGCGGCCACAGCTCGTCGTCCTCGACCTGACGCTGCCGGAGCTCTCCGGCGATCAGGTCTTCGAGCGCCTGCAGGCCGACCATCGGACGCGCTACACGCCCGTCGTGTTCCTCACCGGGTCCTCGCGGAGCGCCGACAAGGTGTCGCACCTCCGCGCCGGCGCCGACGACTACGTCACGAAGCCGTTCGACCTCGAGGAGCTCGCGGCGCGCGTCCAGACGGCGCTGCGACGCTCGCGGACCCTCGGTGGGCTCAATCCGCTCTCGGGTCTGCCCGGGAACACCGCCATCTACGAGGAGATCACCTCACGCCTTCGCGCGGGTGACAAGTTCGCGTGCCTCTACCTCGACATCGACAACTTCAAGAGCTTCAACGACCGATACGGCTTCACCCGTGGCGACACGCTCATCTCGGAGCTGGCCGAAGCCATCTTCGGCGCGGTCGCGGGATCGGGCGAGGACGTCTTTCTCGGCCACATCGGTGGCGACGACTTCGTGGTCCTCTGCGCGTCCGACGACGCGGTGCCGCTCGCGGAGGAGATGGTCACGCGCTTCGGCGTCCGCTCGCGCCAGCTGCACGACGCGGGCGACGTCGCCGCCGGCGGCTACGAGGCGCCCGATCGCCGGGGCCTGCGCAGCCGCTGGCCGATCGCCACCGTATCCGTGGGTATCGCGCGCTCGGATTCGCGAGCCTTCAGCACGGCCGCCGCGCTTGCGCAGGCCGCAGCGGAGATGAAGACCGTCGCGAAGCGTCAGATCGAACGACGGGTCGCGCTCGATCGCCGTCATTCACGCGCGGAGCCGCATTCGGAGGCGCATCTCCGCCAGGCCTAGACTCGCCTCTCGTGGACACCCTCGAGCGGCCCGCCACCGTCACGCAGTCGCAGCGGACCGAGATCGAGGCCCAGCGCGAAGCCGTGCACGACACGCGCCGCGCGACCGTGCCGGCGATGGAAGCGCTCCTGTACCAGCCGATCCCCGTGCTCGACCACGGATTCATCCGGGTCATCGACTACATGGGCGACGACGCCGCGGTCGTGCAGGCCGCGCGCGTGTCGTATGGAGCCGGGACGAAGAAGGTCCGCGAGGACGCCGGGCTGATCAACTACCTCATGCGCCATCGGCATACGTCGCCGTTCGAGATGTGTGAGATCAAGCTCCACATGAAGCTTCCGATCTTTGTCGCGAGACAACAGATCCGGACGCGCACGGCAGCTGTGAACGAGTACAGCGCGAGGTACTCGATCCTCGACCGTGAGTTCTACATGCCCGAGCCCGAGCAGCTCGGAACACAAGCGAAGTCGAATCGCCAAGGTCGCGGCGACACGCTCACGGGTGATGAAGCGCGTCGTGTGATGGAGCTCCTTCGCGACGATGCGACACGTGCGTACGACCACTACGAAGAGATGCTGAACGAGACGGCGACGGGCGAGACGCTCGATCCGGATCGGTCCGGCCTGGCGCGCGAGCTTGCGCGGATGAATCTATCGGTGAACTTCTACACGCAGTGGTACTGGAAGATCGATCTCCACAACCTCCTGCATTACCTGAAGCTGCGCGGTGACCCTCACGCGCAGTACGAGATCCGCGTGTATGCGGACGCGATCCTCGAGATCGTGAGACAGTGGGTTCCGTTGACGTACGCAGCGTTCGTCGATTACCGCATGGGCGCGTACGAGCTCTCCGCGAAAGGTCTTGCCGCCGTGCGTCGACTGTTGCGCGGCGAGCAGGTCGACCGCGAGTCCACTGGGATGTCGCCGGGCGAGTGGCGCGAGCTCATGGAGACGCTCGAGCGCTGAAGACCGACCGCGCCGGGTTCCTCTGGGATCCGCGCCTCGCGTCCCACGTCTACCGCGACGACCACCCGCTCAAGCCGCGTCGCCTGATCGGCGTGCACGACACGCTGGAGGCGCTCGGCGCGTTCCGGGACCCCAACGCGGTCCTGCTCGCGCCGCGCGACGCGACGATCGCCGAGATCGAACGGATCCACTCGCCGGAATACATCCGCGCGGTCGAGCAGGCCTCGGCCGACCCGAGCCTGGACTACACGCGGTGGGGGCTGTCCGCGTACGGCGACACACCGCCGTTCGCGGGGATGCACGAGGCATCGCTGCTGACCACCGGCGGGACGCTGAGCGGAATGGAGGAGGTGCTCGCCGGCCGCCTCCGGGTGTCGTTCAACGGCGCGGGCGGACTCCATCACGCGATGCGCGGGCGCGCGTCGGGGTTCTGCATCTACAACGATCCGGCGATCGCGTGCGGCCTACTCGCCGACCGCGGCCTCAAGGTCGCGTACGTGGACATCGATGCGCACCACGGTGACGGCGTGCAGGCCGCGTTCTACGACACGGACCAGGTGCTCACGATCTCGCTGCACGAGTCCGGGCACTCGCTTTTCCCGGGGACGGGGTTCGCCGACGAGCGCGGCACCGGGAACGGCGCCGGGTACAGCATCAACGTCGCGCTGCCGCCGTACACGGACGACCGCGCCTATGTGAACGCCTTCGATGCCGTCGTGCCACCGCTCGTCGAACGCTTCAAGCCCGACGTGCTCGTGACGCAGCAGGGGATCGATTCCCACTTCGGCGATCCGCTCACCCACCTCCAGGTCTCCACCCGCGCGCGCGAGCACGTGGTGCGCGCGTTCGGCGGCTTCGGCCTCCCATGGGTCGCGATGGGCGGCGGCGGCTACGACCTCGACGCCGTCGCGCGCGGCTGGTCGATCGAATATCTGATCATGCTCGGCGCGCCGATCCCCGACGCGCTGCACGACGCCGATCCGCCGGCCTGGACCGGCGATGAGCGGGACACCATCGACGTCGCCACCGACGTCGCCGTCCGGGACGCGCTCGCCGCGGCGTTCCGGTGAACGAGCTCCTCTCCCTCATCCGCTCGCCGCGCCGGGGAGCGGCACTGATCCTCGCGAGCGGCCGGCTCCCGGCCGCGGTCGGACTCGTGGTGCTCGCGACGGCGGTCGCCGCCGCCAACGCGGCGCGCTTCGCGGCCGACGTGCCCGTCGCGAGCGTGCTCTACGGCGACGACCGCAGTCCGGCGATCGGCACGCTCATCGATGCCGTCGGACGCGACCGGGCGGCGATCATCGGCTACCTCATCGAGCAGGCCTGGACGGCCGTGATCGTGGTCACCGCGTTCTCACCGCTCCTGATCTGGTTCCTCGGCACGACCGCCGTCCACGCCGCGGCGCGCCTCGACGGGGCCCGCCGGCCGATCCGGCCGATGTTCGTGCTCCTCGGGTACGCCACGGCGCTCACCAGGATCCCCGCGGACGGCGCCGCGGCGCTCCTCGGAAGCGGCAAGACCGCCGGCGCGCAGATCGCGCAGCTCATCGGGACCGCCAGCTTGATCTGGCTCGCGTTCATCACCTGGCGCGCGATCGAGGCGCACTACGTGCTACCGCCGCGCCGCGCGTTCATCGTCCTGGTCTTCGCGATCGTCGTCTTCTACGTCGTTCCGCTCGTGCTGATCGTCGCGTCGGTGGTCGTGCTCGTGGTCGCTGCGATCGTGCTCGAGTACGTGCCGCGCTAGGCGGCCTTACTCGTCCGAGCTGACCGCCGCCACCAGCGCCAGGTCGCCCGCGCGCACGGACTTCGGGTCGAACTTGCGCACGCTCGCGGCCATCTTGCCGAGCGCCTCGGCCATCGTCATCGGCGGAGGCGCGCCACGCTTCTGCGGGATCCACCGGACCGGATTGCAGCGCGCCACGACCACCGCGCGCAGGTATGGGCTCTTGAAGCCCATCTCCTGCAGCGTCTTCACGTGCGCGGCGACGCGGTCGTCGATATCGAGGAGCCGCCGGCCCCACTGATCGCGCTGCCTGAGCGCGGCCGGCAGGGTCCCGTCGAGGAAGACGTCGACTCGCCGCAGCATCGACTGGTACGACGAGCCCGCGAAGCGCCCGCGCTCCTCGTACGCGGTGCCCAGCGTGAGAAAGTACGGCGCCTCGAAGGCGACGGCGTGGTCCTTCTCGGTCGAGCGCGGCTGCTCCTTCGCGAGCGACCGGGCCATCCGGATCACTTCCATGCTCCGGTCGCGCAGGTTGTGGGCCTTCTCCGTGTTGAGCGGCAGGATCCGGTACGCGATCTGCGGATCGGCGACCACGAGCGCGCTCACCGTGCGCAGCCCGAGCTTCTTCGCCGCCGCGAGGCGGTGGCGTCCGTTCGGCGACGTGAAACCATCCTTGCCCGCGACCGCGATGACCGGATCGAGGAACACGCCGACGGCGCCGATCGCGTCCGACAGCCGGTCGGCGTGGATCTTCGAGAGGTCGCGCTGGAACTCCGTCGCTTCGATCGATCGGAGCGGGATGCTCGCGAGCAGCAACGGCGATCCGCCGTACGGGTCCTTGAACGCCGCCAGCACCGCGCCGCCGGACTTGCCGACGCGCTTGGTCATCTCCGCCACGCTCAGGTCGGCGGGATCGATGGCGCTCTCGTGCGCCTCCGGCCCGCGCGGTGCGGCAGGGCCGCGCTTCTTGGTGGTCTTACGTGTCGTCTTCTTGGCGGTCGTCTTCTTGGCCGGCATCGCCGAACGATAGGACGAATGGTGAGTGCGTCGCCGGATACGTTCAGCGGTACCCGCCGACCCGTAAGGTCACGCCGTGCGCAACTTCCGGTTGCTCGCGCGGCGGAACTTCGGCCTGCTGTGGGCCGGTGGCTTCATCTCGTTCGTCGGCGACTGGGTGCTCTACATCGGGATGCCGATCTCGATCTACCAGATCACTGGATCGGCGCTCGCCACGACGCTCATGTTCGTGGCCGGCGTTCTCCCGAGCATCGTCCTCGGCAGCATTGCCGGCGTGTACGTCGACCGATGGGACCGCCGTACCACCGTCGTCGCCGGCAATCTCCTCCTTGCC
Organism: Saccharimonadales bacterium (SeqCode); assembly: GCA_035493615.1. Lineage (GTDB taxonomy): Bacteria > Chloroflexota > Limnocylindria > P2-11E > P2-11E > UBA4735. The sequence goes on along the minus strand of DATJHW010000019.1, from coordinate 11,907 downwards.
ACGACGCTGCTGCCACTGGTGCTCGTACACGACACGACCACGATCTGGATCGTCTATGCGGTCGTCCTGATCGAGGCGAGCCTCGGTCAGTTCGTGAATCCAGCGGTCGGCGCCCTGCTGCCACGGCTCGTCGAGAAGGACGAGCTGGTCGCCGCCAACTCATTGAACTCGGCCTCGAACAACCTCTCGCGGATCGTCGGCCCGCCGATCGGCGGGGTCATCGCCGCCATCGGCGGGATCATGGGCGTGGCCATCGTCGACGCGATCACGTTCGTCGCCGCAGCGCTGCTCGTCGCTGCGATGCGTGACGTCGTCAGCGCGCCCGCGGTCGCGGCGACCGTCGAGGACGGGATCCGGGCGTGGCGGAAGCTGTGGACCGAGTGGCGCGCCGGGCTCGCGCTCGTGTGGGCAGACCGCGTGGTCCGCACGCTCTTCCTGCTGGTCGCGCTGTCGTCCATCGGTGAAGGTGTGTTCCGGGTCCTGTTCATCCTGTACGCGGTGCAGATCCTCCACGGCGGCGCGACGGAGCTCGGGGTGCTCATGTCCGCCCAGGGCGTCGGCGCGGTCCTCGGCAGCTTCGCGCTCGTCGCGATCAGCGCGCGCGTCTCGCCCGCGAGGCTCATCGGCTGGACGACGCTGCTGTTCGGCCTCATCGACCTGACGGCGTTCAACGTGCCGGGCCTCGGGGCGCCGTTCGCGGCCGTGGTCGGCCTGTTCTTCCTGGTCGGGATCCCTGGCGCGATGAGCTTCCCGACGATGTTCAGCATCATCCAGGGCCGGGTCCCGGACGCGTATCGCGGCCGCGTGATCGGCGCGATGTTCACGACCGCCTCGCTCCTGGCGCTCGTCGGGCTCGGCATCGCCGGCACGCTCACGGTCCCGCTCGGCATTCTGAACATCCTCAACCTCCAGGGCCTCGCGTACGTCGTGGCCGGGCTCGCGATGCTCGGCCTGCTCACGCGCGCGATGGCCCACGATCGCCTGAAGGAGCCCGTCGCCGCGGCTGGCTAGAGTCAAGGCGTGCCAGCGGCGTGGTCCCCGACGGAGCGCTATCTCGACCGCAGCCGGCTCCGGCGCTTCGCGAACGCGCAGGGCATCCGTGGGTACGACGAGCTGCTGCGCTGGGCGACCGATGACCTCGAGCGATTCTGGCGCGCGGTCGACCGCGATCTCGGCCTCGTCTGGACCGCGCCGTATTCGCGCGCGATGGATGTTTCGAAGGGCCTCCCGTGGACGACCTGGTGGAGCGATGGCCGGATGAACTACGTCGGCACGGCGCTGCGGCCGGATCGCGATCAGGATCGCCTCGCGCTCATCAGCGAGCGCGAGGACGGACGGGTCGACCGGCGCACGTACGGCGAGCTCCGCGCCCTGGTCGCCCGGTTCGCCGCCGGGCTGCGCGCGATCGGCGTGCGCAAGGGCGACCGCGTCGCGGTGTTCCTGCCGATGGGGATCGAGTGCGTCGTCGCGGTGCTGGCGCTCGGCGCGCTCGGCGCCATCTACACGCCGATCTTCTCCGGCTACGGGGCCGAGGCCATCGCCGGCCGGCTCCGCGACTGTGAGGCGTCGGTCGTCATCTGCGCCGACGGCTTTACCCGCCGCGGATCGGTCGTGACGATGAAGGAGACCGCGGACCAGGCAGCCGACGGCGCCCCGACCGTGAAGACGGTCGTCGTCGCGGAGCGGCTCGGGCGCGACTACCCGAAGCGCGACCGGGACGTGACCTGGGCCGACGTCGTGCGACGGGGCGACGCGTCGCTTGTCGCCTGGGAGGATACGAGCGCCGAGGACCCGTTCATGATCATCTACACCTCTGGCACGACCGGACGGCCGAAGGGCGCGGTCCACGTGCACGGCGGCTTTCCGGTGAAGGCCGCCCAGGACATGGCCCACTGCTTCGACGTGCAGGACCGCGACGTCGTGTTCTGGTTCACCGACATCGGCTGGATGATGGGTCCCTGGCTCATCGCCGGCGGGCTCATGCTCGGCGCGACGATCGTGCTCTACGACGGGACGCCCGATTTCCCGGACGAGTCACGGATCTGGTCGATGGTCGACGAGCATCGGGCCACGCACCTCGGCATCTCACCGACGGCGATCCGCGGCCTCATGCGCGCAGGGGAGGACCCGGTCCGGAAGCACGACCGGTCGAGCCTCTTCGTGCTCGGCAGCACCGGCGAGCCGTGGAACCCCGAGCCGTGGTGGTGGTATTTCCGCACGGTCGGCGACGCACGCTGCCCGATCATCAATTACTCCGGTGGCACCGAGATCTCGGGCGGGATCCTCGGCTGCACGACCTGGACGGACATCCAGCCCGGCTCGTTCCGCGGCCCGATCCCCGGGATGGCCGCCGACGTCGTCGACGAGCAGGGTCGCTCGGTCCGTGGCGCCGTCGGCGAGCTCGTCCTGCGAGCGCCGTGGCCGGGGATGACCCGCGGGTTCTGGAAGGATCGCGAGCGGTACGTGGAGACCTATTGGAGTCGCATCCCGAACGTGTGGGTGCACGGCGACTGGGCGCGCGTCGACGATCAGGGCTTCTGGTACATCGAGGGCCGCAGCGACGACACGCTGAAGGTCGCGGGAAAGCGGGTCGGCCCCGCCGAGGTCGAATCTGCCGCGGTCGCGAACGCCGCCGTCGGTGAAGCCGCCGCGATCGGGGTGCCCGACGAGCTGAAGGGCGAGGCGATCGTCGTGTTCGCGGTCGCGAAGCCGGGCATCGCGACGGATGCCGCGCTCGAACGGTCGGTGTCGGACACGATCGCGGAACAGCTCGGCAAGCCGCTCCGGCCGAAGGCCGTGCGGTTCATCCGTCAGCTGCCGAAGACGCGCAACGGCAAGATCCTGCGCCGGCTCATCCGCGGGGCGTACCTCGGCAAGATCGACCTCGGGGACACCTCATCCCTCGAGGATCCCGCGTCCCTCGACGAGGTCCGCGCCGCGGGAACGCGCTAGACGGTCCGGCTGCCCGCGATCGCCCGCACCAGCGCGACGACGAGCGCCGCGACGAGGAACAGGAACACGATCGCAAGGAGCGCCGGCAGGTCGAACACGACGGGCGTGTTCGTCTGCGGCCAGATGCCCTGGAACGGCCGGACGAGCGGCTCCGTGATCGCGTAGAGGCCGTTCACGAGCGGCTGCTGCGCGTTCGCGCCGAGCAGCTTCAGCCCGAAGCGGACCAGCAGGAGCACCTCGAGCACGGTGAACAGCAGCGTGATGACCCGGGTGACGGTCCACACCGGCGCGTACGGGTTCGTGCCGACATTCACCTGCCCCGCAGGCGCGACATATCCGGGCTCGCGGACGCGCTCGACCCGCTCGACGCGTTTCTCGACCACCGGACGGTCGATGATCTCGGTCTCGTTGACGTCGGGCTCATGTGTCGTACTCATGAGCGCTCACCGAGCAGGGTGCATGCCACCGCCGTTACAGGCGGCTAGGGACAGCGGAATTGGTCGGCGGTCACCAGGAGCTCGCCGAGGAACACGACCGCGGCGGTGCCGGCGATCGCGCAGGGGATGGCGATCAAGCCGATCGCCCGCAGCGGCCCGGTCCTCGCGATCCTGAACGCGCCGGCGATCGCGATCGGCGCGAAGAGCGCCGGGATCGAGATCGTGGCGAGGAACAGCGTCGCCGCGCTGGCCGAGGCAGCCACGCCCAGGACGCGGTGCGTGTCGCTGTCCCCGGACGACGCGCCGAGGAGCAGGACGCCGTCGAGCACGCCGACCGCCAGGAGCGCGACCACGTCGCCGCGCTGGAAGTATTTCGGCGCGCAGCCGAGGTTCGCCGCGACGACGAGCGCGACGAGCCCGAAGCAGAGCACGCCGGCGATCTGCTGGGCGACCCGAAGTCGCATCGCCTGACGCTAGCGGCTACGCGCGAGCGACCTTCCTTCGCTCGAGTGCCGGTCGGAGCTCCCTCTCCCAGAACGCGAGGAATCCGCCCTGGTCGGGGCCGATCTGATGGATCCCGATGTGGTCGAAGCCGGCATCGATCCGTTCCTTCACGGCCTTCACGTACGGCTCGACATCCGGACCGACCGGAACGCCCTTGGTCGAATGCTCGGCCGTGATCGGCTCGGCGACCGTCTCGAAGTCCGCGGGCCGCCGCAGCTCCTGCGCGATCTGGCCGCCAAGACCCTTGATCGGCCAGAGCTCGTGCGCGAGCTTCCGTCCGGCCGCGGCCGTGCGCGCCCAGCAGACCTGCAGCTCGATGTACTTCGGCTTGCCCGCGCCGCCGGCGCCGTCGTACTTGGCGACCAGCTCCGGATCGGGGCTCGTGGAGATCAGCCCGTCGCCGGCCCGGGCGGCGAGGTCGGCCGAGGCCGGCCCCGAGGCCGCGACGTACACCGGCGGCGCTTCGCCAAGCGAGTAGAGCCGCGCGTCCTCCATGTCGAAGTAGCGCCCGTGGAAGCTTCGCTCGCCGCCGCGCCAGAGCAGGCGCATGAGGTCGACGGCCTCCTCGAGCATCTCCTGCCGCGTCTCCACCGGTGGCCACTTCGCACCGGTCACGTGCTCGTTGAGGTTCTCGCCCGTTCCGACGCCGAGGAAGAACCGTCCGTCGAGCATGATGTTCGAGGTGGCCGCGGCCTGCGCGATGATCGCGGGATGGATGCGGCCGATCGGGCAGGTGACGCCGGTGCCGACGGCGAGATCCTTCGTCGTCGCCGCGATGCCCGCGATGACGGACCACACGAACGGGCTCTGGCCTTGCCGGTCGATCCACGGGTGGAAGTGATCCGAAAGCTGGACGTACGGGAACCCGGCGGCCTCCGCGTGCTGCGCGGCCCGGACCATCTCGGTCGGCCCGTGCTCTTCGCTCGAGAGCCAGTACCCGATCTGCACGCGGCGCTGCGTGCAGCCTCCGTGCCGTCACCGCGTCGCGAGCGGCACCTTTTCATCCGGCGGAGCGAAGGATGCGTCGAGCTCGTCGAGGTCGCGCGGCATGAGGCGAAGGTCTGAGGCCGCGGCGTTCTCCCGGGCGTGCGCCGCCCTGGCCGCTTTCGGGATCGCGATCACGCCCGGCTCGCGGACGACCCATGCGAGCGCGACCTGGGCGGCGGTGACTCCGTGGCGCTGCGCGACGGCGGCCAGCGCGACGTGATTCGCGGTCGTCAGGAGACCCTCCTCGACGGGCGAGTACGCGATGACCGCGCGCTTGCGCTTGCGGCACCAGCCGACGAGGTCGTGCTCGATCCCGCGGTGCTCCAGGTTGTACATGACCTCGTCGGCCACGATCTCCTCGAGCCCACCCTTCAGCCGTGCGAGCTCAGCCAGGTCCTCGACGTCGAAGTTGCTCACGCCCGCATAGCGGATGCGCCCCGCCTCGATAAGCGCATGGAACGCATCGACGGTCTCGCGCAGCGGCACTCCGCCGCGCCAGTGCAGGAGGTAGAGATCGATCCGATCCGTGCCCAGGCGCCGCAGGCTTCGCTCGCACGCCTGGGCCATGCCCTCGCGCGTCGCGTTCCACGGGTAGACCTTCGTGATGACGAACACGTCGTCGCGCCGGCCCTTGATCGCCTCCCCGACCACGCGTTCGGCGCCGCCGTCGGCGTACATCTCGGCGGTGTCGACAACGGTCATGCCGAGCTCGATACCGGCGCGAAGCGCCGCGACCTCGCGACGGCGCGCGTCGCGATCCTCGCCCATCCGGTAGGTCCCCTGGCCGAGGACTGGGATGCGCTCGCCGCCGGGGAGCTCGACCCGTCGCATCGCGCGGAGAGCGCGCATCGCTCATGCCAAGCGGCTAGCCTCGCCGACGTGGCGACGAGGACCGGCGACTACCCGTTCGCGCATCGACAGCGCGTGCGGTTCGGCGAGACCGACCTGCAGGGCGTCGTGTACTACGCGAATTACCTGCTGTTCGCCGAGGTCGGCCGGGTCGCATACCTGCGGGCGCTGGGCATCGACTACACCCGTGATCTCCTGGGCCAGGGCGTGGACTTCACGATCGGCGAGGCGAGCGTGCGCTACCAGGCGCCGCTGCGGTTCGACGACGAGTACGACATCCGCGTGCGGGTGGGAGAGATCCGCAACTCGTCATGGACGTTCGAGTACGCGTTCGACCGCGCCGACGGCCAGCGCTGCGCGATCGGCTCGACGGTCCAGGTCATCCTCGACCACGCGACCGGCAAGGCGAGCCGCATCCCGCCGCACCTGCGCGACGTGCTCGAGCGCGCGAAAGCGGCGTGATGGACGCGACCCTTCCGGACGACCTTCAGCTCCTGCAGCGCAGCGTTCGCGCGTTCGTCGACGAGCGGCTCGTGCCGCGCGGAGAGGAGATCGAGAAGAACGACCGCATCGGGCGTGACGTGATCGACGCGATGGCCGGGATGGGTCTGTTCGGCATCGGCTTTCCCGAGGACGTCGGTGGGCAGGGGTTCGGCAAGCTCGGGTACTGCGTCGCCGTCGAGCAGCTGGCCCGCGCGAACGCGTCGCTGTGGAACGTCATCGGCGGCTCGGCCGGCCTGTGCGGCACCGCGATCGACATCGGCGGCCCGCACGAGCTGCGCGTCCGGTACCTCCCCGACCTGCTCGGCGCCAAGCGCATCGGGGCGTACGCGCTGTCTGAGCCCGGCGCGGGCAGCGACGCCGGCGGGCTGAAGACGACCGCGCGGCGCGACGGCGACGGGTACGTGATCGACGGCGCGAAGACGTTCATCACGAACGCGCCGATCGCCGACCTGTTCACCGTCTTCGCCACGCTGGATCGCGCCGCGGGCTCGAAGGCGATCACCGCGTTCGTCGTCGAGCGTGGCACGCCCGGCCTCGAGATCGGACCGAACGACGAGAAGATGGGCCTGCACGGGTCGACCACCGCGCAGCTCTACTTCCACGAGCTGCGCGTCCCCGCGGCCCAGCGCATCGGCGCCGACGGCGACGGGTTCAAGGTCGCCCTCCGCACGCTCGACCTCGGACGGCTCGGCCTCGCGGCGCACGCGGTGGGTGCGGCGCAACGCCTGCTCGAGGCGTCGGTGGACCACGCGAAGGCGCGCGTGCAATTCGGCAAGCCGATCGCGGTCAATCAGGCGATCCAATGGCTGCTGGCCGACGCGGCCATCGGCATCCACGCGGCCCGGCTCATGGTCTATGACACCGCCGCTCGGGCGGACCGCGGGGAACGGGTCACGGACCGCGCTGCGATGACGAAGCTCTTCGCCACCGAGCACCTGGGCCGTGTGGCCGATGCCGCCGTCCAGATCCACGGCGGTATGGGCTACATGCGCGAGCTCTGGATCGAGCGGGCCTACCGGGACGCGCGGATCTACCGGATCTACGAGGGCACGAGCGAGATCCAGCGCGTCGTGATCGCCGCCAGCCTGCTCGCGGATGGCTGAGCGCTGGACGTATCGCGGACAACAGACCCCGCGCCCGGACGGGACCATCGGATGGCCCCGTGTGGATAAGCCCTCGTTTTTGGTGGATAAAGGCCCTCTGGGATGCCAAACGAGCGGTTTCATGTGGAAAAGCCCGCCGTGCTGAAAGCGTCCACTCCGGGCGGTCACCCCTTCATCCGTGCGGCGTGGCGGACGGCCTTCGCGCTCCTCATCGGTTCGGCCGCGCTGTTCGCGTTTCGCTCGTTCATCTACCCGCTGGCCGCGATCGGGGCCCTCGGGCTCTTCGCGGCAGGCTTCGCTGCGTACCTTGTTCGGCATGCGCGCTTCCTCGGCACGCTCACACGCGGCGAGCGGGCGCTCCAGGCCGGCGACCGTGCCGGAGCGCGAGCGATCGTCGCGCCGCTCGTCGACCGCTATCCCACCTTCCCGCCGGTCCAGCGACTCGCCGGTCTGATCCTCTATCCGAGTGGCGATCCACTCTCGGCCGCCACGATGCTCGAGGCCGCCGCGAAGTCGGCGCGCGACCGCGATCTCGTGGTGACCCTTGTCGCCGCATACGCCGCGCTGAACAAGGCCGGCGACGCGCGGCGCGCGGCCGCGATGCGTCCGACCGACCCGGACGTTGCCCTCGCGCTCGCCTGGGCCGAGCTGGTCGCGCTCGGCGGCGACCGCACGCGCGGCGCCGAGCTCGCGGCCGGGCTCGCCTCCGACACGCCGCCGCGCGCCGCGATGGCCGCGGCCCTCCAGGCGATCGCCGCCGCGCACCGCGGCGACGCCGATGTGGTGCGCGCGCGGCTACGCGATGCGGAGGATCGCTACATCTTCCTCGGCGATGACGAACGGGCGTTCCTCGGCTATCTCGGCGGCGTCGCGCTCCGCGAGCTCGGCGCGCTCGAGGACGCGCGGACCACGTTCACGATCGCGATGGCCGCCGCACCGGACACGATCGGCGAGGCCCTCGCCCGGCGCGAGCGGGCTCACATGCCGTCGGGCTCGGGCGCTCCGTCGTCCTCATCGGTCCAGCCCTCGTCGGACTGAAGCTCGTCGGCGAAGAGCTCGACGTCGAAGCCGAGCTCGTCGATCACGGCGACCAGGCCGTTGCGTTGCTCGGGCGGCGTCGTGCGGATCCAGCCTCGGACGACGTCCTCGACGGTGACCTCGGGCGCTCCGCGATCCGACGCCACGAGCTCGCTCTCATCGCGCGCGGCGGCGCTCGCGAGCTCGCGCAACGTCGCGGGCACCATGTCCGCGAGGGAGCGCAGGGTGTGCTCCGCGCGACCATCCCAGCGCATGCTCACGAAATGGCGTCGATGCCCGTCGCGAAGCGGCTGATGATGAGCTTCTGGATCTGGGTGGTCCCTTCGTACAGGCGGTTGACCCGTGCGTCGCGCCAGTAGCGCTCCACCGGGAACTCATCGGAGAAGCCGTAGCCGCCGTGGATCTGGATCGCGTTGTCTGCGGCGCGCTGGGCGGCCTCGGTCGCGTACAGCTTCGCGATGCTGGTCTCACGCGTGCTCGGTCGGCCCTTGTTCTTGAGATCACCCGCGCGCCACACCAGGAGCCGCGCGGCCTCGGTCTCCACGACCATGTCGGCGATGAGCTCCGCGACCAGCTGATGGCCCGCGATCGGCTTGCCGAATGACTGACGCTGCGTGGAGTACGCGACCGACGCGTCGATGCACGCCTGCGCGACGCCGACGGCGCCCGCGGCGACGGAGTACCGGCCCGAGTCGAGCGCGCTCATCGCGATCTTGAAGCCCTCGCCGACCTCGCCGAGCCGGTTCGCGTCCGGGACGCGAAGGTCGTCGAAGATGAGCTCCGACGAGTCGCTCGAGCGCAATCCGAGCTTCCCGTGGATGCTCTGGCTTCCGTAGCTCTGCTTCTCGCGCTCGAGGACGAACGCGGCGATGCCCTTGTGGCCCAACGACGGGTCGGTCTGCGCGAACACCAGTGCGAGGCCGCTCACGCTCCCGTTGCTGATCCACATCTTCCGGCCGCGAAGGACCCAGTCCGTCCCGTCGCGCTTCGCGCTCGTCCGGAGCTTCGTCGCGTCGCTGCCCACCTCGGGCTCGGTGAGGCCGAAGCATCCGATGACCGCGCCGCTGCACAGCTGCGGCAGGTAGCGCTGCTTCTGCGCCTCGGTGCCCCACTTGAGGATCGTGAGCTCGACGAGCGAGATCTGGACCGACAGCGTCGTGCGGACCGATGAGTCCGCGCGGCCGATCTCCTCGGTCACGAGCGCGTGCGAGATGTAATCGAGCCCGTGCCCGCCGTACTGCTCAGGCACCGGCCCGCCGAGGAGCCCGAGCGGCCCCATCTTCTTGAGGATGTCAGCCGGGAACGTCTCACTTCGATCGCGTTCGCGCGCGCCCGGGGCGATCTCGCGGTCGGCGAAGTCGCGCGCGAGCTTGCGGACCTCCGCTTGTTCGGGGGTGAGGTCGTAGTCCATGAGTCGCAGTTTATGGTCGCGTCGCGTTCTCGACCGATAGCATCGAGGTGATGCCGAGGGACCGGAGCGCGTCATCCATCGCGATCTGGTCGGCGCTCGGCGCGGTGTATCTGATCTGGGGCTCGACGTACCTCGCGATCGCGATCGCCGTCCAGACCCTGCCTCCGCTCTTCTCCGCGGGCCTGCGGTTCTGCCTCGCCGGCCTGATCCTCGTCGTCTTCGTCGCGATCCGCCGCCGCGTGCGCGTCGGCCGCGAGCAGATCCGCTCGGCGGCGACCGTTGGGCTCCTCCTCATCGTGGGCGGGAACGGCTTCGTCGTGCTCGCGGAGCGTACGGTCCCGTCGGGCCTGACCGCGCTCATCATCGCCTCGGTGCCGCTCTGGATCGTGGTCTTCCGGCGCATCGCGGGGGACCGGATCCACGGTGCGACCTTCATCGGGGTGGCCGTCGGCTTCGCCGGCGTGGCGTTCCTCGTCGTGCCGCGCGGCGCGAGTGGCGCCGATCCGAGCGGCCTGCTGCTGCTCCTGGTCGCGACGGTCTCGTGGGCCCTCGGAACGTTCCTCGCGCCGCGCCTCGGGATGCCGCGCGACGGTCTGCTCTCCACGGGGATCCAGCAGCTCGCCGGCGGGATCGTCCTCGTCGTGCTCGGCGGAGCGATGGGGGAGCTCGGGCATCTCGAGCCGTCGACGTGGTCGGCGAATTCGCTGCTGGCGATGGGGTACCTCGTCGTCTTCGGCTCGCTCGTGGCGTTCACCGCGTACAGCTGGCTCCTCCAGCACGCCCCGGTGTCGCTCGTGTCCACGTACGCGTACGTGAACCCGGTCGTCGCGGTGTTCCTCGGCGCGCTGATCCTCGCCGAGCCGGTCACACCATCCATCCTGACCGGTGCGGCGATCATCGTGGCCGCCGTCGCGTTCATCGTCACTCGCGAGGGCGCCCGGCAACGGGCCGAGCGTGCGAACGCGGTCCCGCGTGCCGCCGGGAGCGAGGCGGATTAGCGTGGCCGCGATGGACCCGGACAAGTTCGTCGAGGAGCTCTGGGGCTACGCGCACGAGCTCGAGATGCGCGAGCACCCCTGGTTCAAGGGCGTGGTCGAGCACCGCTGGACGCGCGAGCAGATCGTCCTCGGCGAGATGCAGCACTACCTGCGGGTGAGCCAGAACCCGGTGTTCTTCGGCTACATCGTCACGAACGTCACGGCGGAGAAGAACTACGACCTCATGCCGATCGTCATGGAGAACTTCATGGAGGAGCTCGGCGGCGAGCGCACGCACGTCGACGTGATGCTGCAGATGCTCGAAGAGGCCGGGATGGACAAGACGGCCGCGGATCGCGCGGAGCCTGCGCCGGGCACGATGGCCGCGATCGAGATGATCGTCGGCGGATGCCAGCGCCGGAGCGCGCTCGAGGGGATCGCGCTCTTGAGCTTCGTCGAGGCGATGCATGGTGGCGGCAGCGGCGCGGCGGCGGGCATGTTCGAGGCGCTCACGAAGCACTACGGGTTCTCGAAGCGCGCCGCGGCGACGTACGAGCTGCACGCGGAGCAGGACTCCGGGCATGGCGACCGTCAGATCGACGCGATCCGCCGGTTCGCGCGCGACGAGCCGACGCAGCGGAAAGTACGTGCGGCCGTGAAGCTCGGGCTCAACGCGTTCAACTTCGAGTGGGACGGCCACGTCCAGGCGATGACCGGGAAGCGTGAGTACTGGAGCGGCACGGCGCCGATCACGCTCGACGTCCCGAAATTCAAGCTGCCGTGAAGGCGGCCTCGTCCATGTCGCGGAGCGGCGACGCGATCACGGCGATGGTGACCAGCACGAGCGCGTAGATCCCCGCGATCAGGAAGGTCCCTGGCGGACCGACCGGACCGATGAGCGCCGCCGCGATGAGCGGGGCGAGCGGATTGATCACCGAGTTGCCGAGCAGATCGATGCTCGTCACCCGCCCGAGCACGTGGGTGGGTACGAGCCGCTGCAGCAGTGACTGCCAGATGACGGTCGACGATGCGAGTGCGACGCCCATCACGACCATCGCGAGCAACACGACCGGCAGCGTCGGTACGAGACCGATGGCGAGCACGCCAAGTGCCGCGAGCATCTCGAAGGCGAACATGACGCGGCC
>DATJHW010000018.1:0-10842 GCA_035493615.1 Saccharimonadales bacterium (SeqCode) | reverse complement strand
GATGACGCCCGACTTCGTCGCGCTCCATTACCCGCACTACTGGCACTACGACGTGCTCGCGGGACTGACCGCGATGGTCGAGATCGGCAGGATCAATGACCCGCGGTGCGCCGATGCGCTCGATCTCCTCGAGTCGAAACGTCGTCCCGACGGCGGGTGGCCGGCGGAACGGCGCTACTACACCGTGAGCCGCGCAGCGGCCATGCGGTCGAACGCGGACTCGGTCGACTGGGGTGGCACGGGTCGCACGCGGATGAACGAGTGGGTGACCGCCGAGGCGCTCACGGTATTGCGGGCCGCCGGCCGCTTCCGCGCTTAGCCCGCGATCCGCTCGACCTCGGCGGCGATCGCCTCGATCGACGACGCGCAGCTCTTCAGCAACTCGTCCCCGACCCCCGCACCGCTCACGGACTCGGTGCCCGCGAGCGCGTTGTAGAGGTTGCGCACGAGCCGCTCCGCCTCGGTCGGCGGATGGCCGAGCGCGACGAGCGTCTTGTCCACCTGGACCGTGTGCTGGCGCAGGTGCTCCTCGAACCGGTGCATCCGGAACCGGATCGGGTAGCCCTTGTCCTCCCAGAACCATGACGGTGTCGCGAGCTCGGGATCGGCGACGCCGTCGAGCGCGCGGAGGATCGTGACGTGGCTGCGGAAGAGCGCGTTCAGGGCGTCGGCACGGGTGCCCGCGGGGTCCTCGGGCGGCCGGCGCTTCGCTTTCCAGGCCTCCTCGTCCGGCTCCGACGGCCGGCCGGCACGCACGCAGTCGAGCCCGACCTCGATCGAGGCGAGGAATCCGCGTTCGGCGCCGAGGATGTGCTTCAGCACCTCGCGGAGCGGCCACTGCTCGTCCGGCGGAGCGGCATCCAGCTCCGCGTCAGTCGTCCCCGCGAGCGCGCCGGTCAGATCGCGGTAGGCCTCGTGGACCTGCGCGAGGATGCGCTGCGCTTCGGTGAACGGCTTCCCGGCGCCCAGGCGGGCCGCGGCCACGGTGGCGGTCGTCTCGCGGAGGAGGTGGTGCGCGGTGAGGAGCGCGAACCGCAGCCCGTCGTCGTCGTACTCCTCCCAGACGTACTTCTTGTCGAGATCCGCATCGCCGAGGTGCACGCTCGCCCTGACCAGCCGCTCGACCGCCTGCGTGACCGTCACGCCAGCGACACCTCCGGGACGCCCTCGAGCGTCTCCGCGGCGAGGTTGTCGACGACCGCGTGGAGGTGGCCGGTGTTCTGGAACGCACGGATCTGCCGGTCGGCGCTCGTCCCTTCGCGGGCGATGACCCGGAGGTACTCGACCTCCCTGCGCGAGCCGAGCGTGTCGACCACGTCGTCGACGAACTCCAGGAGCTCCTCGGCGAGGTCGCGCATCGGCACCTCGGTCTCCTTGCCGAAGTCGATGAGGTTCGCATCCATGCCGCCCCGCATGGCCCGCCACTTGTTCTCCTGGATGAGGCCGGGCATGTAGCGGCGGAACCCAAGGTTCCGGGAACGCAGCATGAGCAATTTGGCGCAGATCGCCTGGATCAGGCCGGCGATGCAGAGCGTCTCGTCGATCTTCGTCGCGGCATCCATCACCCGGAACTCGATGGTCGGGTAGAAGGCGTGCGGCCGGAGATCCCACCAGATCTTCTTGCCGTCGTCGATGCACTTCGTCCTGACGAGGAGCTCGACGTAGTTCTCGTACTCGTCCCATGACGTGAACTCCGGCGGGATCCCGGTGCGCGGGAAGCGCTGCCACACGATCTGCCGGTAGGACTTGAGGCCGGTGTTGCGGGTCAGCCAGAACGGGCTCGACGTCGAGATCGCAAGGAGATGCGGCAGAAAGTAGCGCGCCTCGTTCATCACCTCGATGCGCTGCTCGCGGTCGGGGATCCCGACGTGGACGTGGAGCCCAAAGATGAGGAGCTCGCGGATGACATCCTGCAGCTCCTCCTCGAGCACCTTGTAGCGCTCGTGCTCGGTGACGAGCTGCTCCTGCCAGTGCGAGAACGGATGTGTGCCGGCCGACACGAGCCGGAGCCCGTCCCGCTTGAGCAGCGTCGCGAGCGTTCCGCGCGCGTTCGCGATCTCCTTGCGAGCCTCGCCGACGTCGGCGCAGATGCGCGTCCCGATCTCGACGACCGACTGCATCATCTCGGGCTTCACGCGCTCCTCGAGATACGGGCGAGCAGCGCCGATGAGCGTCTCGCCGTGGCTCTTCAGCTGGCCGTCGCCGTCGACGATCTGGAACTCCTCCTCGATCCCGATGGTGAGCCGCTGGACCTCTGTCACGTTCATCAGGAGTCGACGATATAGGTGGGCACAACGCTGCCCGCCCCGGCCGTCACGTTGAGCAGCGCACTCGACGACAAGCGGGTGAGGCAGCCGCTCACCGAGCCCCAGAAGAGATAGGGGTCGTGGTCGATCGCGAGATCGAGATAGTGGATCCGGTCGAGGAGCACCGGGAACGGATAGCGCGGCACCGAGACCTTCTCCTGGACCACGTACGAGGCGGTGAGGCCGGCGAGGACCGTCTGCTCCCACTCGTGCTGCTCGACGGTCCAGCCCAGGACCACGCCCTTGCCGCCGTATTCGTCGTTCGGCTTCAGGACGAGCCGGTCCTTCCGCCGCGTCACGTGGTCGACGAGATCCACGGTCTTCCCGCGGTATGTCGTGTGGCCCTCGCGCATCTTGCGGGTCCACGGGATGTGGGTCGCGATCGCCTTCCGCTGCTCGGGCGTGTAGAGCTTCGCGTAGCGGTCGTCCGAGAGCAGTGCGAGGCTCATCTTCTTGTGGAGCAGCTTCGCGCGGAAGCTGTTCACGACCGTGACCGCTCCCTCCAGGTACGCCTGCACGAGCGGTTTCGCGATCTCGGGCTTCGCGAGCAGCTCGCTTGTGAGGACCCGCCGGTACACGACGTCGATCTTCGTCCCGTTCGCGCGAAGCGCCTTCCGGGCGTAGGTGAGGTCCTCGGGCGCGCAGATGATCGCCGTGAGCCCCTGCTCGGCGAAGTACTTCGCGAACATCTCGAACTCGGTGAGCGTGGGCAGGCCGCGCCAGTCCACGATCGCGACGGTCTTGAGCTCGCCACGTGGACGATGCGCGCGGCGGATCACGGCGAGCTGCTTGCCGCGGACCGGGAACGCGCCGAGCTTGTGCCGTTTCTTGAACGCCTTCATGACCGGCAGCGTCGCGAACACCGCCGAGAGCTCGTCGTTGTAAGCCATGCCCGCCGGCGACTCCGCGTTGTACTCCACGAACCGGATGACGCCATCGTCGCCGACGAAGCCGTCAAGGCGGGCTGACGGCGACGACGCGCGGAAGCCGGGATCGGCCAGGGCGAGCTCGGCCTCGCGCGGATCGAGATCGAGCTCGAGGCGGAGGTCGTCGTCCGCCAGGAGCGCCTGCTCGAGCCGGTCGAAGGCCGCGTACAGGGTCTCGGACGCCGCCGTGATGGCGTCGTACTGCCAGCGGGAGATGAGGTTGGGTCGCAGCGCGACGCAGAGTGGCCGGTCTCCGAACACGAGCCGGCGGGCCCGCTGTCCGTCGGACAGGGCCGCGGCGCTCTCCGCCGCGAGGTCCCCGTCCTCGAGCAGCCCGTGGTACTCGATCAGCGGATGTGGTGCGACCACCGGTGATCCTTGCGCCACGGTGGCTCCGCGACGCCGGTCGCGTAATCGATGACCAGGTCGCTCATGTGCTCGAGCACCCAGTCGAAGTTCGCGCCCTTGATCGAGAACGAATCGAAGTCGGGCGCCGGATTCAGGAAGTCGATCGCGTAGAGGATCCCGTCGCGGACCGCGAACTCGACCGTGTCCATGTCGTAGCCGAGCGCGTCGGTGAGGGCGATCGCGTCGTGGATCGCGCGCTCGCGCACCTTCCCCTCGACGGGCTTGTCGACGACGTACCGCTCGTGGAACGGCGCCGTCGGGTCGTAGCGGATCGGGTTGATGTGCTTGCGGCCGATGCAGATGCACCGGATGTAATCGTCCCAGTGGATGAACTCCTGCAGGATCATCGTCTTCGGCCGCTGCCCGAATGTGGACGTTCCGGTCTGGTCGTACGCCCAGAGCAGCTGCTCCATCGTGTCGACCTTGTAGACGTCCTTCCAGCCACCGCCGGTGTTCGGCTTGAGGATCGCGGGGAGGCCGGTGTAGGCCACGATGCCGTCCCAATCGATGGGGTACTGGAGATTCCGGAGTGAGCCCTCATTGATGTCCGGGATGTACGACTTGTTCGGCAGCACGACCGTCTTCGGCACGGCCACGCCGAGCTTGCGCGCGAGCGTGCATTCGAAGAACTTCTCGTCGGCCTCCCACCAGAACGGATCGTTCACGACCGCGGTGCCGAGCAGGGCCATGCTCTTGAGGTGGGCGCGGTAGTAGGGCACCTCGTGACTGATGCGATCGACGATCACCGAATACTTCGGCTCCTCGAGCTCCTTCGCGCCGCCGAGTGTGGCCATCTCCGCGCGCACGCCCTTCGCCTCGCCCTTGCGATTGACGGTGTCGATGAACGGCTGCGGGAACGTGTTCTCCCGTCCGACCAGCAGGCCGACGAGCTTCGGTGTCATAGGAACGTGTCCACCATCTCTTTCCAGAACGGCCAGTCATGCGCCCAGCCGTTCCACAGGTGCAGCGTCGCCGGCACGCCTTTGTCCTGAAGCGTCGCTACGACCTGGCGAGAGCCGGCGACGTTGGGATCGTCCTCGCCGGTCGCGATGACGAACTCCGTCTCGCGGAGCGGCTGCAGCAGGCGTTCGTCGGCGAGCCCCGGCAGGAACGCGAGCGGATTCGCGAAGTACGCGTCCTGCTCGCGCATGCCGTCGAGCCAGCGGGACGCGTCGTACGCGCCCGACAGCCCGATGGTCCGGCTCGCGATCCCCGGATGCCGCGTCGCCAGCGTCACCGCGTGGAACGCGCCGAACGACGCACCGAGGAGCTCGAGGGAGGGATCCGCGTTGTCGTGCCGGATCGCCGGAACCACCTCCGCCGTCAGGTACCGGTCGTACGCGAGGTGCCGCCGCGCCCGCTCGAGCGCCGGGGCCTGCTTGTTGTAGAAGGACTCGCTGTCCACGCTGTCGACGCACCAGAGCTGCATGAGCCCCTCGGCGATGCGTGGGCGGAGGTGCCCGATCATCCCGAAGTCCTCCCACTGGTAGAACCGGCCCATCGACGTCGGGAAGACCACGATGGGCGTCCCGTGCTCGCCGAAGACGAGCAGCTCCATCTCGCGCTCGAGCGCCGGGCTATGCCACTTGCGGTAGTCACGCTTCACGTGGATCTCCGTTTGCGAGCGGCGTCGATCACACGCCACGCGGTCTTCTCGTCGTGCCAGCCGCGCACCTCGGTGTCGTCGGACTCGAGGGACTTGTAGGTCGCGAAGAACGTCTCGATCTCCTTCTTCCAGTGCGGTGCGAGGTCCCCAAGCGTCCTGATCTCATCGAATCTCGGATCGCCCACCGGCACGGCGAGGATCTTCTCGTCCTCGCCCTTCGAGTCGCTCATGAACAGCGTGCCGATCGGCCGCACCGGCATGACGCATCCGGGGAACGTCGGCTCCTCCACGATGACGACGGCATCGAGGGGATCCCCGTCGTTGCCGAGCGTGTCCATCACGAAGCCGTAGTCGGTCGGGTAGTGGACGGACGAGTGGAGCACGCGATCGAGGCGGATGTGACCGCTCTTCTTGTCGAGCTCGTATTTCGCCCGAGAGCCGCGCGGGATCTCGACGAAGACGTCGACCTGATCACGCGTCGCTTTCGGCGGCATCGTCTCCCCTTGCGTCCCGGTCCGCCGGCGCGATGACCACCGTGACCTCCCCTTTGGGACGCTCGGAAGCATACCGAGCGGCAAGTTCGGTCGCCGTGCCGCGGACGAAGGTCTCGTGCAGCTTCGTGAGCTCGCGCGCGACGACGACGCGCGCGTCCGGCGCCAGAGCCGCGACGTCCGCGAGCAGGTCGCCGGTGCGATACGGGCTTTCGTAGGCGACGATCGTGCGGCCTTCCGCGAGCAGCGCGCCGATGAGCTTCTGCCGCTGCCCGGTCTTCTTGGGAAGGAAGCCGAGGAACGTGAACGCGCGAGTCGGGAGTCCCGACGCGACGAGCGCGGCGATGGCCGCGTTCGCGCCGGGGATCGGCGTGACCGTGTGACCTGCGGCGATGGCGGCGACGACGAGCGCCTCACCGGGATCCGAAAGCGCCGGCGTGCCGGCGTCGGACACGAGCGCCACATCCCAGCCCCGGTCCAGCTGGCCGACCAGGACAGCGACCTGCCGCTTGTGGTTGAACTCGTTGTAGGAGGTGAGGTGCTTGGCCCTGATCTCGTAGCGGCGCAGCAGGATCTGCGTGTGGCGGGTGTCCTCGCAGGCGACCATGTGGACCTCCTGGAGGATCTTCAGCGCGCGAGGCGACACGTCCTCGAGATTGCCGATCGGCGTCGCGACCAGGTAGAGCGTGCCCATGCACCGTAAGCATGGCGGGCGGCAGGATTCCTGCAGGCAGCTACGGCATGGATCCGATCAAGGGCGCGGTCGCGGGCGCCATCGGTGGCGCCGCCGGCGCGTACACGATGGAGCTCTTTCAGAACTGGTGGAACGGCGCGGAGCAGCGGCTCGCACCGAAGCGCCAAGTGCATGCCGCCAAGGACACCGTCGAAAAGAGCGATGAGCCGGCGACCGTGAAAGCCGCCAACCGGATTTCCAAGAAGACCCTCGCTACGGAGGTCCCGGCCGAGTACAAGCCGGCGGCCGGCGAGGCCGTCCACTACTCGACGGGCGCGACCATCGGCGCGATCTACGGATTCGTCGCCGAGATCCTTCCGCCCGCGCGGATGTTCAACGGACTGCTCATGGGGACGATCGTCTGGTGGACCGCCGACAACATGGCCGTTCCGGCGCAGGGACTCGGCGCGAAGCCGGAGCAGACGCCGCCTTCGAAGCACGCGTACGCGCTCTCATCGCACCTCGTGTATGGCTTCACCACCGAGCTCGTACGGTCCGTCGTCCGCATGGTCATCTGACCGGAGACCCTCGGGCCAGCGACGCATCGGGCCTAGTTCGCGCGGCTCACTCCATGTGACTTGTCGGCCGGTCGGGACAGGATCAGGCCATCCAGCCGGACCCGATCCGCCGGCGCGGCGACCCGAGGCTCGAGCATGTCGCGGCGGGCACGGTGCCGGAGCGCGTCCTGGTCGTGCCCGAGCTCGAGCTCGAGGTCCGCGAGATCACCGAGCAACGGGCGCAGCGCGGGCGAGTCCGGGCCGAACGCCGTCTCCTGGATCCGCAGGGCTTGCCCGTACAGCGCGAGCGCATCGTCCTGGGCGCCCCGGGCCGCGCAGCGCTCCGCGACGAGCTGCAACAGGACCGCGACGTCAGGATGGTCGGGTCCGAGTGCCTCGATCCGCTGCTCGAGCTGCCTGCGCTCGCGCTCCTCGAGCCGACGCGCGCCGTCATCCTCGGCCACGTTGACCGGCACGGGCTGGACGGGGTCGGGTTCGCTCGGAGCGGGCTTGACCCGGCGGCGGGGCCGCAGGCGTGCCGCGGCCGCAACCGATGCCCTCGCGGACCGTGATAGGGATACCGCGATCTGGCTGAGCAATCGGACCCCATCCGCACCCGCGCGATCCGCGCCCCGAACGACCCGATGCCTCGCGGCGTCGATGGAGCGGGCCGCCGCGGTCAGGAACGGGCCGGCGGAGCGGAGCATGCGAGACATCGCGCCCCCGGCACGTCGCCAGCCGATGTCGAGGTGCGGACGCAGATCCGGCAGTCGGACGTGCGCCGGATGAGCATCCCGGTCGGGCACCCACGTGACGGGGTCCTGCCGAAGCGTCTCGCGAAGCTCGCTGATGGGGTCCCGGCCGGCGTCCATGAGAGGCCAAGGGTACGCCCGCCGGCGACGATTGCGATGGTCCGGCTCGCGCTGCAACGTGCGGCCGATGCAACCCGTGTGGAGGACCTCGCGATCGAACTGGCGAAGCTCTTTGACCTGCTCGAGAACTCCGTCGTCGTCCGTCCCGACGGGGAGGCGTTCCAGGTGGTTCGCGTGAACGGCGCTCTGCGCTATCTCCCGGTCGACCTCGACGCTCTGGTCCGAGACGGCGCGCACGACCGCGTTCGGCGCCCCGCGCTTCCCTTGGCTCTCCTGAGCTGACAAGGGCGCGGCTGCGGGAAACATCGCCCCCAGCAATGGCTTGGCTGCTCGTATCCGCCGCATACTCAATATCAGGTATGACTAGTCGGCGGGACCATCGTGGGATAGGTATGCATGCGGCTGGCATACATGCTTTCAACCATGAAGCGAACCACCCGCGTCACCGCCCTACTCATCGCGATCACGGTCCTTGTGTCCCTCGCCGGCCAGCGCCTTGTGGGGGCTGAGTTCGCCCCCGCAGCGGCCCACGAGCCGACGACGCCCAGCGGCGCGACGGTTGCCCAGGTCGCCGCGGGCACCGATTCCGCACCGGACACCATCGTCCTGGAGCGCGGCCGCCGGCACGTGCTCGCGGCGGCGGAGGCCGCCCCGGTCGCCGAGGCTGCCGAGGCCCCAGTTGCCGTTCCCGTGACCGCGGCGGACCCCGCCCCGGCCGCCCCGGCCCCCGTGGCCACTCCCCGGCCAGCCACCCCGCAGGCATCGGCGCCGCCGGCGCCCGTACGAACGGCCGCGCCGACCGCACCGCCCGCACCGACCGTCGCTCCGAGCACCCCGCCTGCGACCTGCCCCGCGACCTGGTTCTGCTACCCGCGTCTCGGCATCGCCGGGGCGATCGTGCCGTACACCGACTGCGGCGGGACCACGGACATCGGGACCAGCATTCGCAGCTTCACCTGCCTGTCGCCGTTCTATCTCATGGGTCACGCGTACACCCAGTTCGGCAAGATCACGCAATGGCAGGCCGGCGACATCGTGTTCGCCTCCGGACGCCAGTTCACGATCACGGGCGCGTTCACGCAGAGCTCATGCGAAGCTCCGGCGCGGGCGCTCGCCCCGCTTTCGCTGCAGACGAGCCTCACCTCAGGCGGCTGCGGCTCCGTCCTCGTCGTCCAAGGCAACTAGACAGCGAAAGTCCCCGCACCGGGATGGCCTGCCGGCCGGCCAGTGCGGGGACTCGTGTTGAGCGCTGGGCTCCGACCTACGTGAGGTTGTTGCCGATGTTGCTGAAGATGTTCTGGATCTGACCGCGCAGGAAGATCATGGCGACGATCACGGCAATGGCGATGACAGCGATGATGAGTGCATATTCCACCAAGCCTTGACCTTCGTCGTCGCGTAGGAAGCGCATCACGTCAATATTCCTCCTCTCTTCCGATGTTGTGGCCCTCGAGACCACCGCCGTAGCGATGGCCACGATCGGTCGCGGAGCGGAGGTGGCCGATCGGGCCACCTCCGTCGCGACTCGAGCACGCGTTAGTCGTTGTGCCAGCGGCGGAAGACCGTCGCGATGAGAATGACCTGGCCAAGCAGCACCGCCAGCAGGAACAGGAGCGCCGGCGACGGCGATGCCGGAGGCGCCTCGAGCGTCGAGGTGTTCGGCAGCTTGATCTGGGCGTTCCCGAAGAGAACGGTGGTGCTTGCCGCGCTGATCGTCACCGTCTTGGTCGGCGTCGCTCCGCCCGGATCGGTCGAGGTCCAACCGGTCTGGAGCGTCTCGGTGACGGTGTAGGTACCGAAGCTCAGGTTCTGGAACGTGGCGTTGCCGCTCGCGTCGGTGGCGGCACTGCCCAGGGTCGTACCCGAGGCGTCCTTCACCGTGAAGGTCCAGCCGGACAGCGCCGGCTCGTTGGCGTCACGGGTCTTGTTCGCGTTCTGGTCGTTGTACTTGGTCACGATGAGCGTGCCGGCGCTCGTCGGCGGCAGCTGGACCGTCGCGTTCCCGAAGAGAACGCTCGTGGTCTGTCCAGCGTTCACCGTCACCGTCTTGGTGAGGGACGAGCCCGGATCGGTCGACGTCCAGCCGGTCTGCTGGGTCTCGGTGACGGTGTAGGTGCCGGGGTTCAGGTTCACCGCGGTCGCGGTGCCACCGGCGTCGCTCGTGATGGTCGCCACGGTCACACCGAAGCTCTTCACGGTGAAGACGAAGCCCTGAAGGCCGGCCTCACCGGTGTCGCGGGCACCGTTGCGGTTCGCGTCGTTGTACTTGGTCACCTGGATGCCACCAAGGGCCGGGGGCGGCGGGCAGTTGACGGTGACGGAGGCCGTCGCCGTCGAGGTGCCGTCGTTGCCCGTGCGCACGGTCGCCGTGTTGTTGATCGTGCTGCAGCTTGCGAGGGTCGTCGGCGAGGTCAGGTGCACGTGCTTGCTGGCCTTCGACGCGAGGTCACCGAAGTTGCAGGTCAGGGTGCCGCTCGTGATCGAGCAGCCGGTGTCCGAGCCCGTTGCGTCGATCGACCAGCTCAGGCCGGCCGTCGTCGGCAGGGTGTCGGAGACGGTGACTGCCGTCGCCGTGCCTGCGCCGCTGTTCGTCGCCGTGATCAGGAAGCCGATCGGGCTCCCGGACGCCACGCTCGCCGCGTCAGCGGTCTTCGCGAGGCTGATCGCGCCGCAGTTCACAGTCTGGGTCGCCGAGCTGATGTTGTTGTCGAGGTTGACGTCGACCGCGGCGCTCAGCAGGGCCTCATTCGCGAGACCCTCCGGGCAGTCCGCCGACGTCGCCGTCGTGCTCAGCGTGATGGTCCGCGTCGAGCCGTTGGTCATGGTGCCGAAGTCGCAGGACAGGAGTCCAGCGGTGATCGTGCAGGCGTCGCCGTCGGCCCCGCCGACGGTCCACGTGTGGCCCGTCGCGAGCGCGTCGGTCAGCATGACCTGCGTGGAGTCACCGGTACCGCCCGCGGTCACGACGATCGTGAAGGTGACGGTGCTTCCCGCGCTGACGGC
>DATJHW010000017.1:0-33442 GCA_035493615.1 Saccharimonadales bacterium (SeqCode) | reverse complement strand
GGCGTTGTTGCCGCCCTGGTAGCGGATGACGAGATCCGCCTCCTGCGCGAGGAGATCCGTGATCTTGCCTTTGCCCTCGTCGCCCCACTGCGCTCCGACGATGGCGGTCACCGGCACGTGACGGAATGCTAGTGGATGACGGTGCTCGCGACCTCGATCGAAAGCTTCGCGAGCTCGACGGCCGTGAGCGTTCGCGCGGGCTCGTGCAGCCACCAGGTGTTCGGATCCCACTCCGGGTCGCGCGCCGGATAGTTGCTGAACGTGAGTGACTCCGGGCCGAACGCCTGGGCGAACAGGAACGCGGCCCGGCGCTGGTGATAGGGGCTGGTCACGAGGATGGCCGATCCGAGGTGACGCGCCTTCATGAGGCTCGCCACGAGCCGGGCGTTCTGCTCCGTGGTGTTGGACGATGGCTCGACGAGGATCGCCGAGTCCGGCACGCCGAGCGCGATCGCTTCACGCTTCATGATCTCGCCGCTCGCGACCGAGTCGGGGTCCTCAGCGGCGCCGGCGAACAGGATGAGCGGGGCGTACTTGCGCTTCCACAGGTCGACGGCCGTCTCCGTGCGCGCGCCGGTGTCGCCCGACAGCGCGACGATCACATCCGCCGGGACCAGCGGGTCCTCGACGTCGAGGATGTGCCCGATGCCGACGAAGAACAGGCAGGCGACGGCGAGGCCGGTCAGCAAGCCGCCCAGGAACCGGCGCATCCCGTCTCGTCTGGTCTAGGTCGGCCGCATCGCGGCGACCGTGCGGCGGAGACCCTCGCCGAGCGGAACGGCAGCGCGCCAGAGGCCGTCGCGGGCGGCCTTGGATGCATCGAGGCAGCTGCGCTGGATCTCGCCCTGCCGCTCGCCCGCGCGGATCACACCCTTCGGCGGACCAAGCAGGGCGGTCATCTGCCGCACGAGCTCGGTGACCGAGGTCGCGACGCCGGTGCCGACGTTGTACGTCCCGACCGCCCCGCGATCGAGCGCGGCGACGATCGCCGCGACCGCATCGGCGACGTACAGGTAGTCCCGCTCGGCCGAGCCGTCGCCGTAGATCGTCAAGGGATCACCGCGCGTCCAGCAGCCGGCGAAGATCGCGATGACCCCACCCTCGAGGTCGGTGCGTTGCCGCGGCCCGAAGATGTTCGCGAAGCGCAGGGTGACGGCGTTCAACCCGGCGGTCGAGCCGGCGAGCGTCTCGGCCTCGGCCTTGTAGCGGCCATACGGCGACGGAGCGTCGATCGGGGTCTCTTCGGTCGCGCAGGTCGGCGTTTCCCCGTACAGCGCGCCGCCGGTCGAGATGTTGACGAACGAGCGCGCGCCGGACGACTGCGCGACATCGAGGACGTTGGAGGTCCCGTTCACGATGACGCGGTGGTAGAGCGCCGGCTGGGCGATGGATTCGACGACCTTCGTCTTCGCGGCGGCGTGGACGACGGCGTCGAACCGCTGCCCGGCGAGCCGGTCGTGGATCGCCTCGCGGTCGCTGACGTCGGCGACGATGAGCGGGACGGCCGGATCGAGGTTCGCGCGGTCGCCCGTTGAGAGATCGTCGAGCGCGACGACATCGTCCGTGCGCCCGAGAAGGGCGTCGACGATGTGCGATCCGAAGAACCCGGCGCCGCCGGTCACGAGCACGCGCATGCGACTTATCCCCCTTCGCTGTGGACAACAGTGTGGAAGACCGGTGGCGCGCCATGGACAAGTGAACGCAATCTGGGGAAGGGGGCGCGGCCCCGCGGTGGGTAAGGGCCTCGTCCGACGCCGACCTGGCCCCTAGCGTTCACCGGGCCGTGAGACCCCTTGACACGACTCGAACAACCGTTCTAACTACGTAAATGACCCTGGTCAACTCGGAGCAGGCGGCCGAGCGCGCCACGCCGCACGACCTCGCCGCCGAGCAGCGCGTCCTCGGCGCCCTGCTCATCGACCGCGACGCTATCTTCAAGGTGGCGGACCTGCTCCGGGCCGAAGACTTCTACCAGGCGAAGCACCAGCGGGTCTACCGGGCCGCCCAGGCGCTCCTCGAGCGGCGCGAACGGATCGACCCGCTGACCATGCAGGTCGAGCTCGCGCGGAACGAGCAGCTGGACAGGATCGGCGGGCCGGCCTACCTCCGAGAGCTCGTGGACGCGACGCCGACGGCCGTGGACGTCGAGCGTCACGCGCGCATCGTGCGGGATCGCTCGCTACTCCGGCGCCTGCTGAACGCGGCGAAGGACATCGCCGCGGACGCGTACGACGAGCCCGCGGACGTGACGATCACCCTCGACCGCGCCGAGCAGCGGATCTTCAGCCTGCGCGACGACGCGATGAACGCGCAGCTGCGGCACATCCAAGCCGCACTCATGCAGAACTACGACCACATCACCGAGCGGATGGAGCACCCATTCGAGGTGAGTGGGATCCCGTCGGGGTTCCGGGAGATCGACGCATATACGGAAGGGTTCACCCGCGGCGACCTGGTGATCATCGCGGCGCGCCCATCGGTCGGGAAGACGAGCCTCGCGCTCGCGATCGCGCACCACGTCGCGCGACGCGGCACCGGCGTGCTCGTGTTCTCGCTCGAGATGGACAGCAAGCAGATCGTCGCGCGGTTCCTCGGGCTCAACTCGCGCACCGACCTGCTCGCGCTGCGCACCGGCAACATCCGCGACACCGAGGCGGCGAGCGCCCTCGCGGGTCTGCCGATCCTCATCGACGACACCCCTGGCATCTCGATCATGGAGCTGCGCACGAAGGCCCGGCGCGCGATCGCCCAGGCGCCCGGCGGTCTCGGGATCGTCATCGTCGACTACCTACAGCTCATCCGCACCGGCGAGCATGAAGAAAACCGCGTGCAGGAGATCGCCGTCATCACCCGAAGCCTCAAGTCGCTCGCGCGCGAGCTTGGCGTGACGTTGATCGCGCTCTCGCAGCTATCGCGGGCCGCCGGGGATTCAGGCAACGAGCCGAAGCTCTCCACGCTTCGCGAAGGTGGCACGGCAGAACAGGATTCCGACGTGGTCATCATGCTGTGGCGAGAGAAGGACGAAGCACCGCTCGGTGCACCGAAGGTGATCCGCGGCAGCGTTGCGAAGAACCGCAACGGCCCGACGGGCCGGTTCGAGCTGTATTTCGAGGCGGAGCAGGCGCGCTTCTTCTCGCGTGGCGACGAGGAAGGCACGCCGGTATGACTCTCGATCTCGCGCGCAATGCGCCGAAGCCGCCGCCGGAGAACCCCGAGGCCGAGGCGTCGCTGCTTGGCGCGATGCTCATCGATCATTCCCTCTACGCGCCGTTCGTGCACGACCACATCACGCCGCCGGATCTGTCGCGGGAGAACCACAAGCTCGTGCTCGGGGCGATGGAGCGCGTCGCGGCACGCGGTGACCAGATCTCGTTCGAGACCGTGCAGCAGGAGCTCGCCGCGTCCAACGAGCTCGCCGCGGTGGGTGGCGCTCAGTTCCTCGTCGGCCTCATGCAGAACGTGCCCACGGTCGCGCACGCCGAGACATACGCGACGATCGTCGCGCGCACCGCGCAGCTCCGAAAGCTCATCGGCGCCGCGAACGAGATCGCGCGGCTCGCGCTCGTCCGCGAGGACGCCCGCGGCGCGGTCGAGGATGCGCAGCGGCTCCTCTTCGCCGTGAGCGAGACATCGCTGCATCGGGACATCGTGACGCTCGAGGTCGCGCTCAATCGCTACATCGCGCAGATCGAAGAGCGTGGCGACGAGGCCCAGGCCGGCGTGCCCACCGGGCTCAAGACGCTCGACGCGAAGACCGGTGGGCTCCAGCCGTCGGATCTCATCCTCGTGGCCGCTCGCCCCGGAATGGGCAAGACGAGTCTCGCGCTTTGTTTCATCGAGCATGCGGCGCTGCGCGCGGGAAAGACCTGCGCGATCTTCTCGCTCGAGATGAGCGAGCTGCAGGTCGTCCAGCGGCTCATCTCGATGAACGCGGAGATCGACGGCAACCGGATCCGCCGTGGCCGGCTCTCACTGCCCGAGCTGCAAGCGATCAGCGACGCGTCGGGCCGGCTGCAGCAGGCCCAGATCTTCGTAGAAGAGTCGACCCGACTCACGGTCACCGACATCCTCGCGAAGTCACGGCGACTGCAGGCGGAGCGCGGGAAGCTCGATCTCATCGTCATCGACTACCTGCAGCTCATCGAGGGTGCCGCCGGCGACGACGAAAATCGGGTGCAAGAGGTCGCGAAGATCTCGCGCGCGTTGAAAGCGATCGCCCGCGAGCTCGAAGTCCCGCTGGTCGCGCTCTCGCAGCTCTCACGGCAGATCGAAACGAGAGGCACCGAGCCCACGCTGTCGGATCTTCGCGACAGCGGCGCGCTCGAAGCAGACGCAGACCTCGTGATGTTCTTGTGGCAGAAGGATCAGCAGGACCGAAAGGACGGCGTCGTGCGGCTCAAGCTGGCAAAGCATCGCAATGGCCCGACCGCGGACATCGATCTGCACTTCGAGGCCGAGCTCACGCGGTTCCGCGACCTCGGCGAGACGCGCGAGGGCGGCTAGGCCGGCTCGATCCCGACGGCGACATGCGCGCGCACGTCGGTGGCCAGGCGGATCTCCACCTTGTGCACGCCGAGCGAGCGCAGCGGTTCGGCGTTGATCTTCCGCGGATCCACATTGATGCGGTGCTCGCGCTTCAGCGCGTCGGCGATCTCCTTGGTGGTGACCGAGCCGAACGTCTTCCCCTGCTCGCCCGCCTTGAGGGTGAACACGAGGGTCACCGTGTCGAGCTTCTTCGCCAGGGCCACGGCGTCGTCGTGCGCGCGGTCCTGCTTCGCCTGCGCGCTGGCCCGCTCCTGCGCGACGCGCTTCAGCTCCCCCGCGCTCGCCTCGATGGCCAGGCCTTTCGGCAGCAGGAAGTTCTGCGCGTAGCCGTCGGCGACCTCTTTCACGTCGCCTGGGCGGCCGAGCCCCCGGACCTCCTGCTTCAGGACGACGCGCATGCTGTCTTGGCTACGCGGTCGGGACGGTCGGCGACTCGGGCAGGGCGTTCTCCTGCTCGGACTTGCGGAGCTCCATCTCCCAGGCGAGCACGGACGCCGCCACGGCGAGCACGCCCATCACCGTCAACGCGCCGATGATCGCGAGGATCGCCTCGATGACCCCGAAGAATCCCCCGTTGCTGTCGCGGTCGCTCATACGGATCGCCCCCCTTTTGATGGAGTCCAATCTACCGTCCGGCATACCGGTCCGCTGAAGCAACTTCCGCACCCGGACGCCTCACGCGCCGTGGACCTCGCCCTCGGGAAAGTGCTTCCGGAGGGCGGCCACTGCCGCGCTCACCGCGGCATCGTGGTCCGGTGCCCAGAACGTGATCTGATAGCGCGCCTTGCCGTTCGTCACGCGGCGGAGCTCGACTCCCGGGGCCGGATCCCGGGCGATCGCGCTCACCGACGCGATGGCGGCCTTCACGTCGTCGATCGACAGCTCGCCCTCCGCGCCGAGCGTGAGGAAGACGACGCCGCGTCGCAGGGGGAAGCGCGTCAGGTTCACGACCGGCTTGGTCATGAAGTCGCCGTTCGGCACGATGACCTGGCGGCCGTCGGCGGTGCGGAGCTGGGTCGTGCGGAAGGAGATCTCCTCCACGAGGCCCGTGTA
Source organism: Saccharimonadales bacterium (SeqCode) (assembly GCA_035493615.1). Classification (GTDB taxonomy): domain Bacteria; phylum Chloroflexota; class Limnocylindria; order P2-11E; family P2-11E; genus UBA4735. Next base: position 27,844 of record DATJHW010000017.1, on the reverse strand, counting down.
GCCGGACACGTCGATCGAGTCGCCGATCCGGAACGGCCGCTCGACCAGTACCCAGACCCCGGCGAAGAAGTTCCGGAGGATGTCCTGGAGCGAGAGCCCGATGACGATCCCGACGACGCTGAACGAGGTGAGGATCCAGCCGAATGCGCCCTGGGTGTAGATCGCGAGCACGATGAGGAGGCCGAGCACGATCACCCCGAGCTGGGCCAGGTTTCCGAGCAGGATCGTCGCGTTCGCCTGGGCCCGGTGCCGGGTGAGCCGCCGCATCGTGACCGTCCGAACCGCCCGCGCGAGCACCACGGCGATGACCACGACCACGGCGGCCCAGAGGGTCCGGATCGTGTAGTCGACCAGGGTGTCACGGAGGGCGGCCGGGTCCATTCGTCGTGCGATGCTAGGGTCGTTCTTGACAAACGAACATCCGTTCGGTTACCGTCCGGGCGATGACCAAGCAGGACCAGCAGCGCGCCGAGCGGATCCTGGATTACATCCGCGAGACGATCGACGAGCGGGGTTACCCGCCGAGCGTCCGTGAGATCGCGGAGGCCGTTGGCCTCGCCTCCACGTCCGCCGTCCACCATCACCTCACCAAGCTCGAGAAGGACGGGCGGCTCCAGAAGGAGGCCACCCGCTCCCGAGCGCTCACCCTCCCCGGCAGCCACGCGGCGAAGGTCGTGAACGCGCCGATCGTGGGCGAGATCGCCGCCGGCCAGCCGATCGAGGCCTACGAGGACCGTACCGAGACGATGGCGTTGCCGGCCGAGCTCGCGCCCAAGCACGACACGTTCGTCCTGCGCGTGCGCGGCAAGTCGATGATCGAAGACCACATCGACAACGGCGACTACGTCGTCATCCAGCCGCAGGACACCGCCCGCGACGGCGAGATCGTCGTGGCGATCCTCGATGACAACACCGCGACCCTGAAGCGCTTCTACAAGGAGCGCGACCGCGTCCGGCTGCAGCCCGCCAATAGCGAGATGGAGCCGATCTACGCCCGGGACGTGAAGATCCAAGGGAAAGTGATCGGAGTCATTCGCCGGCTCTCGTAGCGTTGAGCAGTGGCGACACCGCGCGTCCTCTCCGATCGTGAGCTGAACCGCGCGCTCCTCGCCCGCCAGCTTCTCCTGAAGCGCGCCGCGCTCGCGCCGGCCGCGGCCATCGAGCGCCTCGCCGGACTACAAGCCCAGTGGGCGCCTGCGCCGTACATCGGGCTCTGGTCGCGCCTCGCGAAGTTCGGGATCGCGGATCTCGAGCGCGCGCTCGCCGCTCGCACGGTGGTGAAGGCGACCCTCATGCGCGGCACGCTCCACCTCGTCAGCGCCGCGGACTACCCGGCCCTCTGCATCGCGACCACCCGGACCCGCGCCGGGCGCTGGGCGCCGGCCGCCCGGCGCATCGCCGATGGCGAGCGCGTCCACGCCGAGACCCTGCGCTACGCGCAGCGGCCGCGCACGCGAGCCGAGCTCGCCGACTTCCTCACCACGCAGGGGATCTCGAGGGAGCTGTCGGGCCCGATGCTGTGGTGGCTCATCGCCACGGACGGCTGGCTCGTGCACGTTCCCCCGAGCGGGACGTGGGCGTTCCGGAAGTCGGGCGACCTGATCGCCGCCGACGCGTGGCTCCGCACGGCGCGCCGGCCCACGATCGACGCCGCGGTCCAGCTCACGCTCACGCGTCATCTCGCCGCCTTCGGCCCCGCGACCATCGAGGACGTGTCGTCGTGGAGCTCGATCCCCACGCCCACGATCCGCGCAGCCCTCGACGCGATGAGCTCGAAGATCCGCACGTTCAGCGACCCACGCGGCCGCACGCTGTTCGATCTGAAAGGCGCGGCGCTCCCGGCGGGCGACACGGCCGCACCGGTCCGCTATCTGCCGAAGTGGGACAGCACCCTGCTCGCCTACGCGCCGCCTGAGCGCGTCCGCATCCTGTCGGAGGCGCACCGGAGAACGGTGATCGCGAAGAATGGCGATGTCGCGCAGACCATCCTCGTGGATGGCATGGTCGCCGGGACGTGGGCGATCGCCGCCAAGCCCGCCGTCGCGACGATCAGCGTGAGCCCCTTCGGCCGCGTGTCCAAGGCCGACCGCCTCGCGCTCGCCGAAGAAGGCGAGCGGCTGGCGCGATTCATCGCACCGGAATCGAAGGCGCAGCGAGTCACCATCGGATGACGGACCGCACGATCCTCCACTGCGACCTCGATGCGTTCTACGCGTCGGTGGAGCAGCGCGACCATCCCGAGTACCGCGGCAAGCCGGTGATCGTCGGAGGCAGCGCGACCGAGCGCGGCGTCGTGAGCGCTGCGTCGTACGAAGCCCGCACGTTCGGGATCCATTCGGCGATGCCGCTGCGCGAGGCCGGCAAGCGCTGCCCGCATGGCATCTTCGTGCCCGGCAATTTCGAGGCATACGAGGCCGCGTCGGACGCGGTGATGGCGCTCTTCGCGGAGCGCACCCCGCTGGTCGAACCCATCTCGCTCGACGAGGCGTTCCTCGACGTCACCGGAACCGCGCATCTCTTCGGCGGGCCCGAGACCTGCGCGCTCGAGCTGAAGCGGGCCGTACGCGAGCAGGTCGGCCTCGTCCTCTCGGTCGGGATGGCCTCGAACAAGCTGTGCGCGAAGGTCGCGTCGGACCTCCGCAAGCCGGACGGGTTCGTGATCGTGCCGCGCGGGGGCGAAGCGGCGTTCCTGGCGCCGCTTCCCCTGTCGCGGCTGTGGGGCGTGGGGCCGAAGACGCGGGCGGTGCTCGAAGACCTGGGGATGCGGACGATCGGCGATCTCGCGAACGCCGATCCGGCGCTGCTCGAGGCGCGCCTCGGCGAGCATGGGTCGACCATCGCGCTCCGCGCGAAGGGGATCGACGAGGATCGCGAGGTCGTCGCGGATCCGGGCGATCCGAAATCGATCGGCCACGCCCACACGTTCGACCGGAACACGCTGGACCGCGCGCAGATCGAGTCGACGCTGCTCCGCCTGGCGGAAGGTGTCGGGCGACGTCTGCGCAAGCACGAGCTGCGCGGCCGCACGGTGGAGCTCCAGCTGCGGGTCGCGCCGTTCGAGACCCGCACCCGTCAGCGCACCCTTCACGAGCCGACCTCTGACGATCTCGCGATCTTCGAGGCGGCCCGCGCGCTGCTTCGCGATGCCCTCGCCGCGGATCGCGATGCCGGCCGGGTGAGCCCCGTGCGGCTGGTCGGGGTGACGATGAGCGGCCTCGTCGGCGGTGAGCAGCTCGACCTCTTCACCGGCGCGCGGATGTCGCGCCTCAACGCGGCGCTCGATGCGGTCCGCACGCGCTTCGGCGACGGTGCCCTCGACCGGGCGAGCGCGCGCGAGGCCGGCACCCGGCGACGACTTTCCGACCGGCGGCCTCGGTGAAATCTGTGGACGGACTGTGGACGACGAGCGTGACGCGCTGTGGACGAGGGTGTGGACGCGTTCGTGGACAAAAGACCTTGTTCGCGCGCAAGCACGTGCCGATGATGCGCAGGTCGCGTGGAGGAGGGTCGGTCAGAGGGTGACGGAGGAGCGGATCGCTGCGCTCGCCATCGAGTTCATCGCGTTCTGCTTCCGGCGCCGTGCGGTCGAATGGCCCCAGCTCTATGACGAGATGTGCTACGTGGCCGGGAATCGCCTGTACAAGGGCCTCGGCTACGACGAGCTGCGGGAGGCGGGACTCGACTTCACGCTCTCGGGACTGGCGCGGACCAGCCGCGTCGCTGCCGAGGTGACGAGATCGATGCGCCGCGAGACGGCACTGGCGAGCTAGCCCGCGTCAACGTTGGCCACACCGGCAGGGGCGGCGAGTGAAAGGAAGCGCACTCGCCGCCTCTTTATGTCCGTGAACAGCGAAGGTGGCAGAATGAACGCTGCACAGGGGAGTGCGGGACGCAAAACGCCCGTATTTCCGGCACGGTCCCGTGGTGCAGCGGCCTAGCATACGTCCCTGTCAAGGACGAGATCGCCGGTTCGAATCCGGTCGGGACCGCCAGTGTGGACTCGCGCCGCGAAGAGCGGCGCCAGTTCTGGCTTGGGTCTGACAGCGACCGGCGACCCACCCCGGATCCTCGCCGCGTCGAACATGAGCCCGAGCAGGTGCTTCCTTCGCTCCGGTGGTGACCGGTCCCAGACTGTCGAGAAGGCCTGCGCTGCGCACGGCTACACGGCGACGGATCGGCGCACGATCGCGCTCGCGACGATGGCGGCGTCTTCGCCGACGCCGATGAGCAGCGACGACTTGCGCTTCCGCATGAAGTGCACGCCACAGAAGTACAGACCCGGCGCCGAGGCGCTCGCGCCGTCTCGTTCGAGCGGGAAACCCGTGGGATCGAACGCGCCGGGGATCAGGATCCACGCGTATTCGGTCCGGAAGCCGCACGCGAAGATGACCGCACCGAGCGCGTCGAGCGGGATCGAGTCGGGCGCGGTCGGGTCGAACGGCTCGGCATCGGGCATGACCGGCGGGGTGATGCCGTTGCTCACGCAGTACTCGCGCACGCGGCGACGTAACTCCCCGTAGCGCTCGTCACCGAATGCGACCGACGCGGCGAGGTCGGACGCGAATCTGATCCGGCCATCGCTCACGCCCGTCATGTGCCCGAGGAGCGTGACGCCCTGCGCACGTAGCTTGCGGTAGTTCAGATCGTGACCGCCGCGACCGCCGGCGAGCTGCTGGTTGCCCGCAAGACGCGCCTCGGGTGACGCGAGGCTCGTGCGTGGCTGGTCGAACCATCCGGTGTCCTCGTGCCAGTGCACGACGTCGCGATCGCCGATGCGCCGGGGTACCCACGGGACACGGCCTGCCGCCAGGAACACCTCGCGCCCATTCGCGACGAGTTCCTCGGCAATCTGGCAACCCGACTGACCGCCACCCACGATGAGCACGCCGCCTGGCGCGACATCCGATGGCCGGCGGTAGTCGGACGTGTCCAGCGGCTCGAGGCGCGCCGGCAACGCCGCCGCGGCGGGGGGGCGATGCGGACGCTGGTACGCGCCTGTCGTGACTACGACGTTCTCCGCATGCATCTCCCCTTCGGACGTCTCGAGCACGAAATCGTCGGCGGTCCGCGCCAGCGACCGAACCTCCACCCCTTCGCGCAGGGGCGCGGAGAACGAGCGCGCGTAGCGTTCGAGGTGCCGGACGATCTCATCGCGCGGCATGAAGCCATCGGGATCGGGACCGTCGTATTGACCACCCGGGAGGCGCACGCTCCAGTTCGGCGTCACCAGACAGAACGAGTCCCAGCGCGACCGCCAGGTATTTCCGATCAGGCCCCGTTCGAGGACCGTGTGCTCGACGCTGCTCGCGGTGAGCTCGTGGCTCACCGCGAGACCGGCCTGGCCGGCACCGATGACGACGACGCGAGCGCGATCGCTCACGGAGCGGTGTCGACCGGCGTCGAAAAGGGAGCCCCATCGGGACTGATCGAGTACACGATCGTCCGCGCGACCGTGCTGCCGACGTTGATGAGCTGGATCGGGGTCTTCGGAAGGATGTAGAAGCCCTCACCCTTCGTAAGGGTCACAGGATTGTGGCCGGCGCTGCGCACCAGCACGTTGCCCCCGAGGACCAGGACGCTCTCGATGCCGGAGTGCATGTGCGCGGCGGAGCGTCCGCCGGGCTGCACCGTGACGAGCGTCAAGCTCTCACCATAGAGGCCCGCGGGAAGCGGCGGCAGGTCGGGCGTTACGTAGATCGCGGACGCGACGTCCGCGGCCTGGCGGTCGACCGGCACCTGGTACGAGGCGGTGAAGCTCTCCGTATCCGAGATCGTCGCACTCACGCCGGTCCCGTCAGGCGATGCGCCGGCGACGATCCAGATGGATCCGGGAGCGCTCACGCCGAGGTTGCGCTTGACCTGGACGAGCTGCTTGCTCTCGAATCCTTCGGCCTTTGGCGAATAGGTCGCGGAAGGCGTCGCTACCACCGCGACGGGCGCCGATGGCGTCGCCGATGGGACCGGCGATGGCGATGGTGTCGAGATGGCGCCTCCGCACGATGCGAGGAGCAGCGCGATGGCGACGAGGACAACGGAGCGAGGCATGGAGCACCTCCACGCGCCTCTCGGGCGCGAGGCTCACGTTGGCGTTCGATCGCGATACGCGATAGCCCAAAAAATGAACTTGCCGTCGCGCGGCTCGCGTTGTTGACTACAGCCATGCCCGAGCACACGCAGTTCTGTCCCGTGTCGCGCGGCGCCGAGATCTTCGCGGAGCGGTGGACGCCGCTCATCCTGAGAGAGCTGCTGAACGGAAGCCATCGCTTCAGCGAACTGCAGATCGGCCTGCCGCGTATCTCACGGAACCTCCTCGCGCAGCGGCTCGAAACCCTCGCGAGCGCAGGTGCGATCGAGCGGCGGCGCGCCGAACGTGGGCGCGGCTTCACCTATCACCTCACGCGGGCAGGCGAAGAGCTGCGTCCGGTCGTCGATGCCCTGGGCGCGTGGGGATATAGATGGGGCGGGGCCGATGTCCCGACAAAACAGCTCGATCCCGTGCTCCTCATGTGGTTCATCCGGCGACGCGTGCGGATGGACGCGCTGCCGAAGAGACAGACCGTCATCCGGATCGACTTCCGGCGACCGCGCCGGTCCTTCTGGCTCCGGCTCTCTCCGCCGAGCGTCGATCTGTGCTTCACCGACGAGGGGTTCGAACCCGACCTCGCGGTCGACGCGGACCTCGCGGCGCTCACGCGCGTCTGGCTCGGTCGCGAGCGGTTGGCGGAAGCGATGTCCGCTGGGGAGATCGTCGTCGACGGCGACGTCGGCGAGCAGCGCGCGTTCATGCGCTGGTTCGGGATCAGCCCGTTCGCGGACGGCGGCGCGGAGCGGATCCTCGCCCGGTGACGCGGCGCCGGACTTTCCGGCTGACACGCGACCTCTGGCATCGCCCGAAGACATCTCCGCACCGCGGCCTGGGTGTCGGGACCACCGACCATCCTGCGGTCCGCGCGTTCCGTTCTGAGGTGCGCCGGCAAGCTGAACAGAAGAACGAGCGGCGGCACATGCGGGCCTCGACAGGGTCGGTCGCTCGAGCCGGGAACCAGGTGCTTGCGCCGCCGAGGCGCCGACCAGCCTGGGGAGACCGCGGATCAGGCGACGATCGGCTGAGTGAGCGCGCGGATCCGCTTGGCCGATACGAGGTCACCCTTCGCTTCGTACAGCTGGAGCGCCTGCGCCAGGATCGGCTCGGCCTCGTGGTGTCGTCCCAACTGGCGCAGCACCGTTGCCAGTGCCTGCAGCGCGTCGGCCTGTTCGACCGGGGAGTCGCTCACCTGGACGATCCGCACGGCCTCGCGCGCATTGGCCTCGGCCTCTGCGACCGCGCCGCTTCGCGCCTGGATCTTCGCCCGCAGCGCGCGCCACCGGTACTGCGCGTCGAAGTCGTCGGCGGACGCGATCTCCGCGCTCACGCGGCTCAGCGATTCCGCCTCGTCGTATCGACCTTGCGCGAACACCGCCTCACCAAGGATCGCAGCGAGGGTCGAGCAGGTCGCGCGTTCGCCCATCATTCGGAACGTCTCGTACGCCGGCCGCATGCGCTCCTCAGCGGCAACCGGGTCGCCTGCGAGCAGCTCGACACGCCCCGAGTAGATCGAAACGGCCGTCGCCTGCACCTTCGCGCCGAGATCCTCGAGAGCGGCCCGGCCGCGTCGATACAACGAGCGTGCCCGCTCGAAGTCCGCGCGCATCGCATACAGCTGAGCCATGGCGTTCATGAGCATCGCCTCAGCACGCTGGTCGCCGTGCGCCGCGGCAAGCAGCTCCTCGCACCGCGCGATCGCCCGGTCCGCCGGCTCGGGACCGTAGAGCAGGCAGAGCCCGAGGACGGGCAGCGACCGCGTCTCCTGGCGCCGATCTTGGGCCGACCGGGCCTGCGCGATCGCGCGCTCGACCGACTCGCGGCCGGCCTCGAAACGGCCGACGCCGCCATGGATGTTTCCCAGCAGTCGCCATGCTCGCGCTGACGACGCGTGGTCCTCCGCCGCGGCGAACACATCGATGGCCTGCCGAGTCTGGGCCAGCGCCTGCGCTTCCCAGCCCATCGGGTCGGTCGATTTGCGGACGAGCAGCTCGACCAGGGTCAACGCGGTGAGGAGCGGAACGTCGCCGAGCGCTTTCGCCCCCTCGATCGCGGTCCGAAGCACCTCGGCTGCTCGAGTGAAGTCGCCTTTCTCCCGAAGGGTCTCTCCGAGATCCACGGCGAGCTCGATCCGCCCGCGGTCGTCAGCGGGCAAGACCGCCATCGCGCGCTCGATGAGGTTCGCCGCGGCGGGAATGTCGCCGCGGGCGATCGCTCGGCGACCCGATGCGGCGAGTCGCGCCGACGCCCTGATCCCGACCGCGACGGCCTTCTGGTCGATCGGTCCGAGCTCGCCCATGAAGCGATACGACTGCTCGAGGTGGTACCCGACGATCTCCTCGAACTCCAGCATGCGGGGCCCCGCGACCTGCTCGAGCCAGTTGCCGAAGCGCTCGTGCAGCTCGGCTCGCGCGCGCTTCAGCAGCCGCTGATACGCGGCATCCCGCAGCAATGCGTGATGGAACCGATATGCGGAGTCTCCAGGGAACGCTGACTCGACGAGGTGCAGCAGCTGCTTCGCGTTGAGGCTCTCGATGCTGACCGGCGCGCGCTCGCGGATCGGCGGCGGGGCAAGCTCCTCCACGGCGCGGCGCTGGAAGACCGCCCCCGCGACCGAGCCGGTCTCGAGGACCGCCTTCTCTTCAGGAGGAAGCTTGTCGACGCGCGCCGAGAGGAGGGCCGCGACGGTGGGCGGCACTTCCGCATGGGCGACGGACTCCTGCACGGTCCAGCCGCCGGTCGGGTCAACGCGGAGGAAACCGTCGTCAATGAACGAGGACACGATCTGTTCGACGAACAGCGGATTCCCTTCAGCGGCCTTGGCGATCTTCTCCTGCGTGATCGCGGGCAATCCGATCGGTCCGAGGATGTTCTCGACGATGCGTGCGCCGTCGGCGTCGGACAACGGCGCGAGGAAGATGCTCGTCGCGTTCGGTTTGCCCTGGAGCCAGCGGGGATGCTCATCGAAGAGGTCCGGGCGGGCGGTGTTCAGGACGACGATCGGCGCCTTGGCCGCACCGGCGACGTGCGCGATCAGCTCCAGCATGGTCGTCTCGGCCCAGTGGATGTCGTCGAAGACGATGACCAGAGGATGTTCGCGGGCGACGTGCTCGGCGAACTTCGTCGCCGCCCAGTACGTCTCTTGGATCGGGAAGACGCCGGCTTGCAGCCCCATCGCGACCGCGAGCCGATCCACGACGTCGTCGGATCCGGGACCGAGCAGCGCGCGGAGCTTCGCGATCGCCTCCGTCGGGCCGTCCGTCTCGGTGATCGCGGCAGCCTGCCGCACGACCTCGCGGAGCGGCCAGAAGGTGATCCCGTCGCCATACGACAGGCAATGGCCGCGCAGCACGGTCAACGCCTCCCTGGTGCCCGAGAGGAATGCCTCCACCAGGCGCGTCTTCCCCAGCCCGGCTTCACCCAGCACCGTGACGATCTCGCAGCTTCGCGTCGCGACCGAGCGCTCGAACGCGGATCGGACGAGCGCGAGCTCGGCCTCGCGTCCGACCATCGGACGGTCGAGCCGCCGCGCAACACCGATCTCGCCGCGGACCGCGTTCAGCTGGTAGGCGGGGACAGGCTGTGACTTGCCCTTCAGGGTGAGCGGCTCGACGGCCTCGACCTCGACGGCGTCACGCACCAGCTCGTACGTGGGCTGGCCGATGAGCGTCTGCATCTCACCGGCCGCCTGCTCGAGCCGGGCCGCGACGTTGACCGGGTCTCCGGTGACCAGCCGTTGGCCGGTGCTCGCATCATCGGCGACGACCTCGCCCGTATTCACCCCGATCCGATTGGCCAGCGTCGCGCCCCAACGCGACATGAGCTCCTCGTTCAGTCGCTCGAGCGCACGCTGCATGTCCCAGGCTGCCCGGCAGGCTCGCAGCGCGTCATCCTCGTGGAGCCGAGGCAGGCCGAAGACCGCCATGACGGCGTCGCCGATGAACTTTTCGACCGTGCCGCCGTGGCCTTCGATGATCCTCTTCATCGCGTCGAAGTAGCGCCCGAGGATCTCGCGGAGGGACTCTGAGTCCAGACGCTCCCCAAGCGCGGTCGAGCCCTTGAGGTCGCAGAACAGGATGGTGACGGTCTTGCGGACTTCGCTCGCCAATGGGGCGACGAGCGGCGTGCCGCAGAAGCCGCATACCCGGAACTTTTCGGGGTTCTCTTCGCGACAATTCGGGCACACTGCCATGCGCGAAAGCGTACGCCGGGATTCACAACAATTCGGTAACGAACGCGAGCCCGTCTGGGCAGAACCGAGGCTCGCCACGCCCACTTGCTCGCTCAGTGGATCAGCGACCGAGCGACCGCGTGCTCGTAGCGCAAACCGCTCGGGACTGCATGGATCCGGTCAGGGCTGCACCCGCGGGGGGAAGCGCGGTGGGCGCGTCCGATCGGACGCGCCCACCCATTCGCCTAGTCGGCGGTCATCCCGTTGTCTTGGGTCCCGACGACGACGATCGTGTAAACCGTGTCGCCGTCGGCGTTCGTCGATCGGGAGCGACTCTGCACGCACGGGTCGGTCGCGTTCTTGCCGCTGCAGTTCGAGAGCGCCGTGTACGCTCCGCCGCCAACGCTGTTCCAGATCTTGATCTGGGACAGCGACTTCTTGCCGGCGAGCGAAGCAAGGAACGTCAGCGTCCAGGTCTTGGCGCCGTTGACGTTCGTGAAGGTGATGGTGGCGGTGCCGAGGAAGCAGTCGCTGACGTTCGCCGGGCAGTTGCCGGACTGGTAGATGTTCACCAAGCCGCCGTTCGCGAGCGTCACGGAGGTCGTGTGCGTGAACGCGGCGCTGGGCATCGACTGTCCGTTCGGCCCGTAGACCAGGGTCCCGCCGGCCGCGAGGAGACCGCCGGCGACGGTGGTCGTGTTGTTCGCGAGGTTCGGGTCCGAGACGACGCCATGGGAGGTCGGGCATGTGGCGAGAGATCCCACAACGTCGAATGTCGCGGCGCATGCATTGATCAGGCCCACCGACCCGGCGGCGTACTCGAGGTAGATGTCCGCGGTACCAGGGACTCCGATGGTCGAGGTCTCATAGCAACTGACGGTCGTGTCACCACTGCACGTCCAGCTATTCGGATTCGAGCTGAACGCGAGGAGGGCGCTCGGGAGTGTTGCAGTGAGCCCCGCATTCGGAACATTGCAGGGTCCGTAATTGGTGATCGTGAGGTGATCGACGTAGTTGCCGTCGCTCGCGACCGAGATCGCCTGGACGAGGGCGATGTCCGCCGTCCCAGCCGTGCTACCGCTATTGCACGCCGCCTTGGCCAGCGATGGCGGCGCGGTGACGGCGCCGACGACGAGCACGAGTGCCGTCGCCAGCCCGACAAGTCGCGCTGATCTCAATCTTGGTATCACAATGTCCCTCCCCACAGGGCGCACAGCCAGGCAGCCGGCCCACAGGGAGCGAAGATTATTCGGTGACCCAACGCGCGTCCTATACCGGAAGTTCGGCATATCAAGGGCCGGTGATACCGAACGGACCGCCGAGGCGTACCTAGGTCAGCCGCAACCTCGGGTCGAGCACGGTGTAGAGCACGTCGGCGATCAGATTGAACACCACGACGAGCACGGCGAAGATGAACAGCACCGCCGTGACGACCGGCGTGTCCCCGTTCCCGATCGCGCTTACGAGCAGCTCGCCCACCCCAGGCACGCGGAAGATCTGCTCGGTCACGATCGCGCCGCCGAAGATCGTGGGGATGCCGAGTGCGACCAGCGTGACCACCGGGATGAGGCTGTTCCGCAGGACGTGGCCGCGTACGACCCGGCTCTCTCGAAGGCCCTTCGACCGCGCGGTCCGCACGTAGTCGAGCGGCAGCTGCTCGACCATCTCGTTGCGCGTGTAGCGAACGATCAGCGCGGCATTGGCGAGACCGAGCACCGCGATCGGCATGATTGATTGGCGGAGCTGATCGCCGAGGGTCACGAGATCGGTCACCTTCAGATTCGAGTCATAGATGAACGGCAGCCAGTGGAGCTGGATGCTGAAGATGATGATCAGCAGGACGCCGACGAAGAACGTCGGCAGCGAGAAGCCGACGAACGCCACGAACGTCGCGGCATAGTCGAAGGTGCTGTACCGCCTCACCGCCGACAGCATGCCGGCCGGAACGCCGATCAGCAGGCCGAGCAGGTACGCGACGCCGACGACGGCGAGCGTGTTCGGAAGGCGCTGCAGGATGAGATCGCTGACCGAGCTGTGGCTCATGAACGACACGCCGAAGTTCCCCTGCGCGAGCGAGGTCAGCCACTTCACGTAGCGGATCGGCCATGGGTCGTCGAGCCCGAGCGCTGCGCGGATGTTCGCGCGCACCTCCGGCGGGACCCGCGGGTCGGCGCCGAACTGCGAGAGCGGATCGGTCGGTGCAAGCGACAGGATCGCGAACACGACGAAGGTGATCGCGAGCAGCGTCGGGATCGCGATCAGCAGCCGCCGCAGGATGTACCGGCCCACCCGCCACCCCCCTTCGCGCGGTGCGAGGAACGTGACCCTTGTACAGGCCGGCCGCGCAGAAAGTTCGATCCGGCCGACGGTCAGCCGGCGGTCGCGCCCCCGGTCACCCCGTCCGGCGAGGGGCTCTCGGCGGACGTGGTCGGCACGTAGATCGACGCGAGCGATCCCCGGTCGCGGCGGTCGACCAGCACGAACCGTCCGCCGTTGCCCGCCACCAGCATCCGGGTGAGCTCGAGGTCTCCGTGCTCGGGCATCCCCGCGCCGGTACCGACCTCGATGACCGCTTCGTCGCCCGACACGCGGGTGAGCACGGTGACCGGCTCGTACGTCGAGAGCTCCAGGCAGCGGCCGATGAGGCTCGCGATCGCGTGACGGAGCCGGTCGGGATCGGCGAGCACGCGCGGATCGCCCGAGACCAGGCTCGGGAACACCCGAGTGCGATGGAGCGTCTCGTCGACGGCCTCGGAGACCAGGGCGTTGAGCAGGACCGGTTGCCGCTCGAAGTACAGCTCGTCGCTCCGGAGCCGTCCGACCGCGAGGAGATCGGTCGCGAGGAAGTTCGCCTCACGCACGTGATGACGCAGGCCGCCGAACTGGGCGCGGAGTCCGTCGATCGAGCCGCGGTCGAGCGCCTCCTCGAACGTGCGCGCGAACCACCCGATCGCGCGCAGCGGCCGGGGAAGCTCGCGGTCGAGCATGCGCAGGAGCGCCGCCCGCTCGGCGTCGATCCGCATCCAGCGATGGCGTTCCTGATAGGCCCGGTCCGTCACGAACGCGAGCGCGGCAAGCACGCCGAAGTCGGAGAGCCAGTTCCAGGCCGCGACCGCGACCACGCCCGACGCGAAGCTGCCGCGGAGCGCGGTGTCGACCGCGAGCTGGGCCGATGCGCCGACGAGCGCGAAGAGCAGTCCGACGCGAACACCGACCGACCAGGCGGTGAGGATCACAGCGAGCATGTAGAACTCGCTGAAATCCACTTCGGCCGGCGTCAGGAGATCCAGCAGCGCGACCGCCAGCGTGATCAGCGCTCCGACGACCAGCGCCGGCCGAGGATCGCGCCGCTCGGTGAAGACGGTCATCGGTGGAAGCCCCTCCCGTTGGTCGCGACACCCTAGCAGCCGAGACATCGCCGACCGGTAGCGAGCCGGAGTCAGACCGGCGCGCCTCGTATCGTTCGAGGGACGCACAGCTCTTCGGCCATCGCCCCGCGGCGAGCGCATCTTCGGCTCGCGGTCGTCCTCGCGGCCCTGGTGGCGCTGGCTGGCGCGTGCGAGCCGGCGCCAAGCGGGCAGGCAGCCAGCCAGACGCCGACGCAGGCCCCGTCACCCTCGCCGCCGCCGACCGCATCGCCGCGGCCCGTCCCGACGGCGACGCCACCGAGTGGGCCGGATGCGCTCGCGTGCACCGAGCGCGTGACGATCCCAGCGATCCCAGATGTCAGCGCCGTGGCCTGGTCGCCGGACGGCCGGACCCTCGCGATCGACCACATGGTCGTGCTGCCCTCGGCGCAGATCACAGGCTCGCCAGAGGAGTTCTTCCTCGACTCGCTCGACCTGATGACCGGCACGATGCGCCCGCTCGGCGTCGGCGAGCGGCAGCAGTGGTCCGCGAGCGGGAAGTACCTCTCGTACTGGAGCTGGGACGGCGAGCTCCGCATCGTCATCGGCGGCCGGGTCATCGACCTGCCGAAGGCCACGATCCCCGACGTGAAGTGGGTCGGCGACACGCTCTACTACTTCGCGAAGAACGAGCTCCAGAGCTGGACCGATGGGCGGGTACGGACCATCTCGCACCTGCCGGCCGATCTGGTGCCGACGTACCCGGCCGACGATGCGAGCTTCAGCGCGGACGCCGAGCGGTTCCTCATCACGCGCTACTCGCTCGATGGCACGATCCGTCGGTACGCCGGCGCGACGCGCACCGGTGCGGTGAGCGAGCTCGACCTGCCGGATGCGACGTACACCGAGTGGTCACCGGCCGGCGCAACGCTCCTGGTGCGCTACCCCGATCGCGTCGAGCTGCGCGACGGCGACAGCGTGCGGAGCGCGCCGCTCTCGCAGTTCGGCGGACCGGTCCATCAGTGGGAGCCCGACGGCAAGACGCTGCTCCTCGGGCCGGTCACGGCGGCCACGACCGGCGACATCTCCTTCGACACGTTCACCGCCGTCGGCGCGGGCCCCTCGAGCAACGCGGCCACGTTGCCGAACCTCATCGGCGCGCGCGGCTTCAGCCCGGACGGGCGCTACTTCGAAGGCGACAGCCGCACGTCGCTCCGCAATACGCGGCTCGAGCTGTTCCGGTGCGGCACCGGCGGATCGGCCAAGCCGGCGCCCATCCCGGCGACGGCGCCGTTTCCACCGACCGACCTGCACTACCTGCGGCCCGCGGTCGGCGCGATCACGCAGATCATCACGCCGACCCACACCGGCATCGACATCGCAGCGCCGCTCGGTTCCATCCTCGTGGCGGCGGACGACGGTGTCGTGACGGCGGTCGGCTGGGTCAACGTCGGTGGTCGACGCGTGTGCGTCGGGCACGCGAGCGGGATCGAGACGTGCGACTACCACACATCGGCGGCGCTCGTACACGTCGGCGACCGCGTCGTTCGCGGCCAGCCGGTCGCGCTGGTCGGCCTGACGGGCGTGACCACCGGACCGCACGTGCACTGGGAGGCGAAGGTCGGCACGCGGATCATCGATCCGCTGACGCGCTAGCCCGGCCGGCCCGGCAGCCGCTCGAGGAGGATCGCCGGGATCACGCGCGTGGTCTTGCGCTCGTAGTCCCTGAAGCCGGGGTTGCTCGCCCCGTGCTGGTCGTACAGCCGGAGCAAGCAACTGAAGAACCATCTGTCGCCGGTTCAAGTCCGGCCCCTCGGCACAGAGGTCCCTGGCGGAAGGTCCTCGGTGTCGTGATGCCCACGGTATCTGCCTGGCCATTTCTCGGGTCTTTGCGCGCGTCGCGCTGCCGCCCTATCGTCGCCGGTCGACGCCATGAGGCGTTCACGAGGGGAGAGTGGATGTGAGGCTGTTCTTGGTGGCGATCTGCGCAGCCGCGATCATGGGCCTGACCGCTAGCACCGCATTGGCGGGCGAGGTGACGGGCAAGGGCAAGCCGACGGCCGGCCCTGACAACGCGAGCTCGATCTGCGTTTTCTCGGGACAGAACGACGACCCGACGGCGCCGATCGTGAGTGCGGAGCCCACGCCTGACGCACCGAACGGTCCGGGTGGCCGGACTCAGAGCTACGGCCAAGATATCCGCTACGGGCTGCTCACTCCGGCGATCGTCACGCCCGGCATGACGTGCCGGGGCGGAAGCAACACGGAACGCACTCGGTAACGCCGCCCGCGACCTATTCGCACCCTTTGCGCGAGAGTCTCGGGAGTCACATCCCGAGACTCTCTGCGTCTCTTGGGGCCCGGCTCCGTCCAACGAACAGGGCTCCCCGGGCATCCCCTAGCGACTGAGCAGCCGGCCGCTCCAGATCCAGAACGCGGGTCCGAGGACGACCGACGCGAGGCCGCCGGTCACGAGGATCAGCGGTGTCGCCCCGGCGACCGTGGCGAAGAACAACACGACCAGATCGACGCCACCGGCGATGGCGAGCAGAGCGAGGGTGCGCGGGAGCGTGGACAGCCCGCGCGCGATGAGGCCGAGGGCGAGCATCCAGAGGCCCGCGAGCCCGAAGGTCGCGAAGCCGCGCGGATCGGTCGCGGAGAGATCGCCGGCCGCGAGGCCCTGGCCCGCGAGGATCGCGGCGTACACGCCGTGCGCCGCCGAGAGCAGGGCGTAGCCGACCCCGAAGGGAGCGAGCCAGCGGGCGTTCGGCCCGCCGGCGAGGTCGCTCATCCCGACCGTGGCGACCGACGCGGCGAGCGCTCCCGCCGCGATGAGCGCGTACGCGAGGGCATTCGAGGACCGGTCATCGACGTTCCGGCTCGCGAAGCCGAGATACACGATCGCGTACGCGATCGAGAGTGCGGCCACGAGGTATGCGCAGAGCCCGGCACGGCGGGCGAAGGCGTCGATGGCCGCGACTCTAGCGCGCATCCGACGGCCGGTCCCACACGTATCGAGTGGGAACACCGTCCACCTCCTCCACGCAGCGAATGGGGTGGCCACGCGCGGCCGCCCCATTCGCGCCCTTCGCCCGACCGGCCACCTATCGTTCGCGCTCGTGGACGACGCCATCCTCGACGGCTCGCTCGAGAGCGCCATTGCGGCGATGCGCTCGCGGTCGGTGAGCGCGCTCGAGCTCACCGACGCGTGCCTCGCGCGGATCGCAGTACGCGCCGATGACCTAAACGCGTTCATCACGGTCACCGGGGAGGACGCGCGACGCCGGGCCGCGCATGCGAGCGGTCCGCTGGCGGGGGCACCGCTCGCGCTCAAGGACCTCTTCGACGTGGCGGGCGTACCGACGACCGGCGGCTCGAAGCTCTTCGCGCAGAACGTCCCGCCCGAGGACGGCGAGATCGCGCGCCGGCTATTCGCCGCGGGGGCGGTCGACCTTGGGAAGACCAACCTGCACGAGTGGGCGTTCGGCGTGACGACGGACAACCCGCACTTCGGGCCGACCCGCAACCCGTGGGATCTCGAACGCATCCCGGGCGGATCGAGCGGCGGCAACGGTGCCGCGCTCGCCGCGGGGCTCTGCTTCGGCACGATCGGCAGCGACACCGGGGGCTCGATCCGGATCCCCGCGTCGCTCTGCGGCGTGGTCGGCCTGAAGCCGACGTACGGCCGGGTCAGCCTGCGCGGCGCGATCCCGCTGGCCTGGTCGCTCGACCATCCGGGGCCGATGACCCGCACCGTCCGCGACGCCGCCGTGCTGCTGCAGCTCATCGCGGGCTACGACCCGGGCGACCCGGTCTCGCTCAACGTGCCGGTCGACGACTACGTCGCGGACATCGAGTCGGGCGTCCGCGGACTGCGCATCGGCGTCGTGCGCGGCCGCTTCTTCGAGCGGCTGGCGCCGAACGAGCGGCCGGCCCCGGACGTGGCGGCGGCGTTCCGCGCCGCGATCGAGACGCTCGCCGGCGATGGCGCGCGCATCGAGGACGTCGAGCTGCCGCGGACCGACGAGCTTCGCGGCACGCAGCACGTGATCATCGGCACCGAGGCGGCCGCGTACCACCGCGAGCGGATCGCGAGCGACCGCGCGTCGTACGGGTCGGACGTCGCGCAGCGGATCGAGACCGGCGTGAAGCACACCGGGATCGCGTACGCGGCGGCGCGGCGAACGCGCGACGAGCTCCGGCGCGCGTACGCCGACGCGCTCGCACCGTGGGACGCGATCGCCCTGCCGACGACGCCGATCACGGCGCCGGCGCGGGTGGGCCAGGATGCGGTCTCGGCCGCGGCGACGCTCACCGCGTACACCTCGCCGTTCAACCTCACCGGCGTGCCCGCGATCTCGATCCCATGTGGCTTCGATGCGAACGGCCTCCCGATCGGTCTGCAGCTGGTCGCCCGGCCGTGGGCCGAAGCGCGGCTGCTCAGGGTCGCGCGAGCGTACGAGCGCGCGACGTCATGGCACGAGCGGCGGCCAGGCTGAGCGCGAGGGCAATGATCTGGGCGATGGGCTCACCCGGGTCGGTCGAACCGAAGACGAACACGGCGAGCAGGGCGATGAGCGCCGCAACGACGAGCAGGCAGCCGCAGCCGGTGATGGTCTAGTCGGGAGCTAGCGCCGCCCGCATGCGCAGCCGCCGCCGGTGTCGAGCTTCGGATTGCGGACCGTGAAGCCGCCGCCCATGAGCGCGTCGACGAAGTCGATGGTCGAGCCTTCGACGTACGGCAGGCTGTCCGGATCGACGGCGACCTCGATGCCGGCGCGCTCGACGACCGCGTCGTCGGGCAGCCGCGCTTCGTCGAGCGCGAGGCCGTACTGGTAGCCGCAGCAGCTCTGACCCGCGACGTACACGCGAAGCACCCGTTGAGCGGGGTTCTGCGACATCAGTCCGGAGAGCTTCTCGGCGGCCAGCGGCGTGAGCTCGATCACAGCAGCGATGATAAGGTCCGGCCGATGGATCGCGATGCCGCGTACGCGCTCCTCTGCGAGCACACCAAGGGCGACAGCCTCCGCAAGCACGGCCTGGCGGTCGAGGCCGCGATGCGCCGGTTCGCCGTCCGCTTCGACGGCAATGAAGAGGAGTGGGCCGTGACGGGCCTGCTCCACGACTTCGACTACGAGCGTGATCCGGACGGACACCCGCAGAACGGCAAGCCGATCCTCGAGCAGGCCGGCGTGCCGGGAACGATCGTGCATGCGATCCAGAGCCACGGCGATCACACGGGTATCCCGCGGGTCACGCCGATGGAGAAGACCCTTTACGCGGTGGACGAGCTCTGCGGCTTCGTGACCGCGGTCGCGCTCGTCCGTCCATCGAAGCGGGTCGCCGAGGTCGAGCCTGGATCGGTGCGCAAGAAGATGAAGGACAAGGCCTTCGCGCGCGCGGTGAGCCGGGAGATGATGCTCGCCGGCGCCGAGGATCTCGGCGTGCCATTTGACGAGCTCACCGCCGAGGTCGTCGCGGCTCTGAGTGGCATCGCCGACCGGCTCGGACTCGCCGGCCCGACGGCCTGAGCCAGGAGCGCGACGAGCGCCGCCTTGTTGGGGGCGCCGGTGCGCTCGCGCAGGCGCGCGATGTGCTTCTTCACCGTGCCCTCTGACACGCCGGTGTGGCGCGCGATCTCCTTGTTCGTGAGGCCTGCAGCGATCGCGGTGACGATCTCCCGCTGACGGAAGGTCAGTGGATCGGCGCGGCGCAGCTGCGCGCGCAGCCAGCGAGCGGCACGCCAGCCGGCGACGAGCCCACACAGCAACGCGGCCGTCCGATCCACGTACGGTCCGAACGGCCGCGGCTTGAACGCGCGCGATCCGGGTGGTCTAGCTCGCCTTCTTCAGCGCAGCGCGCCGGCGTACGACCTCGTGCTCGTACTTCTCGAGGAAGAGCTGGCCGCCGCAGCGCGGGCACAGCGGCTGCTCGCCGGCGTCCCACACGGGCGCCCGATCACCGGTGACGTGCGAATACGCGGCGCGGAGCTGCTCAGGGGTCGGACGCCGCGACTTGGTCGCGACCAGGACCTCGCCGGAACCGTGACCGCAGAAGTAGCAGTAGAGCTCGGCTCGAAGCATCGAATGGCCTCCAGAACTGCTCGATAGAACGGAGAGCAGTCCCCCGTTGTTCCATACCGACGAACGGGCGTTCGGGTTTCCGTATCGCCGGATACAACGGAGGTACGAACGTGGGCAGCCGCCGGACGGGAGGGCCGGCCTAGCCGGCCGAGACCACGTCCAGGGAGACAAGCTCGGAGGGATCGCGCAGCACGGTGAGCTGGCGGATCACCCCGCGCGGGATGATGTGGAAGTCGTTGTGGCGGTATTCCTTGCCGGCGTTGGTGATGTCGTAGTCGCCCACGACCACGATGTAGTCGTCGGTCTCTTTCCAGAGCAGGCCGCACGTGAGCTTGCGGAGCCGGTACGGCTCGAAGTCCTCCGGGATCGCCGTGCGCGTGTACGCGGTGATGTCTTCCCACTCGACGGCGACGAGCGCGGTGCCGAGCCGATCGACCGCGTCCAACTTCCCTCTCCTCGACGAGCGAGCGAGCGCTGTGCGCTCACCGGTACATCTCGCGGCCTGATGCGGCCGCTCGCGTACAGGAACGGACGATATGAGGGCGCGTTCCGGTGTCAATGCTCCGGACCCGCGGATTCCCCGCGATTGATACGCGTGGAGGGGTATGACCTGCCCTCGCCCGGTCGACCGCTCTGCCGTGGAGCGGTCGATGACGGTGCTCAGCTTGCCTGCCGTCCGCGGGCGATGAGCTCGGCGACCTTCTGGCCGCCCTTCTTGCCGATCTCCTCGAAGTGCTCGTGGCCGTACTTCTCGGACACGGCATCGCCGCCGATCTTGCCGATGCGACCGTAGAACCGCGGGCCGTACAGCTCTTTCACCTTCTGCCCGCCCTGCTTGCCGATCTGCTCGTAGAAGTCGGCGCCATGCCGCTGCGCGGTCGTGCGGCCGCCCTTCTTGCCGATCTGCTCGTAGAACTCCGGACCATGGCGCTGTGCGGTGGTCGCCCCGCCCTTGCGGCCGGCCTCGGCCACGGTCATCGCACCCTTGTTCTTGGTCATCCCGGTCACTCCTTCACGACGCCTGCGCACCAGCGGCTTTCCGGCCGCCCGATGGGCCGGTCTGGCTGCAAGTTCCATACCGACGCTCGCTCGGCTGTCCACCATGCGGGCAATCTCCGGACATTCAACGCAGGATCTGCATCCGAACCGTGCACAAGTCGGAGCAGTCCAGAGCGAGCCGGGCGGCGTTCGACAGATCGATGGCGCGGCCCGCGACGTAGGGACCTCGATCGATGACCGTCACGGTGATCGAGCGGCCGCCGTGGCTGAGGACGAGGCGCGTCCCGCACGGCAGGGTGAGGTGGGCAACGCCGAGGATGTCGGGCGTGTACGTCTCTCCGCAGGCGGTCCGGTTGCCGTAGAAGCCCGGTCCGTACCAGGAGGCCAGGACGATCGCGTCGCTCTGCACCGCGACCCCCACGACCGGTGCGGCCGCTGCGACCGGAACGGGTTGCGGCGCCGCGTCGGCGGCCTCGGCCACGGGCGCCGGCGCCGCGACGGCGGCCGGAGCGCGCTCGAAGCCCGCGACCCCGAGGACCTCGGGTCGCGCGACGCGCGCGAGTGCGATCTCGCGCGGCTGCGGAAGCTCGACGGCCGCGCTCGCGACGAGCGCGCGGCCGTCGGCGATGTGCTCGGTCAGGAGCGTGATTGTGAAGAGCATCGCGAACACAGCGAGTCCGGTGCGCGCCAGGTACGCCGGCATGCGGTACACCCCCCCGGTTGTCCGTGTGCCGGGAAGGCAGGTGGGGTTCCATCACCTGTCCGCGAGGAGACTCCGTGTCGCCGTGCGACACATCGCGTGCGGGGCAACGGCTCGCTTCTCCGGCCGCTGTTTCCCGCGATGTGGTACGCGGCCGTTACGGCGTCATGGAGACGTTGCCGGGACGGCGATGGCGACGAAGCGCGGATCGCCGGGATTCGGTCCGGTCGAGGTCTGCAGGGTGAGCCGTTCTGCAGTGGTCGGCTGGACCCACGAGACATCGTCGGGCGGGACGCGCGGGTGCACTTCGCTGATCACGTACCGGAGACCGCGCAGATCCGGGGTCGAGATCACGACCTGATCGCCGGGCTGCGCGCTCCACAGCGACAGGAACATGCCGGTGCGGGCATGCGCGTAGAGGTACGTGTTGCTCCCCAATCCCGGGATCGACGTTCCGGGCAGATGGAACGCGAACCCTTCGGGGGTCTTCTGCTCGTCGATGTCGCGCGTGATATCGCCCTCGGCGATCGGCAGATCGATGCCCAACCGCCGGATCGTGATGCGATACCCGAGCGGGATCGGGCTGCGCGGGTCTCTGGTCGCCGAGGCGGTCGGAGTCGAGATCGACTCGGTGGTCGTGGCGATGGCGAGCGGTGTCGGCGCGACGGATGGGGGCGCGGGCGTGCCGAGGCTCGCCTCCGCCAGGAGCAGGATGCCGATGAGGACGAGCGCGCCGCCAGCGACGACCGGAAGCGACCGTTTCCCTATGCGATAGTGCGGCGCACATCCCGTGCCGAACCTGATGGACCACGCCGGCCGTCGCGCGCGCGCCGCAGCCCGCTGTCTGGATTCGGGCATCGCGGCCCTCCTGCTCGCGCCCGGGTCCGACCTCACCTACCTCTCCGGCTACCGGATCTTCTCGAGCGAGCGGCTCACGTGTCTCGTGCTGGGCAGCGATGGCATCGCGACGCTGGTGGTCCCGGAGCTCGAAGCGCCGCGCGCCCTGTCCGCGGCACCGGATCTCCGCCAGGCGACCTGGTCCGAGACGGCCGACCCGTACGCCCTCGTCGCCTCGCTCGTGACGCGCCCGGGCGCCATCGCGGTCGCGGACCAGATGTGGGCGTCGTTCGTCTTGCGTCTGCAGCAGAGCCTGACCGGCCGGACGTTCCGCGAGGCTTCCGTGATCACCCGCGAGCTCCGGATGCGGAAGGACCGCGCCGAGCTCGACGCGCTTCGGGCGGTCTCCGAGTCCGCTGACCGGGCGTACGTACGCGCGCTCGATCTCGAGTTCGCCGGACGCACGGAGCGCGAGATCGGCGTCGATCTGGCGGCGCTACTCCGGGACGAGGGACATGACGAGGTGCTGTTCACGATCGTCGGGGCCGGCGAGGATGGCGCGTCGCCGCACCATCACACCGGAGATCGGAAGATCCGCAACGGCGACGCGGTGGTCCTGGATTTCGGCGGGACCCGCGCGGGGTACGGCTCGGACATCACGCGCACGGTGCACGTCGGTGATCGTCCGAGCGAGGAGCTGGTCCGGGTCCACGACGTCGTGCTCCGAGCGCAGCAGGCCGGGTACGAGGCTGCCCACACGGGCGCGGCCGCGCAGTCGGTCGACGCGGCGGCCCGCGCGGTCATCGCCGACGCCGGCTACGGCGACTTCTTCATCCACCGGCTCGGCCACGGGATCGGCCTCGACGGCCACGAGCATCCCTACCTCGTGGCCGGGAACGACCAGCCGCTCGAACCGGGCATGGCCTTCTCGCTCGAGCCGGGCGTGTACCTGCCCGGCCGGTTCGGCGTGCGGATCGAAGACGTGGCGATCATCGGCGACGATGGGCGCTGCGAGGGGCTGAATCGCGTCGACCGCGCGCTCGCGACCGTGCGCTGATGCGCTTCGCGCTCGCGGTCGGCACGGCCGCGGCGCTCGACCTTGCGGTCCTGCTGCGCATCGATCAGTGGATCGGCGCGGCCGCACTGCTCGCCATCGGCTATCTCCTCTTCGCGTCCGCGGGCGCGGGATTCTTTGCCGGAACGCGGAGCGGGCTCGCCGGCGCGCTCGCGGTGATCGCGGGCGTGCTGCTCTCGGGCCTGGTGCAGTACTGGCCGCGCTTCGCGTACGCGAACGACCTCGGCGTGCTGGTGGGCTTCGAGCTTCAGCTCCTCATCGCGTTCGTGCCGTACGCGATCGGCGGCGCGATCGCCGGGTACCTGGGAGGAGTCGCGCGAACCCGGATCCTGCGCCCGGGTCGGGCTTCGCCGGCCCCGGCCGAGCCCCGTTCAAAAGGATGACGATGGCGCGAATGCTCGCGTCGGTGCTCGCGACGACGACGGGCCTCGCGTTCTGGTGGGGTCTCACCGAGCCTTTGCCGGTGCCGCCGGCCATCCTCCTCGGCGTGAGCGCGGGCATCCTCCTCTGTGCCGGTGTGATCGCGGGACGCCTCGGTGTCGCGGCCGCGCCGTGCGCGCTCCTCTTCTCGCTGTTGCTCGGGAGCATCCTCGCGACGCAGATGCATCAGGCGTTCACGCCGTCGTTCGCGCCGGTGTCCCGGTTCGGTGGGCTGCTCGTGCTCGAGCTTCCGGCGATCCTGATCCCGCTCGCGATCGCTGCCGCGCTCGGCGCGCTCGGCGGCGCCGTCGGCGAGCGACTCCTCCCCTCGCGGGGCTAGCGCGCCCGTCCGGTCTCGCTGACCGGCAGCGGCAGGATCGGCAGCGCGTAGAACACGGCCGTGAGGGCGTAGAGCCCGAGGCTCGCGAGCGGTGCGACGAAGGCGAGCGCCATCCCAACGGCGTACGCGCCGAGCCCGATCGGGAAGAACCGTCCATCCCGCCGGATGCGGCGTGCGACCGCCGCATCGCCGAGCAGCCGCTCGTCCTGGGTCGCGTAGAAGAACACGCCGGCGAACGCGATCGAGATGAGCAGCCCGCCCAGCCCGTACACGACCAGCGCCGCGGTCGCCCCGTGCTCGGACAGGATGTAGCGGTCGACGAGCGACGTGGGGAACGGCACGATCCCGACGGCGACCAGAAGCAACAGATTGAGGTAGAGGAACCGCCGGTCGACCCGGCGGCAGTGCTCGAGCAGCGTGTGATGGTTCACCCAGATGATCCCGATCGTGAGGAAGCTCACCAGGTACGCCGCGTACGCCGGCCAGAGCCCACGAAGCGACACCGCGAGATCCGCACCGTCCTCCGGCACGCGCAGCTCCAGGACCAGGAGCGTCGCGGCGATGGCGAAGACGCCGTCGCTGAACGCCTCGAGCCGACTGCTGCGCACCCCTCGAGCGTCAGCGGAGGACGAATGGCGCCGCGGCCTGCAGCGCCCAGCGATAGACGACGTCGGGCACGATGCCGATGACGACGACCGCGAAGCCGGCGACGCCGAGACCGGTCGACAGCAGCCTGGCCGGCAGAAGCCGTGGCGGGTTCGAGTCGACCTCGTACATGTACATGTGCACAACGACCCGCAGGTAGTAGAACGCCGCGAGCACCGCGTTCAGCGCGATGACCACCGCGAGCCAGGTGAGCCCGGCGTCCAGCACCGGCTGGAGGATGAACACCTTCGCCACGAACCCGATCGTCGGCGGGATGCCGGTGAGCGAGATGAGGAACACCGCGAACGCGAGCGCTCCGGCGGGCTGCCGTCGCGCGAAGCCGTTCAGCTCCTCGAGGGTCGCGCCGCGCGTGCCCGCCAGGTCCAGGTAGATGAGGCAGGCGAAAGCGCCGAGATTCATGATCCCGTAGGCGAACACGTAGAACAGCACCGCCGCCGAGGCCGAGGCTCCGGCCTGGTAGGCCGCGACGCCGGCGAGGATGTAGCCGGTGTGGGCGATGCTCGAATACGCGAGCATCCGCTTCACGTTCCCCTGCACGAGCGCGACGACGTTCCCGCCGGTCATCGTGATCGCGGCGAGGACCGCGAACACGGCGCTCCAATCGAGGCCAAGCGGGCCGAGGCTGCCGATCATGATCCGGAGGATCGCGGCGAACGCGGCGGCCTTCGGCGCGACGCTCATGAACGCGGTGGCCGGGGTGGGCGCGCCGTCGTACGCATCCGGAGTCCACTGGTGGAACGGGACCACCGCGGCCTTGAACGCCAGGCCGACGGTCACGAGCGCGAGCGCGACGAGCGTCGCTCCGTTCGTGAGACCACCCACGGCGATCGCCTCGGCGATGCCGGCGAACGCCGTCGTTCCCGAGAGGCCATAGAGCCAGGCGAATCCATAGAGGAGCATCGCCGAGCTGAACGCGCCGAGCAGGAAGTACTTGAGCGCGGCCTCGTTGCTGAACCGGTCGCGGCGGGCCATCCCCGCGAGCACGTAGATCGGGATGGTCATGAGCTCGAGCCCGATGAACACCGTGATGAGGTCCGACGCGAGCGCGATCGTCATCGCGCCGACGGTCGAGAACAGGATCGTGGCGTAGAACTCGGCCGCAGGGATGGCCCGCCGCTCGAGGTATTCCGGTGCGACCACGACGGCGAAGATCGCGAGGATGCAGAACAGCACGCGGAAGAACGTGGTGAACGTGTCGACGACGACGAAACCGCCGAAGGCGGTGTGGCTCGCGACCGTGAGCGGCCCGCTGAAGATCGCGACCAGGAGCCCGAGGACCGCGAGGATCGGCATCCAGACCCGCGCGACGGCCCGGTCCACGACCGCGTCGGCAAGCAGGATGAGGCAGGCCGTCGCGGTCACGACGACCTCCGGCAGCACCGCCACGACGTCGTCGATGCTCACTTCAGGACCACCTGCGACGCGCCGGCTGCGATGGCGAGGACCCGCTGCACCGACGGCTCGATGATCGCGATGGCCGGCTGCGGGAACACCCCGAGCAGCACGGTGAGGACCAGGAGCGGCACGGCGCACACGACCTCGAGCGGCGAGAGGTCAGGCAGAGCGCGGTAGGCCTCGCGCAACGTGCCGAACATCACGCGCTGGAACATCCAGAGCAGGTAGACGGCGGCCAGGATCACGCCGATCGCCGCGAGCGGTCCCCAGAACAGGCCGCCCGGACCGCCGACCGGGTTGAACTTGAATGTCCCGAGGAGCACGAGGAATTCGCCGACGAACCCGTTCAGGCCGGGCAGGCCGAGCGAGGCGAAGACAAAGACCCCGAAGAACGCGGTGTACAACGGCCAGCGGTTCGCGAGCCCGCCGAGATCCGCGATCTGGCGGCGGTGCGTCTTCTCGTACTGGATACCGACGAAGAGGAACAGCGCGCCGGTCACGAATCCGTGGTTGAGCATCTGGAGCACCGCGCCGACGCCGCCCTGCTGGTTCAGCACGAAGATGCCGAGCGTGACGAAGCCCATGTGCGCGACCGACGAGTAGGCCACGAGCTTCTTCAGGTCCTTCTGGACGACCGACACGATCGCGCCGTACAGGATCGCGACGACCGACAGGAGGATGAGGATCGGCAACCAGGCCTGGGTGCCGATGGGGAACAGCGGGACCGCGAACCGAAGGAAGCCGTAGCCGCCGGCCTTCAGCAGCACCCCGGCGAGGACGATCGACCCGGCCGTCGGCGCCTCGACGTGGGCGTCGGGCAGCCAGGTGTGGAACGGGACCATCGGCATCTTGATCGCGAACGCGAGGGCGAACGCGAGGAACACCCAGAACTGGAAGTCCGCGGAGAACCGACCGGAGCGGGCGAGCAGGTCGGGCAGCGACAGCGTGCGATCGCCGGCATCCCCGCTCTGCAGGTACACGGCGATGATCCCAACGAGCATGAGCAGCGAGCCGCCGAGGGTGAACAGGACGAACTTCAGCGTCGCGTAGACCCGCCGCGGTCCGCCCCAGATCCCGATGATCAGATACATCGGCACGAGCATCAGCTCGAAGAACACGTAGAACAGGAACAGGTCGAGGGCCATGAACACGCCGACCATGCCGACCTCGAGCAGGAGGAACGCGGCCATGAACTCGCCGATCCGCTCCTTGATCGCGCCGCCACTCGAATAGAGGACCGAGATGAATGTCAGGAGGGTGGTCATCGGGATCAGCAGCACCGAGATGCCGTCCACGCCCAGCTCGTAGCGGATCCCGAAGCTGGGCAGCCAGTCGGCCGACTCGACCATCTGGAATCCGGCCTCGCCAACGTGGAACTGCGTCAGCATGTAGACGGAGAGCGCGAGCTCGATGAACGTCGTGACGATCGCGACCTGCTTGATCGCGCGCGAGTCGCGGAAGAAGATGAACAGGGGGATCAGGCCCGCGATCGGGACAACGATGAGCAGGGTCAACACGTGGTCGATCAACGGTGCAGCCAGCCCGTCGCGTAGCCGCCGTACACGATGAGGATGAGCAGCAGGCCGCCGACTATCGAGAGCGCGTAGTTGCCGACGATGCCGGTCTGCGCGCGGCGCAGTCCGCCGCCCGACAGCTTGATCGCCCAGCCCAGCCGGTTCACGAGCCCGTCGATGATGTGGATGTCGAACGCCCAGGCCGCGCCGGCGAA
>DATJHW010000016.1:0-2452 GCA_035493615.1 Saccharimonadales bacterium (SeqCode) | reverse complement strand
CCAGATGGGCCAGATCGGCGGCATGCGCGGACTCATCGCCGACCCGCAGGGCCGGATCATCGACCTGCCGATCCGTTCGAACTTCCGCGAGGGCCTCACGGTCCTCGAGTACTTCATCTCGACCCACGGTGGCCGCAAGGGGCTCGCCGACACGGCCATCCGCACCGCGGACTCCGGTTACCTCACCCGCCGTCTCGTCGACGTGGCGCAGGACGTCATCGTCCGGATGGAGGACTGCGGGGACGAGGACGGCATCTTCGTGAATGCCGAGGAAGTCGGCATGATCGAGCCGTTCCCCGACCGTCTGTTCGGTCGCGTCGCGGCGATGGACGTGGACGACCCGAAGACCAACGAGCGCATCATCTCCACGGGCGAGGACATCGACCGCGACACCGCGAAGCTCATCGCCGCCGCGGGCGTCAAGCGGATGCGGATCCGTTCGCCGCTCTCGTGCCACGCGAAGCACGGCATCTGCCGCGCCTGCTACGGCCGCTCGATGGCCACCGGGAAGCTCGTCGAATCGGGCGAGGCCGTCGGGATCATCGCGGCGCAGTCCATCGGCGAGCCGGGCACCCAGCTCACCATGCGCACGTTCCACACCGGTGGCGTCGCGGGCGAGGACATCACCATGGGCCTCCCGCGGGTCGAGGAGATCTTCGAGGCCCGCGTCCCGAAGGGGCTCGCGGTCATCGCGGAGATCGACGGGATCGCGGAGGTCGTCCGCGACCCGGACGGCTCACGGAAGATCGTCGTCCGCAACATGCAGGAATACACGGTCCCGATCAGCATCCCGTCCGGCTACGTCCTGAACGTGGAGGACGGCGCGCACGTGACCGCGGGCGAAGCCCTCGCCAAGCCCGAGCGCCGCACGAAGGGCAAGATCGACATGCCGTCGCCGGTATCCGGCACGGTCAAGGTCGAGGGCGGCGGCCAGATCACCATCGCGATGCAGGAGGTCGAGGAGCGGGTCTACGAGGTCGCCCACCAGGCGCGCCTCCGGATCGACAACGGCCAGCAGGTCTCGGCGGGTGACTTCCTCAGCGAAGGCTCCGCCAACCCGCAGGACATCCTCCGCATCTCCGGCCGCGAGGCCGTGCACCGCTACATGGTCGCGGAGGTCCAGAAGGTCTACCGCAGCCAGGGCGTCACGATCAACGACAAGCACATCGAGATCATCGTCCGGCAGATGCTCCGCAAGGTCCGCATCGAAGAGCCGGGCGACACCGAGCTCCTGCCGATGGAGCTGTTCGACCGCTTCGAGTTCGAGGACATCAACGCGCGCACCATCGCCGCCGGCGGCGAGCCGGCGACGGCCCAGACGGTGCTCCTCGGCGTGACGAAGGCGTCGCTGTCGACGTCTTCGTTCCTCGCGGCCGCGTCCTTCCAGGAGACCACCCGCGTCCTCACCGAGGCCGCGACGATGGGTCAGAAGGACCGCCTGCTGGGCTTGAAGGAGAACGTCATCATCGGCAAGCTCATCCCGGCCGGCACCGGTCTGCAGTCGCGCCGCGACCAGCTGGACTGGATGCCGAAGCCGAAGGCCCTCGCGGGCCTGTTCGGCACCGACGAAGAGGAAGAGCTGCCGGTGCTTCCGCCGGACGAGACCCTGAGCCTGGAGGACCTCGACGACGACGACGAGGAAGAGGACACCGAGACGGACATCCTCGATCTCGAAGGGCCCGAGGGCGAGCTCAAGGAAGAGACCCCGACCGCCGAGTAGCGGCCGTTGGACACCGCCGTCGCAGAGGGCCGCCGAAAGGCGGCCCTCTCCTTCTATTACCCGCCAATTCATGACGGCGCCATTTCCGGTCCCCTACGGCAAATGGGGCGAGGGAGCGACCAAGCCGGTTACCAGGTGACGGGCTGATGTCGCGTGATTTACCGAGCATCCGGGCCCGCCGCGTTGACGGGCTCCTGCCCGAACCGTCATACTTTCAAGTCGGCTGTCTTTCGAGACGGTGACCGCCTTCCCGAGCGGGGTAGGGCGGTCATTTCGCGCATCGGCCAGTCGCTTTTTGTGACATCGGCCGCGCTGCGCCGGGGGCCTTCGCCGCAAGGCAGGCGCCCTCGTCGGGGGAGTTGTCAGAAAACGCGGACCTGTGTGAGGCGTGCGTTCGCGCGCCGCGCACAAGAAGGGGTAACGACGCATGCCGACGATCTCGCAGCTGGTCCGGAAGGGCCGGAAGAGCCAAAAGCCGAAGGTGGACACGCCCGCGCTGCGCACGACGTGGAACTCGCTCGACCGCCGCTTCGTGCAGCTTCGCAAGGGCGCGCCCCAGAAGCGTGGCGTCTGCACGATCGTCCGCACGATGACCCCGAAGAAGCCGAACTCGGCGCTGCGGAAGATCGCGCGTGTGCGGCTCTCCAACCACATGGAGGTCACGGCATATATCCCGGGGATCGGCCACAACCTCCAGGAGCACTCCGTCGTCCTCGTCCGCGGTGGCCGCGT
>DATJHW010000015.1:0-15363 GCA_035493615.1 Saccharimonadales bacterium (SeqCode) | reverse complement strand
CCTGGCGCTGCGGGCGCGCGGGTTGCGCATCGTCTCGGCGTCAGCCGCCATCAACGGCCGACGGGAGACGACGCGCAAACCCGCGCGGTGACCGCAGACGCAGGTGGGGAGGTGGGGAGGACAGATGCAATCGCGCGACTCGCGGGCCATGAACTGTTTCACGGCACGATCCTCGAGCGAGTGGAACGCGATGACCGCGAGCCGGCCGCCCGGGCTCAGCACCTGCATCGCGGCCTCGAGGCCTCGAGCGAGGTTGGCGAGCTCGTCGTTGACGGCCATGCGCAGCGCTTGGAAGACGCGGGTGGCCGGGTCGATCTTGCCGGGCCGCCGCGTCTTCACGCCCGCCACGAAGCGGCCGAATTCGTCCGCGGCGATGAACGGACCCCGGGCCCGGCGGCGGACGATCGCGCCCGCGACGCGCGCGGCCTCGGGCTCCTCGCCGAGCTCGGTGAAGATCCGCCGGAGGTCGCGCTCCTCCCAGGTGTTCACGAGGTCGGCCGCCGTGAGCTCGAGCCGCGGGTCGGACCGCATGTCGAGGGGGCCTTGGGCGCGAAAGCTGAAGCCACGGGCGTCGTCGGCGAGCTGGATCGACGAGAGGCCGAGATCGAGGAGGACGCCATCGATGCCGATGAAGTCGTGCTCGCGGGCCACCCCGGCGAGATCCGCGAAATTGGCGTTGACGAGGACGGCGCGATCGCCGAAGCGCGCCAGCTCCCGTCGCGCGATCGCCAGAGCCGCAGGGTCGACGTCGAGCCCGAGAAGCCGGCCATCCGGCGCGGTGCCGTCGAGGAGAGCGGCGGCGTGGCCTCCCCCGCCGACCGTGCCGTCGAGGAAGCGGCCGCCTTCATGGGGCGCAAGCTGGGCGAGTACTTCGGCCAGGAGAACCGGCTCGTGAGCCCTCCCATCGCTAGATCCCGAGGTCCGCGAGGCTGTCGCTGATCGACCCTTCGACCTGGGCGAGACGGGCGTGCCAGCGGTCGGGCTCCCAGAGCTCGAGCCGGTCGTTCGCGCCGATGACGATCGCGTCGCCCGTGAGCCCCGCGTACTGGCGGAGGTGCGCGGGGATGCTGATCCGGCCCTGGGTGTCGAGGTCCGCTTCGTGCGCTCCCCCGACGAGGAAGTGGACGAAGGTCTGGACGGTCCGGTCCGTGCGCGGTCGCTTGCGGATCTCGGCGTTGATCGCCTCCCACTCACTGGTCGGGAACACTGCGAGGCACTCGTTGGTCCAACGCGTCACGACCGCTCCTTCTTTGAAGCGGGCTCTGAACTTTGCGGGGACCGCCAGCCGACCCTTCTCGTCCAACGCGTGGGAGAATTCGCCGGCAAAGTACGTTTCCAACTCGCCTGTGCGCCCTTCCGATTCCGGGGCCTGCTGGTTCCCCACCAGTCCCCACTACTCACCACGCGGGTGCACTTTGGCGCCACCCGAGCGTGCTGTCAATAGGCCGGACGCTGTTTTTCAGGGCGATGCGATGTTGAGACCACTCATCGAATGGATGTTCCATCCGACGCGCGACGGGTCGCTTAGCTCGGCAGCACTCGATCGACGAGATCTTCGACGCGACGGCTCGCGCGTTCCACGATCGACTTCGGCCGGCCGGGCTCGTGTTCGCCGAACCACTCGAGCACCGATGCGCCCCAGGTGAATCCACCGCCGAACGCGACGAGCAGCACCTTGTCGCCGCGGCGCATCCGGCCCTCGGCCGCGGCCTCGCAGAGCGCGATCGGGATGGATGCCGCTGACGTGTTGCCGTACTTCTCGATATTCACGAAGACACGCTCCATCGGGAAGCGCAGGCGCTTCGCGACGCCCTCGATGATCCGGATGTTGGCCTGGTGCGGGATCATCAGCTGGATGTCCTCGAGGCGAAGGTTGGCCTCGGCGATCGCCTCCTCCGCCGCGTCGGCCATCGACTTCACCGCGAGCTTGAACACCTCGCCGCCGGCCATCGTGATGAAATGCTGGCCGAGCTCCACCGTCTTCTGCGACGTGGGGTGGCGCGCGCCGCCCGCAGCGACCATGAGGAGCTCCCCCTTCGAGCCCTCGCTGTGCAGCACCGCGGACTCGATCCCGACCGACGCGTTCGACGCTTCGATCACGACCGCGCCCGCGCCGTCGGCGAACAGCACGCAGGTCGAGCGATCCTTCCAGTTGAGGAACCGCGAGAGCGTCTCGGCGCCGATGACGAGCGCGTTCTGGTGCGTCCCCGAAACGACCAGACCGCGGGCGATCGCGATGCCCGAGACGAACCCGGTGCAGGCCGCCTCGATATCGAACGCGCCGGCGCGCTCGGCGCCGAGCGCGTCCTGGACCATGCAGGCGGTCGCGGGAAACAGGTAGTCGGGCGAGCAGGTCGCGACGATGACGAGGTCGAGGTCCTGCGCCCGAAGGCGCGCCTTCTCGAGCGCGGACCGGGCCGCGCGGAGCGACATGCTGGACGTCGTCTCGCCGTCGGCCGCGTAGCGGCGCTCCTTGATCCCGGTCCGGCTCGTGATCCACTCGTCGGAGGTATCGACGATCTTCTCGAGGTCGAAGTTCGTCACCACCCGCGCCGGCGTGTAGTAGCCCCAGCCGGTGATCACCGCGTTCTGACCCATGCCGCTACGCCTTCGTGTCGCGCTCGACGCTCGTGCGCCGACCGGAGTCCTCGAGCATCCCGCTGACGCCGCCCTCGTACGACTTCAGGAACTCGTGGGCGTCGAGCACCTCGTCGAGCGAGACCGCGGGGCGGCGCTTGCGCTCGGGCCGGCGGATCGCCTCCTGCACCGGGCTCACGTTGGCGCGTTCCTCGTCGATGACCACGAGCAGCTTGAAGGAGGTGTTGCACTTCGAGCAGGTGACCCGCACGATCCACGCGGATTCGAGCTTCCCGAGCACGCGGATGTCGGACCGCGCGTGGTTCTGGCCGCACACGCTGCAGTCGTAGCCCTTCGCCTGCTCGCGCAGGAATCGGAGGATGTTCACCGTCCGGCCGCCACTGTACCCACTCGTTCGCCCATCCGGATGCCGAGGCGCCAGGCGAAGAAGGCGAGCTGGTCGGCGTAGTCGTCGACCTGCTTGTCGAGCGGCTTGCCGATCCCGTGGCCGGCATCGTGGTCGACGCGCAGGAGCGTGACCGCCGCGGAGTCGTCGCGCTGGAGATGCTGCATGAGCGCGGTCATCTTCCGCGCGTGGCCGGGATCCACCCGTGAATCGCCCTCGGCCGTCGTGAACAGCACCGCCGGATAGCGGGTGCCCGCGCGGGTGTTGTGGTACGGCGAGTACGCGCGAAGCCACCTGAATTGCTCCGGGTCCTCGGCCGAGCCGTACTCATCGATCCAGAACCGGGCGATCAGGAAGTGCTGGTAGCGGAGCATGTCGAGCAACGGCACGGCGCACGCGACCGCGCCGAAGAGCTCCGGCCGCTGGGTCATCGCGGCTCCGACGAGCAGACCGCCATTCGAGCCGCCTGAGATGCCGAGCCGTGCGGCGGTCGTCCAGCCCGTGACGACCAGGGCCTCGGCCGCGGCGGCGAAATCGTCGAACACGTTCTGCTTCTTCGCGCGCATCCCCGCGCGATGCCACCGCTCGCCGAACTCCGCGCCGCCGCGCAGGTTCGCCACGACGTAGAGGCCACCGGCTTCGACCCACGCGGCGATGGACCCCGAGAACGCGGGCGTGCGCGCGATGTTGAATCCGCCGTAGCCGTTCAGGATCGTCGGGACCTCGCCGCTCGGGCCGACGTCACGCCGGTGCACGAGGAACATCGGCACCCTCGTGCCGTCCTTCGACGCATACCACTGCTGCTCGACCGACACCGCGGACGCGTCGAACCCGGCCGGGACCTCGAGCTGGGCCACGACCTCGCTCTCGCCGCTGCCGGCGTCGCCGACGTACGCGACGGGCGGCCGGGTGAATGAATCGACGGTGTAGCCGAAGCGCTCGCTCTCGGGATCCGCCGCCGGCGAGATCACCGGCGGCCGGTCCGAGAGCGCGACGAATGGGTCCAGCACGCACTCACGCTCCCAGACGCCGTCGTGCGACCACACCGACAGCCGGGAGGCACCATCGACCAGCGTGTGCACGAGGATGTGCGACCGGGTCACGTCGAACGACTCGATGGGGTACTCGCTCTCCGGCACCACGGTGCGCCACTGATCCGGCGCGCTCGGATCCGCGACGTCGATGCGGTAGTTCGGGCTGCCCACGTTGGTGCGGATCCAGATGCGTCCAGCGGCCACGGTCGGCTGGCTGAGACCGTCGGCGCCTTCGATCATGACCCGCGGGCCATCGGATCCCGCATCGCGTGACAGCAGATAGAGGTCGTTGCGGCTCCAGCCCTCCGCCGCGGACAGCACCACCCAGCGCCCCTTCGCGTCCGCGACCACGCTCAGCAGCGATTCCTTCGGAAGGCCCTCACCGAACACGAGCGGATCCTCCGCCGGATCCGACCCGAGGCGGTGGTAGCGGACCCTTCGGTAGTAATGCTCGTCGCCCGGGGGCACGCTGCCCGGCACCGGGTGCACCGTGTAATAGAAGCCGTCGCCGGACCAGGCCACCTTCGCGCGCTGGGTGTGCGGGATCTCGTCCGGCAGGCGATCGCCGCTGGCGACATCGAGCACGTGCAGGGTCGACATCTCCGTGCCGCCGCGCGACAGCCCGAACGCGACCTGCGCGCCGTCGGGCGACGGGTACCACCAGTCGAGCGCGATGAGCCCCGCGGCATCGAG
Organism: Saccharimonadales bacterium (SeqCode); assembly: GCA_035493615.1. Classification (GTDB taxonomy): domain Bacteria; phylum Chloroflexota; class Limnocylindria; order P2-11E; family P2-11E; genus UBA4735. The sequence continues at coordinate 10,653 of DATJHW010000015.1, read as the reverse complement.
CCGATTCGGATCGATGAGCGCGCGCTCCCGGCCGGACTCGCGGACGAACAGGACCATCTGGCGCGCGCCCGCGGACCGGCGCTCGTAGAACACGCGATCGCCGACGGGCTGGGGCACGCCGAGCAGGCCCACACCGAGCAGCTGGCGGAGCCGTGCGGCGAAGTAGGCCCGCTCGGGGACGGCATCGAGCGCGGCGCGGGTCCGGGCGTTCTGCGCGTCGGTCCAGGCGCGGGCCTGCTCACCGTCGCGCTCGAGCCAGCGGTACGGGTCGGCGATGCGCTCGCCGTGGAAGTCCTCGGTCTCGTCGCCTCGCTCGGTCGGCGGCGCTGGCGGTAGGCGTCCCATCTGGAAAGCCTAGCGGGGCCGGCTTCCTAGCCGCTCCGCTTCAGCCGGCCGGTCCGCTTCGCGTACCGCTCGGCGGCCACGAACGCGCGGAGACCGATCGGGATCGAGAGCAGCCCGACGAGCAGCGCCGGCCAGACGAGCGGCCAGAGCGAGGCGAGGTCCGCACCGTCGAGCAGCGCTCGGCGCATCCCCTCGATGACATAGGTGGCGGGCGAGACGACCGAGAGCGCCTGCAGCCATCCCGGAAGAACGCTCGTCGGGTAGTACACGCCCGACACGAGCAGGACGACGGCCTGGACGATGTAGGCCATCTGCAGGCCCTTCTCGGTCCAGATCAGCGGGAAGACCGCGGACGCGATGCCCAGACCCATGAACGCGACCGTGCCGACGGCCAGCATGACGATCGCCGAGAGCGCGTTCGCGTGCGACAGGTCGACCGGGATGAACAGCATGACGGCGAAGAGCGTCGTGACGCTGAACACGACCGCGCGCACGATGGTCCCGCCGGCCATGCCCGCGAGATGTGTGAGGCGCGGGACGGGGGCCATGAACGTGTATTCGATCGTTCCTTCCCAGCGCTCCCAGGCGATGATCTCGGCGATGTTCTCGAACACGAGGCCCATGAACCGCCACGCGATCGTGCCGACGAGCAGGTACAGGACGAATCGCGAGGTCGTCGCCGGGTCGACCGCGTTGCCCGAGATCGCGGGCGCGGCGATGCCGATGAACGCGACCGACAGCGAGGTCACGATCCCGTAGACGATCCACACGACCTCCCAGAGCCAGTAGCGCTTCATGAGCGCCACCTCGCGTTCGACGAACGCGTAGGCGAGGCCGGCTTGAGCCGCGAACTCGGCGATCACGTGCCGGCCTCCTCCTCGCCCTTGTCCGCCTCTTCGATCTTGCGACCGGTGATGGTCATGAACACATCCTCGAGCGAGCCGCGGCCGCCATAGCGGGCGACGAGCTCGCTCGGCGTGCCTTCGGCGACGAGCTTGCCGCCGTGCAGGACGCCGACGCGGTCGGCGAGACGCTCGGCTTCGTCGAGGTCGTGCGTCGTGAGCAGGATCGTCGCATCGTGCTCGTCCCGGAGGTCGCGCACGAAGGTCTGGACCTCGCGCTTGCTGCGGATGTCGAGCCCGGTCGTAGGCTCGTCCAACAGCAGCAGCGAAGGTGACGTGAGGAACGCACGCGCGATCGCCACCTTCTGCTGCATGCCGCGCGAGAGCTTCTCCAGCGGCTCGTCATGCCGCGCCGCGGTGATGCCGAGCCGGACCAGGATCTCCCGCGAGCGGGTCCGGGCGTCCGCGGCGGGCACACCGTACAAGCGGCCCGCGTACACGAGGTTCTCCATGGCCGAGAGCTTCTTGAAGAACGAGGCCTCGACCGAGACGCGGTTGATCAGTCGTTTCACGGCGAGCTCGTCCGCTCGGATATCGAGCCCGAACACGGTGACCGTGCCGGCGTCGGCCTCGAGCAGCGTGGAGAGAACGCGGATCAGCGTCGACTTGCCCGACCCGTTCGCACCGAGAAGGGCGTAGATCTCGCCCCGGCTGACGGCGAGAGAGACGTCGTCGACGGCCCGCACGTCCTTTCCCGACGAGCGGAAGCACTTGACGACGCCGTGCGCCAGGAGCGCGGGTCGGGAGATCCGGACCGTGGGCGGGCCGATGTCGTCGCGAACTGCGATGGCCACTGCGGGGACTCCTTTCACGCGAGGTCGGGAGCCCACTGCCTTCGGCGGTATCCGCCGGTATGAAAAAGACCGTGGGCTCGATGCCCACGGTCCGGATGATCGAGCTGAGCGGGTGCTCTAGCTGGGTCCGGAGATGGGCAGGGTGCTCCGAGGACGTGCCCCGGAGGCGCCGGAGCGGACGAAGGAGCGCTGAAGATCCATTGCTACCGAGCGGCCCTGCCTTTCGAATTCTTCGCCACTTCTGGCGAGCGCGATGACGTTACCGATAACTCGCACGCCAGTCAAGCGCGAACGTGGAGCGCGCGATGCTGTGTGGGTCGAGTGGAGGTGACCACGATGCCCAAGCGAGAACGGGTCGACACGACTCCTGGAAAGACGGGCGGCTCCAGGTACGTTCGTCGTGACGCGGCCGGACATTTCACCGCGGATCAGACGAGCGCGGGGCGCTCGGCCGCGCAAGACAAGCGGATCAGCGCGACGAACAAGGCGCCCAAAGGACAGAAGGACCGCGGCGACTAGCCGCGGTCCTTCGCCTTCGTTCGCGACGTTCGCCGGTCAGACCGTCCGGCGGCCGGAAAGCAGCTGGAAGATCAGCACGATCAGCGCGAGGACGAGAAGGATGTGGATGAGCGCGCCAGCCGACGGCAGCGCGACGACGCCGAGCAGCCAAAGGATCAGCAGCACGACGACGATCGTCCAGAGCATGACTACACCTCCTTGCGCGGACAACTTCGCAAGGTGCGTGCCATAAGTACTAGCCCGCCTTTAGCGAACTGATACCTGGCTCCCCCACTTGAGGGTGTCGGCCCTCCTGGGCCCAGACCTACCGTCCTCCGGATGGGTCAGCGCCGCTTCAGCCGTTGGTCTCCGGTCGCGCGCTTTTCGGTCGCCCTGGCGCTCGTGCTGGTCGTCACGGCGGTCGCGCTCGGTGGGCTTACCGCTTTCTTGATCGGCCGCTATGTCGAGGACGAGACCGTGGCCTTCACGCAGGACGCGGTCGCCGGGCACTTCGGCACGGTCTTCCAGAACTCGGTCTTCCAGCGTCCGCTCACCGATGCGGAGCAGCGGAGCCTCGAGCAGACCGTCGTCTTCCACTTCTCGATCTACAGCGTCGTCTCCACGCGCTTCTATGCCCCCGACGGCACCATCGTCTTCTCCTACGACGACAGTGAGATCGGCAGGCGGCTCGATCCGGTCGAGAACCCGAACCTCGCGGCAGCACTCGCCGGGCGGCGGGTCGCCACGAACCGGACGATCGTCGCGGACGTGCGTTACGCGACGCCCGGCTTCACCTACGCCGAGCCCGCGGCCTCCGCGCCGGCGACCGGCGACCATTCGGACCATGGCGGTGTGACGCTTTCCAGCCCCGACGTGCGACCGGTCCAGACGCTCGAATCATGGGTCCCGGTGTTCAGTGACGGAAAGGTCATCGGCGCGGTGACCGTGTGGCGCGACATCGAGCCGCTGCAGATGGCGCTGTGGAACATGCAGGCCGGGATCGGACTGATCATCGCCGCCGCGGCGGTCCTGCTGTGGCTCGTCCTTCGCGGCGTCTACACCCGGTCGTCGAAGCAGATCGTGTCGCAGGCCACCGCGCTCCGGGCCGCGCTCGCCGAGACCGAGCGCACCTATGACGCGACGCTGGCAGCGCTCTCGAGCGCGCTCGACGTCCGCGACACGGAGACCGAGGGCCACGCGCGGCGTGTCGTCCGGTACATGGAGCTCATCGCGGAAGGTCTCAACGTCCCGGTCGAGCAGCACGCGACGCTCCGCCGCGGCGCCCTCCTGCACGACATCGGGAAGATCGGCGTGCCGGACCACATCCTTCGGAAGCCGGGCCCGCTCACCGAGAACGAGTGGTACACGATGAAGACCCACCCGGATCTCGGAGCCAGGATCATCGCGAATGTCCCGTTCCTCGAGGAGGTCGCGGTCATCATCCGCGCCCACCACGAGCGCTGGGATGGCAACGGCTACCCCGAGGGGCTCGCCGCCGAGCAGATCCCGCTCGGCGCGCGCATCTTCGCCGTGGCCGACAGCTTCGACGCGATGACCTCCGACCGCCCGTACCGCCGCGGCCGCCAGCTCGATGAGGCGCTCCTCGAGATCGAACGCTGCTCGGAGACGCAGTTCGACCCGGCGGTCGTCAAGGCGTTCCTCGCGGTGCCGATCGGGCGCATCGAGGCGATCCACGCGAACGCGCCGTTCGGTCTCCGCCTCGTGCGCGCCGCAGCCTCCTAGCCGTCGCGGCGCCCGTGCGTTGACCGCGGCGGGGCGGCGGGCTCCGCGCCCGGCGAAGCTTGGATGACGGCGCTGCGATCGTCCCTTGTGTGCGCACTCGCCGCAGCGCGGCTCAATTCGCGGTTCGCGGAGCCCGCCGCCCCGCGGTCATCGCGCGTCTCTTGCTCTCCTCTTCGCTAGTGGAGAACGTAGCTCCGATCGCCGACCCACTGGGCGGGCGGCACATCCAGGTATTTCGCGAGCGCGTTGAGCGGGCCGGCGTACTCGCTGCGCAGCGTCGCGAACTCGGTCCACGACGCGTCGGCATCCGGAGTGAGCGCGTACCCCGCGGCCCGTAGTCGCGAGCGGGCATCGTCGAACTCGGCGCGCTCGATCATCGGGCCGTCGAGCGGACGGCCGTTCACGATGAATCGGAATGAGCGGCCGATGTCTTCGACGAGATGGCTGCCGAGGGCGCGCGTGGCGCGGGCCTGACCGCGCGGACCGCCCTCGATCGTCGTCAGCATGAGCGTCGTGGCGTCGAGGATCGCGCCGACCGCCGACACCCACGATTCGTGATCGTGGGTGGACCGGAAGAACAGGAGGATCGGGTACGCCAGGTGGCTCTCGAGGACCTCCGCGGACCAGACCTCCCAGCTCTCGAACACCTGCTCGAGCTCGATGTCGCTGTCGAAGCCGGCGCAGGTCTCGAGGAGCGTGATACCGGACGGCGGCGCGCCGGCCCGCGCATCGAGGGTGACGACGGCGACCTCGCGCCGCTGGAAGTTCACGTAGAGCGAGAACAGGTACGTGATCGTGAGGGCCACGATGCCGAGGCCGACCCCTCCCGACGCCACGGCGACGAGACGTGAGCCGATCGCGGTGGGAACGTAGTCGCCATAGCCGATGGTGAGCATGGAGATGGCGGCGAAGTACATGGCGGAGCCGAGGTCCATGAGCCTCGGCTCGACGCCGTCGCCCAGCGCCAGCAGCATCGCCGAGAACCCGACGATGAGCAGAACGATCCAGAGCCCGAGCAGGATCATGACGAGCCCAGGCGCGAACACGCCGAGCCGCTTCTCGCGGCGGTCCGGGTCGTCCTTGGCCTCGGCATACTTGCGCCAGACGCGCCAGCTCCATCGGGTCACGATGCCCGCGGGCCGGTACCGGGCCGGCGACGGGCGCGGCAGGATCACCGTGTTGAACACGTCGTTCAGCACCCATCCGACGAGGACGAGCCCGACGATGAACTCCAGGACCGTCACGGCCGAAAGCCTAGCCGCGCCCCGCCTCGCTCATGCGCGGTGCGCGGCCCGAGCACGGACACGGCGCCCGGACGGTCCCGGGCGCCGTGTCGCCGGTGCTGCGAGAAGCGGCTAGGTCTTGGGCTTGAGCTGGGCGCGCACGACGCCGCCCGGATGGACCATCGAGTGGACGTTGTAGTAGTAGTTGCCGGGGTTGGCGATGATGTCGGCGGCGAGGTCGGCGGCCACCGCGAGGTTGTCCTTGGTGATCGACGTGCCGCCCGTCGTGAGGGCGATCGGATCGGTGGCCTTCATGCCGGAGTCCACGACGACGCTGCCGTTCGTCTTCGCGTCACCCTTGTGGATGTGCGAGATCGTGATCATGGTCGTCGACGGGAAGCCCTTCAGCACGATCTCGAACTTCGCGTTCGCACCGATGATCTTCCCGCTGGTGTCCTTGGCCGTGAACAGCGTCACGGTCGCGGTGCCGCTGCCGCTGGCCTCGGCATCCGCGATCGGCGGGTTCTCGTTCGCCGGTGACAGATCGGCGGTGAACACGAAGGTGTTCGCCGGGCTGGGCTGGGGCGTCGCGGTGGCCGCGGCCACGGGCGCTGTTGTCGCGGCGCCGGTGCCGGCGCCGCCGCACGCGGCCGCCAGCAGCCCGGCCGCCGCGAGCACGCAGAGGACGACTTTCATGGTTTCCCTCCACAATCGCTCAGGATCGCTGACGACAGTACGCTGCCGAGGGCCGTCCGGATGACGAGATGGCCCGTCTTGTGCCAGAGGAGGACGCGATGAACGAGCCGGCCGGCCAGAACGAGCTCAATCGCCGCATCGACGACCTGATCCAGCGCCTGATCGAGGCCGATCAGCGCGGGTCGGAGATCGAGCCGATGAAGCTGGCGCACGAGCTGGGTGAGATCAAGCAGCTCATGGCCCGCCGCAAGACGATCCTGCCGCGCCCGGGCGGCGAAGGTCACTGGCGGTGCGAGGCTTGCGGCACCATCACCCATGCCCGCGCGAAGCCCGACCGCTGCCCGCAGTGTGGCGCCGCGCAGCTCTGGCCGGCCGACCTCGAGCAGTCGAACGTGGAGTCGGGCGCCGGCTGATCAGCTCGTCTTGCGGGGATCGAGCGCGTCACGGAGCCCGTCGCCGATGAAGTTGATCGACAGCACCGTGAGGAAGATCAGCGAGCCCGGGAAGAGCGCCCAATGCGGGGCGATGTCGAGGTAGTTCCGCGCGTCGTAGAGGATGCGACCCCAGGTGGGCACGTCCGACGGAAAGCCGAGGCCGAGGAACGACAGGGTGGACTCGGTGAGGATCGCGCCACCGACGCCGATCGTCGCGGCGACGAGGATCGGGCTGAGCGCGTTCGGCAAGATGTGCCGGACGATGATCCGGCCGTTCTTGGCTCCGACAGAGCGAGCCGCCTCGACGAACTCCTTTTGCTTCAGCGAGAGGAACTGTGCGCGCACCAAGCGGGCCACCGGCATCCAGTTCAGGATGCCGATGACGCCGACGATCATCAGGAAGATGCCGAGCTCTGGTCCGAACGTCGCGCGGAGCGAGTCGCGGAAGAGATAGATGATCACGAGCAGCAGCGGCAGGACCGGCAGGGACAGGAACAGGTCGGTCAGGCGCATGAGCGGGTTGTCGAGACGGCCGAAGAACCCGGCCGCGGCGCCGATGCTCGTGCCGAGCGTGATGGCGAGAAGCACCGAGACGATGCCGACCGCGATCGAGATCCGGCCGCCGAACATGAGCCGGGCCAGAAGATCCCGGCCGAGGTCGTCGGTCCCGAGCAGGTGCTCGGAGGACGGTCCCTTCAGCGAGAGCGTGAAATCGATCACGTCGGTCTTCGTGTGGTAGACGAGCGGCCCGAGCAGGGTGAACACGATGAGGAAGACGAGCGTGCCGAGCGAGATCATCGCCAGACGGTGCCGGCGGAACTGCCACCACGCATCCTTCCACAGTGACCGAGCGGGCCGTGAGACCGTGCTCGCGAGCACCTTGCCCTTGGTCATCTGGGTCGCCGGAGCGGCCATTACGTGTACTTGATCCGCGGGTCGAGCACCGCGTAGAGGATGTCGGCGAACAGGTTGAACAGCACGACGAGCACCGCGAAGATCAGCAGGATCGCCGCGACGACCGGTGTGTCGCCGTCGCCGATGGACCGGACGAGCAGCTCGCCGATCCCCGGGACCCGGAAGATCTGCTCGGTGACGATCGCGCCGCCGAACACGGTCGGGACGCCGAGTGCGACGAGCGTGACGACGGGGATCAGGCTGTTCCGCAGCACGTGCCGGAGGACGACCACCTGTTCCTTGAGGCCCTTCGACCGCGCCGTCCGGACGTAGTCCAGGGGCAGGTGCTCGAGCATCTCCGCGCGCGTGTACCGCGCGATGGTGGCGGTATCGAAGAGCGCGAGGACCGTGATCGGCATGATCGACTGCTTCACCTGGTCAAGGAACGACGAGAGGTCGTGGATCACGAGGTTCGAGTCGTAGATGAACGGGAACCACCGCAGGTTGATGCTGAAGACGATGATCAGGAGGATCCCGGTGAAGAAGGTCGGCACCGAGAATCCGACGAACGCGAACGTGGTCGCGACGTGATCGAACAGCGAGTACCGCCTCACCGCGGAGACCATGCCGATCGGCACCGCCAGCGCCACGCCGATGACGTACGCGACGCCCACGACGGCCAGGGTGTTCGGCAGGCGCTGCTTCAACAGGTCGATCACCGGTGAGTGGCTCATGAACGAGAAGCCGAAGTTGCCCTGGGCGAGGCTGGTCACCCACTTCACGTAGCGGACCGGCCACGGATCGTCGAGGCCGAGGGCCGTCCTGATGCTTGCGCGCACCTCCGGCGGGACGCGTGGATCCGCGCCGAACGAGGAGAGCGGGTCGGTGGGCGCGAGGGCGAGGATCGCGAAGACGACGAAGCTGATGACCGCCACCGTCGGGATGGCGATGAGGAGGCGTCTGAGGATGTACCTGCCCACCTACTCGAACCTCATCCCGGCGGGCCCGGTGACGCGGTGGACCTTCCACCGCGTCACCGTTCCGCCCATTACGCCTCGGCTACTTGTACCAGTCGGCGATGTTGTACATCTCGGAGTCCCACCCGGTCGGGGTGTCCCCCTTGATGGTCGTGCTGATGCCTGACGTCACCTGGGTCCGGGTCACGATCGGGATGATCACGACGTTGAGGATCAGGTTGTCGTTGGCCTTCTTGATGAGGTCGGCGCGCTTGGCCGGGTCGGTCTCCTTGCGGAGCTGGTCGACGTAGCCGTCGAAGGTCGGGTCGGAGTAGCGGTTGTAGTTCCCGAGCTGCCAGCCATTGGACTTCTGGGCGATCTGCTTGGTCGTCCAGCCATCGAGGTAGCTCGTCGGGTCCGGGTCGGAGTTGTTCGTGAACATCTCGACGTCGGACCAGAAGTGGTTGGCGCCGTCGGGCGAGGTGTTGGTGAAGAACGTCGCCGCGGGCGTCTGCAGGAGCGTGACGCCGAAGCCGGCCTTCTCCCAGTTGGTCTTCATGATCGCCTGGGTGGCCTGGCGGACGGCGTTGACGGTCGTGTTGTAGGTGAGCTTCAGCTTGATGCCGTTCTTGGCGCGGATGTTGTCCGAGCCGAGCTTCCAACCCGCGTCGTCGAGCATCTTGCCCGCCGCCACCGGGTCGAAGCTCGCGCAGAACGACTGCGTCGCGGTGGACTCGAAGTCCGGGACGCCGGTGATGATGTTGCATCCCGGCTTGCCGGTGAGGCCGCCGCCGTAGAGCTGGTTCGCGACCGTCTGACGGTCGGTCGCCATCGCGAGCGCCTTACGGACGAGGAGCCCGTCCGGCCCGTTGAAGAACGGGTGCTTCGTCGAGGGCTCGCCACGGAGGTCGCCCGCGGCGTTCGGGTCCGCGAAGTTGAGCAGGATCCGCTCGACGCTCGACCCGTAGACCGAGAGCATCTTGCCCTTGGTGCTGGCCGAGATCATCGGCTGGAGGATGTTCGCCGCGACCTGGAGGTTCCAGGCGTAGTCGGTGTCGCCGGTCTGGAAGACCGCGCGGGCCGCCGACTCGGCGTCGCCGCCGCCCTTGAACTGGACGGTCTTGAAGTACGGCTTGTTCGGGTCGCGGTAGTTCGGGTTCGCCTTGTAGGTGACCACGTCACCCGGCTTGAACGTGTCGAGCATGTACGGCCCGGTGCCGATCGGCTTGAGGTCGGCGGGGCAGTCCTTCGCCTTGGCCCCGGTGCAGCCGGCGTACTGGGCCTTCTGCAGGATGCCGCCGTTCCCAACATATCCGACGCCGTACTGGTAGACGTTCGGGTTCGCCTGGTCGTACGTGACGACCACGGTGTTGGCATCCTTCGCGACGACCGACTTCACACCCTCGGTGCTCGATTCGGTCGTGGCGGCGGTCGCCGCGTCGTGCACGTACGTGAACGTGAACGCGACGTCGTCCGCGGTGAACGGAGTGCCGTCGGACCACTTGACGCCCTGACGGAGCTTCCACGTGACGGTGGTGAAGTCAGCGGACACGCCGCCGTTCGCCACGGTCGGGATCTCGGCCGCGAGTCCGTTGGCCAGCGGCTTCCCGTCTGGTCCATAGGATGCGAGCGGCTCGAGGATCAGACGCGATGCGTCGCTGTCCTTGGTGCCGGTCGCCTGGTGCGGGTTGAGGATCGTCGGTGCCTGCCAGTAGAGGATGTTCAGCTGCCCGCCGTCACCTCGCTTGAATGCTGCCCCACCCGTGGCCGCCGCCGAGCCAGATGGTCCCGAGCTCGTGCCTGGCGTCCCCGTTTGGGCGCACGCAGCCGCGAGAATGACCGCGCTGAAGCTGATCGCCAATGCCGAACGCCAGCGCATGTGCCCCTCCAATATCCGTCCCCGCCCGAGTTCGCTGTCCTACCTACCCTGGTCGGGATGTGCGGACTGTATTAGGAGTAGCACCGGCACGACAAGGCGGTTCAGGTCAAGATGGGCGAAAGGCGGACAGGATGGCCGAGCAGGCTGGTAAGCCGGGTTCTGTCGTGGACGGTCATCTCTCTCGAACGGGAGTTACCCCCCGCCTCTAGCGACCTACCCGGGAGCGGTGCGGGCCACACCATCGCCCCCTGCGCGGTCTTGCACCCGACGGAGCTTGCCCGTTTCACCC
>DATJHW010000014.1:0-26377 GCA_035493615.1 Saccharimonadales bacterium (SeqCode) | reverse complement strand
CGCGACCGGGCTCGTCGCGCTGCTCCATCCGGTCCTCACGTACGCCTCGGCCGAGGTCGAGCCCGAGCTCTTCGCGGCGCTGTTGTTCGTCGTCGCGGTCCGCGCGCTCCGGCATGGCCGGCGGTCATCGGCCCGGGCCCTCGCGATCGCGAGCGCCTGCGCCGGACTGATCGGCATCTTCACCACCCGCGGCTGGTTCCTCTCGGTGGGTATCGGGATCTGTGTCGCCGCCTTCGCCCTCGCGCCGCGGCGCGACCTCGTCCGGCGGGTCCTCGCTGGCGCCGTGCCGTTCCTGTTCCTCGTGCTGCTCATCTCGTACGCCGACTGCCTGATGTTCCCATTCGGCGACGGCTCGGGCCGCTGCTACTTCATGCCGAGCGCGGGCTACTACCTCATCCGCGATCAGCAGACGGTCCTGAGCTCCGGGCCGTTGGTCGGCCTCGCGGGTCTGCTGTTCGACCGCACCTTCGGGCTCGTGAGCCACGCGCCGATCTACCTGCTCGCGTTCGCCGGCCTCGTTCCACTCTGGCGTCGCGCGCGGCGCGGGCACGGTGCCGAGGTCGTGGTGCTCGCGCTCTCCGGCGTGCTGCTCATCGGGTACATCTCGGACATCGCGTACTGGTGGGCCGACGGAATGCCGAGCTCGCGCTACCTGGTCGCCCCATTGCCCCTGCTGGCGGTGCTCCTCGCCCTCGGCATCGAGGCGCTGGTCGTGGCCTGGCGCCGCGTCGGGTGGGTGATCGTGGCACTGCTCGCGATCCCGTCGGCGCTCGTCACGGGCCTGTACACGGTCCAGCCGGAGCTTGGCTACGACCTCGCCGTCGACGTGCAGCGCTCGGGCTACCCCGGGCAGCTCTGGCAATACCTGTACGACCACTGGGGCGTCGACCCCGGGCTGCTCTTCCCGTCGCTCGTGCGGCCGGACGGCGCCGTCACGCTCGTCGTGTGGTGCGCCATCGCGCTCGGCCTGGTCGCGGTCGGCGCGGCTCTCAGACCCGCCCTTCGGCCCGCAGCAGTCCCAGGATCTCCCGCGTCGAGTGAGACCGGTTGAGCGTGTAGAAGTGCAGGCCCGGCGCGCCGCCCTCGAGGAGCGCCCGGCACTGATCGCGAGCCCACTCGATCCCGATGGCCGTGACCGCCGCGTCGTCGTCGCGGACGCCGGCCAGGAGATCCCTGAGCGACGCCGGGATCGACGCGCCGCACATCGTCGTGAACCGTTCGATCTGCGAGACGTTCGTGATCGGCATGATCCCGGGCACGATCGGCACGGCGATCCCGGCCGCGCGCGCCCGCTCGACGAAGCTGAAGTAGGTCGCGGGCTCGAAGAACAGCTGGGTGATGAGGACCTGCGCGCCGAGCTGGACCTTCGCCCTCAGGTGGCGGAGATCCGTCTCGAGATCGGGTGATTCGAGATGCTTCTCGGGATAGGCCGCGCCCACGATGCACACATCCCACCGGCCACGGATGAACGCCGCGAGCTCGGCCCCGTGCGCGAACCCGCCGGGCGTCGGCGTGAAGCTGGTCTCGCCGCGCGGCGGATCGCCGCGGAGCGCGAGCACGTTCTCGATCCCGCCGGCCGTGAGGGCGTCGAGGATCTCTCCAAGCTCGGCGGCGGTGTGCCCGAGGCAGGTGAGGTGGGCCATCGCCTCGAGCCCGATGTCGCGCTTGATGCGGACGACGATGTCGCGCGTGAGCCGGCGCGTCGCACCGCCCGCGCCGTAGGTGACGGACACGAACGTCGGATGGAGCGGGGCGAGCTGCTCGACCGTCTCGAACAGGCGTGCCTCCGCCTCGGGCGTCCGAGGCGGGAAGAACTCGAACGAGATCGATGGCGGCTTGCCCGGGGCGAAGGCGTCGACGATGCGCATGCCGCGAAGTATCAGGTGGCGCGAGAACGCCCCGCACGGGAGGGCGGGGCGTTCTGCTGGAAGGGACCTCGGAGCTAGTGCTTCGGCGATCCGGTCGGCTTGTTGCCGTTGCCCGGGTCGTCCGACGGCTTGCCGTGCTCGGCCGCCGGGAGCGCGCCGACCGTGGCCTGCGCATCCGTGAGCACCGCGGCCATGTCGGCCACGGCCTTGTCGACGATCGCCTTGATGTTCGCATCGAGCGTCGTGCGGAGGGCCACGGTGACGCGGCCTTCCTGGCTCGGCTTCGCGCTGTCCTCGGCCTTCGGTGACCCGAGTGGCTTCGGGGTCTCCGCGGCCTCGGGCGACTCGGACGGGCACGGGCTCGCCGACGGCTTGGGTGACTTGGACGGCGCGGGGGAGCCGCTCGGCTTGTTCTGACCCTCACGTCCGAGGGTGAGCGCGGCCACGTCGTTCAGCGCCTTCGTACGCAGATCCTTGAGCCGGTCGTCGGCGGTCTTGATGACCGCGCCGGCGGCCTGGTTGTCAACGCCCTTGCCGCGCAGGTCATCGAGACCCTTGTGGTCCTCCTGCCAGGCGGCGTCGATGAGCTTGGTGGCCGCGTTGCGCTGGGCGACGACGGCCGGCTGGCCGCCGCAGTCTGAGCGATCGGTCTGCTCGGTCTGGACGGTGAGGGTCTGCACGACCGTCTTGACCGCGTCCTGGACCTCCGGGGTGGTCGCACCGACCGTCATGGTCGCGGCGCCGAGCACCACGACGGCGGCAACGGTGGCCCCCTTCGTCGCGGAGAGTAGTGCGAGCAGCTTCGCGAGCATGCGGTTCCTCCTCGTGTGTGTACCGGGCTAACGAGCAGGGCCGATCGGGATTAGGCCGCCACTGGTCCTGCCCCATACGGCTGGCAATGCAACGGCCCGTTCCTTTTCAGAACGGGCCGGTGCTCGCGATGGGGGGACGGGAAGTTGAAAGTGGCTACTTAGTCGTCGTCGCCCCGCGACTCGGGCGTGTGGCTCGACTGTGGGACCCGCGGCGAGCGCGAGGGCTTCGGGGTCGAGGCCGCAGCGCTCTTGGCCGTGTCGAATGCCGCTTGCATCGCGGCGATCGCCTGGTCGGCGATGCTCGCAGCGTCGGTACCGGTGAAGGTGATCGGCGTGGTGGCTGTCTTGGCCTCACCGTCGCTGTCCTCGTCCTTCTCACGGTCGGTGTTGAGCGACGTCGTGTCTGACGCGGCCGTCGAGCTGTCCTCGTCGTCGCTCTCGGCCTTGTCTTCGTCAGCCTTGTCTTCGTCATCGGTCTGCGTGCATGTGGTCGAGAGCGTCGCGTGCAGGGCCTTCACGGCGGCCTGGCGGACGTTCTTCAGCATCACGTCGGCAGTCTCGATCACCACGACCGAGCGGGTGCCACGCAGGTGCACAAGATCCGTGTGGAAGCCGCTGAATGCGTTGTCGACACGCTGGACCTGGAGCGAGAGCGCCTTCGCTGCGTCGGAGCAGGCAGATGAAGTGGAAGAAGAGAGCTTCGGACTCTCCGACGGCTCAGGGCTTTCCGAGGGCTTCGGGCTGCGCGTCGCGGTGACGGTCAGGGCGCTCGGACTTGCGGACGGCTGCGTGATCGTGACCGTGGTCACGTTGTTGGCCGTGGACACGGTGACGAGCGCACCGGTAGCACCGAGCAGGAGCACGCCGGACACGAGGCCGGCCTTCGCGTGGATCAACAGGGACAGCAGCTTCGCCAGCATTTCCCCTCCTTGGGCGGTAGCTACGAAGTCTGAACGTGCGGCCCTCCGGAGCCGTTATGCGGGCTCTCGGCGGCCCGTCCGCCTATCGTCCAGGCATGCGCCGACCGTTCCGACCGGTACTGGTCCTGGTACTTCTGGCGGTCGTCGCGTATCTCGGGATCTCCTGGAAGTACGCCGACGGCGTCACTCGCGTGGTGCGCGATCCCCTGACGAAGACGCCGGCGTACGTCCAGCCGGGCTACGAGGACGTGTCGTTCAAGAGCCGCGACGGGCTGACCCTCAAGGGCTGGTGGTTCCCGGCAGCGGGAACGGCGCCCGCGACCAAGGCGGTGGTCATGGTCCACGGCAAGGACCAGAACCGGATCGACAGCTCGTTCGATCCCGGACGCATCGCGCGGTTCCTGTTGGCCGATGGCTGGTCGGTCCTCCTGTTCGAGATGCGCGGCCACGGTCAGAGCGACGGCCTGCGCTGGGGCCTCGGCCAGTACGAACCGAACGACATCCTCGGCGCGATCGATCTCGCCGCGCAGAAGATCGGCCAACCGCGGAGCCGCGTCGCGACGATCGGCGAATCCATGGGCGGCGGCAGCGTGCTCATGACCGTCGGCAAGGACCCCTCGATCGGTCCGGTGGTCGTCGACTCCGCGTACGCATCGGCGCCGGTCGTGGTCGACGAGGTCGGGCCGCAATACTCGGGGCTTCCCGCGTTCTTCACGCCGGGACTCGTGCTCGCGTCGCGCATCCTCTACGGCATCGACATCGGTTCCGTCGTCCCAACAGACGTCGTGCGCGCGCATCCGGAGCGCGCGTTCCTGTTCATCCAGTGCGTGGACGACCACACCGTCGCGATGCACCACGGCGTCGACCTGAAGAACGCGAGCGCGAACCCGAACACGCAGCTGTGGCTCGTGAAGGACTGCGGCCACGTGAAGGCGTTCGTCACGCATCCGCAGGCCTGGCAGGACCACGTCCTGTCATTCCTCGACGGCCAGTTGAAATAACATCAGGGGACCGATGCGGCACCGCAACTACGTCTACCTGCTCGTGCTCGTCGTCCCCGTCCTCGCGCTCGTCGGCGGCTGGTTCAACGACGTCACCGCGCGGGGACGCGTGGTCGACGAGTCCAGTGGCGATCCGATCGCAGGCGCCCAGGTCATCTACGGGATCCGGGTCATGCTCACCGGCGCCGATGGCACCTACGTCGTCGAGCACCTGCCGCGCGGCGCCCGGCTCGTCATCCAGGACCGCGGCTACGACAACGGGAACGTCGACGCGGCGGCCACAGGCGACGTCGTCCTGCACCCGTTCTCCATGTCGCTCCAGGTGAACGAGGCCGGCACCGAGGCGTCGCCGAAGCCCGTGCCGTCGGCGGAGATCCGCCAGGGCGACACGCGGGTCGGCGGTCCGGGTACCGACAGCGGCAGCGTGGTCGCCGCGCCGTACCCGCAGATCGGCTCGCAGCTCCTCGTGTGCGCGCCGAACCACGACACGCTCACCATCGAAGCGCGCGGAGGGGCGGCGACACCGCGCGTCGTGGCGCTCCCCACCGGTAGCGCGGGCTGCCCGCCGCTCCCGACGCCGTCCCCGACGCCCTCGCCGTCGCCGACGAGTGCGCCGAGCGCCACCCCGTCGCCCACCGCGCCCGCACCGTCGGCCTCGCCCTCAGCCTCTCCTTAGCCCGAGCGCGCGAGCGCGACGATCGCGTCGGCGAGCTCGCGCGGCCGGTCGAGCTGCACGTTGTGTCCGGCCTCGAGCTCGAGGCCGCGGGCGTCCGGGATCGTCTCGAGCATCCGCGTGAAGGTCTCCGGGCGAAGTGACTCCGAGCGCGTGCCGCGCACGACGAGCACCGGCATCGCGAGCAAGCCGAGCGCGCGCCACGCCTCGTCGCGCCGATCCGGCCCGCTCAGGATGCGCGTGAGCGCATCCTTGCTCGACCGCCACACGAGGCCATCGGCGTCACGCGCGAACGCATGGGCGATGCGGTTCGCGTAGACCGCGTCGCTGTAGCCGGGCGACGTCTCGCGTAGGTAGGCGAGCGCTGCCCGCTCGTCCGCGAACCGGTCCGGCCGGCCGAGCGACAGCCGCCGCGCGCGATCGCCACCCTCCCGGCCGATCTCCGGTCCGACGTCGACGAGGACGAGCGCGCGCACCTTTTCTGGGTGCAGCGCCGCGAGGACGAGCGCGTGCGCGCCACCCATCGAGTGTCCGACCACCACCGGGCGATCGAGCCCGAGCGCGTCCATGACCGAGAGCGCGTCGGCGACGAACTCCTCCGGGGCGAAGCCCTCCGCGGGTGTAACGCTCATCCCGTGGCCGCGCGCGTCGGGAGCGACCAGGCGGAGCCGGCCGGCGACCGAGTCGGCGACGAGATCCCAGACCCGGCCGTAGTTGCCGATCCCGTGCAGGAGGAGCGCCGGGGGCGCGCCGCCTGGCCATTCCCAGCAAGCAAGCGTGCCGGCAGGCCCTCGTACCGCGTGTCTGACAGGCACGTTTCAAAGCCTAGTAGTGCCACTGAGTGGTCATGGACGGGCGCAGGTGGCCGCCGTACCGTCGAAGGTGAGGAAGGTGCCATGAACGCACGTGAACCCGTCGCCCAGCAGCTTGGCGAATTGGCCACGTCGGTCCGCAAGCGCGACGCCGCCGTCGGCGAGCTCCTCGCGCGTCTGGCGACCGCCGTGAAGGACGGCCGCTACGACGAGGTGAAGGCGTATGCCGCCGCCCTCGATCCACGATCGCTCGCCGAGCTCCTCATGGTCCGCCGCTCGGCGCTCTGGGCGGTCCTCGAGGTCATCCGCAACACCCTGGTGTTCGCGCCGATCGCAGTCACGTGGTTCGGCCTCGCCACCGCGAGCGCGGCGTACGAGACGCTCCTCAAGGCCCGGCCCGAGCTCATCAGCCGGCCGTTCCTGCTCCTCTGGCAGGAGAGCTTCGAGGGGACGAGCGCGGTCCTCAGCTTCAGCACGCTCGCGATCATCGACGCGAGCCTCATCGCCTTGCTCATCGTCCTGTCGCTCGTGATCCACGTGCGTGCCGACGTGCGCGACGTGAGCACCCGGACCCGCGTCCTGCTGCGCGAGTCGGAGATCCGGCTCCTGCTCGGCCACGCGCTCAGCCTGTCGGCCGGACCCTCGCTCACCGACGCGTCCGCCGACTCGGTCCTCGACGAGATGGTGGCGGAGGAGCGCCGGATCTACGAGCGCGCGATGGAGCGCGAACAGCAGCTCACCGATCTGCAGGGCGTGGTCCGCGACCTCCGCGTCGCGGCCGACGACCTCGCCCGCGCGGCGCGGGCCCTGCCCGGCCCGGGCATCCAAGTGGGTGAGACCCGGCCGGTCACCCCGGCGCGCTAGCGATGCTCGGCATCGGCCGCGGGGTCACGCTGTCGCTCGCAGGCTGGCTGTGGGCGGACATCCTCCTCGGCCTCTTCGCGATCTTCCTCGCCGCGAACAGCGTCGGCGCCGCGACGCCGGCCGCCTTGCCGGGTATCGATCCGAAGCCGGTCACGCTCTCGCTCACGATCGACGGGCCGAAGCTGCTCGGCTTTGACGCGAACGCCGGTGCCGAGGAGCAGCGGCGCATCGCGACGGCCGTGAAGGCCCAGGTGGCGCAGCAGACCGGCGGGCATCAGGTCGCCATCGTCATCGCGTTCGCATCGAACGCGGACCCGAGCATCGGGGACGACATCAGCCGCCTCGCGACGGCCCAGCTGACCGACGGCCCGTTCGCGGGCGCCACGATCAAGACCTATCACAGCATCGTCGCCGGAGATCGGGGCTCGACCCTCGATCTCGAGATCTATGTCTACCGCTAGCGACCCGAACGAGATCCACCGCGCCGCGTTCCGCGACGCGCGGCGGCGAGGCGATCCGCTCGCGGCCGCGCGTGCCGCGGCGCAGCTGCGCACCGACGCGGCCGATCTCGACCCTCGCGATCTGTCGGCGTTGCGCGCGGCCCGCCGGGTCGTCGGCCGCGCCATCCGTGACGCCCGAGCCCGCCGGCTGCATCCGCTCTCGGCGACCACGCCGGCCCCGGCGCGCAGGCGGATCCGTTTCCCGTTCGCGCTCGCAGCGGTGATCGTGCTCGTCGTGGCGGTGCTCACCGCCCTCTCGATGGTGCCGGTTGACCAGAACGGCGGCGGCGGCCGCGCGGCGCCACCCGTGCCGACGGCGACGGTGGTCCCGGTCGCGCTCCAGAGCCGCGGCCGCGTCATCAGCGCGGTGCGGGTCGTGGTGCCGGTCCTCCCGCAGCCGCAGCCCGAGCCCAAGCCGCAGCCGACGGCCATCCCGACCGCCGACCCCGCGCTGGACGCGTTCCCGACCGATGGCGACAGCGTCGTGCCGGGGAACGGTTCGGGGACCGGTCCGGGCTTCGCGAGCTGTCCCTCGTTCGTGCCGGATGGCTTCGCCAAGCTCTGCGGGCAGGTGACCGATGCGTCGACGAACAAGCCGATCGCCGACGCGTGCGTCTCGCTCGGACCCTGCAACAGCCAGGGGATCCGCACCGACCCGAACGGCCGCTGGGCGGTCCTGCTTCCGATCGGCAACGGCGGGCTGCTCTGGTTCTTCGAGTTCTCGAAGGCCGGCTACGTCACCTCGAAGTACACCCAGACATCGAAGACGGGTCGCATCCTGATCCCGACCCAGCGCCTCGCGCCGACCCGATAGATCCGATGTCGACCGACGACGAGATCCTCGCGCTCCGGCGTGCCACCTACCGCGACGCGATGCGCCGCGGGGACGACCTTGCGGCTGCGCGCGCCGCCGCCGCGCTGCGCGCTCATCTCGGCTCGCTGGGTGCACGTGACCTCGCGGCGGTGCGGGCGTCGCGTCAGTCCTTCGGCCGGGCCATCCGCGACGCGCGCGCCCGTCGCGTCCTCGGCCCGGTGGCGACCGACGCCGCACCTGCCATCGCGCTGCCACGATCACGCCTCCGTCCGTCCGCGCTCCTCGCGGCGCTGGCGGCGCTCGCGCTCGCACTCGCGGGCTTGTTCGCGCAGCCGCTGCTCGATCGATCGCAGGACGCGGAGGGCGGCAGCGGTGGAGCGCCGGCGGCGGCCGCGTCAGATGAGCCCATCCTGCTGTCGGCACTGAGCCGCGGCCGGGTCATCGTCGCGGAGGTGGCCGTCGCCGCGGCGGTCGTGGAACCGGTCGCGACCGCCGCGCCCGAGCCATCGGCATCGGCCACCCCTGCACCGCTCCCCGGAGCCGGGGCGCCATCGGGCAGCTCGGCTCCGAGCGGCAGCGCAGGGCCCGGTACCGGAACCGGCACCGGGAGCGGCACCGGTCCAGGCACGGGCACCCGGACCGCGAGTCCCGCGCCCACGGCGACCCGAAGCCCCGCACCGACGTTGGCCGCCTGTTTCGCGTCGCTGCCGCGCGGGTTCGCGCGGCTCTGTGGGCTGGTGGTCGATTCGCGGACCGGCCGGGCCATTTCCGGCGCCTGCGTGTCGCTCGGCCCGTGTACCGATCAGTCGACCCGGACCGATGTGAATGGCCGGTGGGCGTTCGTGCTTCCGGTCGGCGACGGTACGCTGCAGTGGGCCTTGGAGTTCGCGATGGCCGGCTATCGCACCGCGACGTACACGCAGACCTCACGTCAGGGGTATCTTGCGATCCCGACCCAACGGCTCGTCGCCGGTCCGTAATTAGACTTCCGCGGTGATCGCGGACCTTCGCGTGCTCGTCGACCGACGCGAGCTCCTCGCGGATTTCGCATGGCGTGAGCTGCGCGCGCGGTACAAGGGATCCGCCCTCGGGTTCGCGTGGAATTTCCTCAACCCACTGCTGCAGCTCGCCGTCTTCTGGCTGCTGTTCGGCGTCGTGCTCGGCGCGCGGCCACGGACCGAGACGGGGGAGCAGCCGTTCGCGATCTTCCTGTTCGTCGGACTGCTGCCGTGGACCTTCTTCAGCAACTCGCTGATCCTCGGCGCGGCATCCATCGTCGGCAACGGCGCGATCGTGAAGAAGGTCCGCCTGCCCGTGCAGCTGCTCCCCGCGGCGAGCGTGCTCTCGGCGCTCGTGAACTTCCTGCTCAGCCTCGTGGTCCTGTTCGCGGTGCTCGCGATCTTCGGGCCGCGGCATCCGGAGGGGCTCATCTATCTTCCGCTGCTGGTGCTCGTCGAGATCGGCCTCGCGCTCGGGTTCGCGTACCTGCTGGCCGGGCTCAACGTCTTCTATCGCGACGTCGAGCACATCCTCGGGATCCTGCTCATGGCCTGGTACTTCCTCACGCCGATCCTCTTCCCGATCTCGCTCGTCGCGGGCCGCCCGCGCGAGCTGCTCGGGCTGTCGCTGAACCCGATGACCGGCGTCGTGGTCGGCTTCCAGCGCGCGCTGCTCGACGGACTGCCCCCGGACTGGGGCCTGCTCGCGTGGTCCGCGGCGGTCGGGCTCGCGGTCTTCGTCATCGGCTTCACGTACTTCCGCCGCGCCAAGGACGACTTCGAGAGCGCGCTCTAGCGGCACAGAACGAGAACGGCCCCGCGAGCGTGCTCGCGGGGCCGTTCAGCGCGCGGCGCCTGGGCTACTGCGTCGTGACCGTCACCGTCGCGGATGGCAGGCTGCGCGAGAGATCGCTTGCGGTGTACGTGTCGGTCGCGGGTGGATTCGTCGTCGACGTGACCACGAACGCGGCGCAACCGCCGCTCGTGGTCTTCGGGGTCAGGTCGGGACCGGTGGTCGCGTGAGCCGCGCCACCGGTGCTCGAGGTGAACGTGAGATTGATCGAGTCGCTCACCGACGTGACCGTGTTGTTCGCTGCGTCCTTGACGCAGACCGTGATCGTCGAATTCGATGAGCCGTTCGCCGGGATCGGATCCGGCGAGGCGGTCGCGCTGAGGTGCGTCGGGGTACCCGACCCGCTGAACGAGATGGTGGCAGATGCCGGCGTGAGGGAGCCGGACGTCGCGGTCGCGGTGCACGACTCCGCGATCGCGTCAGCGATGTGGAAGGTGACGGTCGTCCCCGTCGACGGAGTGCTTGCCGTGGCGGGATTCCCGGCGCCGCCTGCGGGCGTCGAGCTCGTCACGGTCGCCCCGCAGTGGTTGGTCGTGCCGGGGACGTAGAGATCGAGCGTGATCGGGGTCGGTCCGAAGACCCGGTTCCCCGCCGCGTCCTGGACCTGGACCGTCACGTCACATGACGAGCCGGGGGTGCTGGACGTGGTCGGCGTGTTCACGCACGAGTTGCCCGTGATCGCGAGCTTCGCGGCCGGGCCGGCCGACAGCACCGATGCCGTCGCGGAGCCGGATGTGAGCCCGGGCACCGACGCCGTGACGGTGCAGCTGCCGGGCGCGCCGGTCGTCGTGAGCGTGGTCCCCGCGCTGCTCGCGCCCTGCGCGATCGTCGCGGTCGTCGGGGATACCGTGCAGATCGAGGTGTTGTCGACGCTGAACGTGACGGTCTGCGTCGTGGAGGCCGGCGCGGTCGCGCCGGTCGAGTCCTTCAGCGTTGCGGTGACCGCCGTCGTCTTCGGCGTGCCCGCCGGGAATTCCGACTGGCCGAGGGCGACGTCGACGCGGGTCGCGGCCCCGGCGGCCGTGAACGTCACGGTCGCGGTGCAACCGCTCAGATTCGCGGTGGCCGCCGAGAGCTGATCGTTGCCCGTCGACCCGGTCGACGACGCCGCGAGCGAGAACGTTGCGACGCCGTTGGTCGTCGTCTTGGTGGACGAGCCGCCGTTCGCGCCGCCGTCGAGGCTGCTCGTGACGCCGGCCTGCGACAGCGTGATGCTGCGCCCGTTGTCGGTCGTCACGGTCTGCCCGTTCGCGTCCTGCACGGACACCGTGATGGTCGAGGTCTGACCCGATCCCGCGACGATGCTCGACGGGCTGGCGGTGCAGCCGAGCTTCGCGGGTGCGCCCACCGGTGCGGTCGGCGGAACGGTGATCCGCCAGAAGATGCCGTAGTCCTCCATCCACTGCGCGCCCTCGATGAGCGGACGGATGTAGAGGTCGTACGTACCGGGGGTCTGCGGCGCTTTAATGCCGAACTGGAACCACGCGATCTGGTTCGGTCCGACGTATTGCGCGGGCTGGATCGCGACGCGGTT
This sequence comes from Saccharimonadales bacterium (SeqCode), assembly GCA_035493615.1. Classification (GTDB taxonomy): domain Bacteria; phylum Chloroflexota; class Limnocylindria; order P2-11E; family P2-11E; genus UBA4735. Next base: position 14,728 of record DATJHW010000014.1, on the reverse strand, counting down.
GTAGCGCGGCCAGCCGGTGTTCGGCGAGCCGAATTGGCCATCGCCGCCGAGCGCGCTCGGCTGGTCCTGGCCCGGGATCGGATTCCAGGTGCCGAGGTACGCCACCTGACCAAGCACTCCGCTCACCCAGCCGAACGACCCGGAGTTGTACATCGCGACCACCGCGGTCGCGGTGTCGCCGGGGCACAGGGTCATGTAGCCGGACTGGCCGTACCACGCGGCGTGGAAGCCCGGGATGCCGGACGGCACGCTCGATGGCGGCGGGATGCCCGGGCCGACGCTCGAGGTGCACGCCGCGGTCTGCGGTGCGGCGGTCGCGTCGTTGGCCTGAACGGTGGATCCAAGCGAGAGCAGGGACGCGATGAGGCTGACGCAGAGCGCCAGAGCGGCTAGGCTGCGCATGAAGCTCCTCCTGTGCGCGCGCGTTCAGACGCAGGTATCTGCGGATTCAGGCGCACCTTACCGCCGAGCGTGGCACCGAGCGGTTCCGTTCGGTGCGCCGTGGGTCAAGCCTTCGGCGGGTAATTTGGTCGTCTGGCTGTCGACCGTTCCGCATATCGTCTTACCTGCGCGGAGGGCACCAATGTCCAAGAAAACCCCGGAAATCGGCGATGTCAGGGCGCAGGCCGCCAGGGACGCTGCGCGCCGCCAGGTGATCGATCGCCTTCGGCGCATGGATGGGCTCGACGTGGACAAGTCCCATGTGATGGACGGCGGTTGGCGCCATGAGCTCGACATTCCCGACGCGGCCCCGGATTGACCGCCGACCACACCGCGCACGTGCACGAGGAGCACGAGTCCCGCTATCGCGAGGGCGATGCCGCGGCGTGGGATCGGCCGATCCGCGACACCGAGCTCTACGACCCGGCGCGACGCGACGTCTACAACTTCATCGATGACACGAAGGTCCGCTACCTGCGCCCGATGCTCCCGCCGGGCGGCAACGCGGTCGAGATCGGCGCTGGCTCGGGGCGGCTGCTCGTCCGGCTCGGGCAGGAGCGCACCTACCGGCTCGTCGCAGTGGACTACGCCCCGTACGCGGTACGCGCCGTGCGCGAGAACCTCCGGCGCAGCGGTCTGCGCGGCGAGGCGCTGTTCGGCGACGCGCTCGCGCTGCCGTTCGCGGACCGGTCGTTCGACGTCGTGCTCTCGGGCGGCCTGCTCGAGCACTTCCGCGAGCCGGGTCTCGTGATCTCTGAGATGGCTCGCGTGCTGCGGCCGGGCGGGCTGTTCTACGCGGACATCGTCCCGCGCAAGGTGTCGCTCTACCGCTGGGCCGAGCGCGCGCGAATGGCCCAGGACGAGCATCTCGCCGATGGCATCTACGAGAGCGACCTGCCGAAGCGCGCGTGGGCCGCCATCGCGCGGGACGCGGGGCTGCGCGACGTGCGGATCGTCTCCGCCGGCGTCTACCCGCCGTACACGCGCCCCGGCTTCGAGGAGCTGCTCTGGCGGCACCCCGGCTTCTTTCGCCGCCTCGACGGCACGCCCGTGGCCGACGTGCTCGGGTTCTTCTACATGTTGACGGGCCGCAGGTGATCGGCGCGGTCCGCGCGGATCACGTCACCAAGACGTATCGCCTGCACCGGGAGCGGCGGCGCACGTTCAAGGAGGTCGCGCTCCGGCAGGTCGTGCCGGCCGAGGATGTCCAGGCGCTCCGGGACGTGAGCTTCAACGTCGAGCCCGGCGAGGCCTTCGGCGTCGTCGGCGCGAACGGCTCGGGGAAGTCGACGCTGCTGAAGCTCATCGCGGGCACGGCGAAGCCCACGACCGGCACGCTCGAGGTGGAGGGCCGCGTCTCGGCGCTCCTCGAGATCGGCGCGGGCTTCCATCCGGACTTCACCGGCCGCGAGAACGCGTTCCTCAACGGCTCGCTGCTCGGCATCTCGCGAAAGGAGATGCAGCGCCAGATGCCGGCGATCGAGGAGTTCGCCGATATCGGCCGCTTCTTCGACGCCCCGGTGAAGACGTACTCGAGCGGCATGTACATGCGCCTCGGCTTCGCCGTGGCGATCCACCTCGACCCGGACGTGCTGCTGGTCGACGAGGTCCTCGCCGTCGGCGACGAGTACTTCCAGCACAAGTGCTTCGCCCGCATCGCCGAATTCCGGAAGGCGCGCAAGACGATCGTCCTGGTCACGCACGATCTCGGCGCGGTCGCGCGGCTCTGCGATCGCGCGATCTGGCTCGACCAGGGTGTGGTGAGCGCGTCGGGGACGGTGCGCGATGTGGTGAACGCGTACCACCTCAAGGTCGGTGAGAAGGAGCAGCGCGAGCGCGCGGCCCGCGGCGAGATCGGTGGCCGCAAGGGCGACCGCACGGTCGAGATCGTGCGCGCGCGGATCCTCGACCAGGATGGCGCCGAGCGCGTCGTGCTCGAGTCGGGCCGGCCGGCGTCGATCGAGATCGCGTATCGCAACCCGCAGCTCGTGGCCGACGCGGTGTTCGGCGTCTGCGTCTACCGCGACGACGGGATCTCCGCGTACTGCACGAACACCGCGAGCGACGAGATCACGGTGCCCCCGAAGACGGAAGGTGTGGTGCGGTTCGTGATGCCGTCACTCGCGCTCCTGCCCGGCGGGTTCGACGCGGACGTCGGGATCACCGATCCGCAGGACCGCTACTACGACTATCTCGAGAAGGGCATCACCTTCCGCGTCATCGCCGGCCCGGGTCGTGAGATGGGGATGGCTCGCATCCCGCACCGCTGGGAATGCGAATGACTACGCTCCGGCCGTGAACGACGGGCCGGTGGACCTGGCGGCGATCCAGGCGGAGATCCGCGAGCGTGTGCAGCGGAAGCGCGCGAGCGGTGCCTACGGCGACGACGTGCGAGCGGCGCTCGAGCTGCCGCTGCCCGGCGGCCGCGCGCTGTTCAGCGAGGACCTCGGCGACCCGCTCCCGGCCCTGCAGGACACCCTGGCCGAGGAGGCGACCTACGACGCGACGAGCCACCGCCGCTTCGTCGGCCCGGCGATCACGCTCGGCCGCCGCGTCGTCATCGGGCTCGTGCGCTGGTGGCTCGCCGCGATCACGGACCGGCAGGAGCGGATCAACCAGCTCCTGGCGCAGGCGGTGATCGACCAGCGCGACGCGCCGTCCCCGCAGTTCGAGGAGCGGCTCGCCCGCCTGGAGCGGGAGTGGCGGCGCTGGCAGAAGGACGAGGTGGCCGCGGATCTCGAGAGCAAGTACTTCGCGGCACGGTTCTCGGGCGACGAGGCGGTCATCCGCAGCCAGTCCGAGTCGTTCGTCGAGCTCTTTCGAGGACGCACGCGCGTGCTCGATCTCGGCAGTGGCCGCGGCACCTTCCTCGAGCTGCTGCGCGACAAGCGCATCGGCGGCTACGGCGTCGATCCCGATGCGACGATGAACGACGGCGTGCGCGAGCGCGGCCTCGAGGCGATCACCGCCGACGGTCTGTCGCATCTGCGGTCGCTCGCCGACGGAAGCATCGACGGCCTCTACTGCCGCCACGTCGCCGAGCACGTGCAGCCCGGCGAGCTGGTCTCGATCCTCCGCGAGGCCCGCCGCGCGCTGGTACCCGGATCGCCGGTGGTGTTCGTGACGCCCAACCCGGCCACGCTGACCGTTGGCGCGCACACGTTCTGGCTCGACCCGCAGCATCGCCGCCCGATCCCGCCCGACCTCTTCCGCTTCTACCTCGAGGTCGAGGGCTACGACCGCGTCGAGACGCGCACCTCGCAGCCCACCGAAACGCGCCTCGACGAGAGCGTGCCGGCGGGACCGGTCCGCGACAACGTCAAGCTCCTGAACGCGACGTTGTTCGGCGATCGCGACTACGCGGTCATCGGCTGGACGCCCCCGCGATGACGCGGGTCCACCAGTTCCACCCGGTGCTCGCACCGGGCGACGCGATGAGCAACCACGTGTTCGCACTGCAGCGGCGGCTGCGGGATTGGGGCCACGAGGCCCACGCGTACGCGATCGAGGCGAAGGCCGGGGCCGACGAGGTGCTGCCGTACCGCCGGCTGTTCCGCGACGTCTCGCCGGACGATCTCGTGCTCCTCCATTTCTCGATGGGGAACGAAGTGTTCACGCAGCTCGCGAAGCTGCGCGCGCGCAAGGTGCTCGTCTACCACAACATCACGCCGGCCGAGTTCTTTCGCGGCATCAACGCGCACGCCGCGACATACGCCCGCCTCGGGCGGCGGCAGCTCGCGGAGCTCGCGCCGGCCATGGAGCTCGCGATCGGCGTCTCCGAGTTCAATCAGCGCGAGCTCGACGCCGCGGGCTACGCGCGCACGGCGCACGTACCGATCCTCATCGACTGGCACGCGTACGACCGCGCACCGGATGACGCGATCATGGCGCGGTGGGACGGCGTCCAGCCGCTCCTCCTCTTCGTCGGACGGGTGTCGCCCCACAAGCGTCAGGACGACCTCATCCGCATGCTCGCGTACTACCGCGCCTGCATCGATCCGAACGCCCGGCTCGTCCTCGTGGGCGGCTATCGCGACCAGCCGCAGTACCACGCCCGGCTGGCCGAGCTGGTCAAGGCGCTGCACCTCGAGCCGTCGGTCACGTTCGCGGGCGCCGTCTCCACGGCCGAGCTCGTCGCGTACTTCCGATCGGCGAGCGCGTTCGTCTCGCTGTCAGAGCACGAGGGCTTCGGCGTGCCGCTGCTCGAGGCGATGAAGTTCGACGTACCGGTGATCGCCCGCGACGCCGCGGCGGTCGGCGAGACCGTGGATGGCGCGGGCATCCTGCTGAAGGACCGCGACCTCGCGCAGGCCGCCGAGGCCGTCGGCCTCGTGCTCGAGCGGCCCGAGCTGCGCGAACGGCTCGTCGCGGCCGGACGCGAGCGCCTGCGGGCCTTCGATCCCGATCGCGTCGCCCTACAGACCCGCGAGGCCCTCGGCCTGTGAGGCTCAAGACCGCGCACCAGTTCGCGCCGACCCTCGCGTACGGCGACGCCGTCGGCAACGACTGCTTCGAGCTCCAGCGCCTGTACTGGTCCCGCGGCGTCGGCTCCGACCTCTTCGCCGCCGAGGCGAAGCCGGAGGTCGCCCAGTTCGCGCGGCCGTCGGCCGACCTCGAGCAGGTCCCGGTGGAGGGCACGTCGCTCCAGGTCCACATCTCGATGGGCAACGACGCGCTGTGGGACGTCGCGAAGCTGCCGCATCGCAAGACGGTCGTCTACCACAACATCACGCCGGCGCACTTCTTCGAGGGCCTGAACGAGCACGCCCGCCGCTACTCGGAGATCGGCCGCCAGCAGCTGGCCGAGTTCGCCAGGGTGTCGGAGCTGGGCATCGCCGACAGCCGCTACAACCAGAAGGAGCTCGTGCGCGCGGGCTTCGATCGGACCGCGGTCGTGCCGATCATCGTCGACTGGTCCGCGTTCGACGTCGCGCCCGATCCGGCGATCCTCCGCGAGCTCTCCGACGAGCGCACCGACATCCTCGCCGTCGGGCAGATCCTGCCGCAGAAGGCCGTGCACACGGTGGTCGCGGCGTTCGCGAAGTACCGCGAGAGCGATCCGACCGCGCGGCTCTGGCTCGTCGGCTCGCACGCGATGTCCGGGTCGTACCTGGGGCAGGTGCGCGAGGCGATCCGGGCCCGGGGCCTGGAGGATGCCGTGACCCTCACCGGGACGGTGCCGATGTCCGCGCTCGTCGCCTACTACCGGGGCGCCACGGCCTTCGTCACGCTTTCCGAGCACGAGGGCTTCTGCGTGCCGCTGCTCGAGGCGATGCGCGCCGGCCTGCCGGTGGTCGCGAGCGACGCGGGCGCCATCCCGGACACCCTTGGCGACGCCGGGATCCTCCTTTCGGGAACCGATCCCGACACGGTCGCGGCGGCGCTCGAGCGGATCGTCCGCGACGCGGCGCTCCGCAAGGACGTCATCGCGCGCGGCCACCGCCATCTCCTCGCGTTCACGCCCGAGGCGGTGGCGGACGATCTGGATCGCGCGCTCGCGCTCGCCGGCTGGGAGCTCCCGGCCTACCGGGCGCGCGAGCTCGCGGTCGTGTCGAGCGACCGGCGGTCGGGCATCCACCACTACGCGCTCGCGGTCTGCGACGGCCTCCGGGCGGCCGGCCATCGCGCGACATTCGTCGGCACGAAGCACCTGGACGCGGCCGACCTCGCGCAGAAGCTGCGCTACGTCGCCAAGGGCACCGACGCGGTGATCTTCGAGCACGAGGCCGGGATCTACAGCGACATCCCGTTCGTCCGGGCGCTCGCGCGGCTGCGTCTGCGCGGCATCCCGTCGGTCGTCTCGATGCACGAGATCGAACCGGAGAAGTTCCATCACTACCGCAAGCTGTCGCACGCGCTCCACTACCGGCCGAGCTACGCCTGGTACCTCGAGTGGGTCCGCGCGCTGTCGGTCGCGTTGCGGATCGCCGTGTGGTTCCTCGCGTACCGCGCGATCCTGGCGCTCATGGGCTGGCTGCCGGCGCGGATCCTCGTGCACTCGCACCGTTCGAACTTCTGGGTCGGGCTGCTCACGCGCGACGCGCGCAAGCGCGACCTCGTGCCGCTCGTGGTGATGCCGCTCGAGGACACCACGCTGCCGAAGGATGCGGCCGAGAAGCGCGCGCTGCGCGAGCGCCTCGGGCTACCGCAGGACGCGTTCGTGTTCGTGTCGCCGGGATTCTTCTTCAAGCGCAAGCGGTACATCGAGGTGATCGAGGCGCTGCCGGACGACGCCGTGCTCGTGCTCTCGGGGACGGAGTCGCAGTGGGAGCGCGGCTACTTCCAGGAGGTGGCGGCTGTCGCCGCCGCGCATCCGAACGTGATCCTCAACACCGATTACGAGACGATGGGCCAGTACGTCGTGGCCTCGGACTGCGTCGTCCTCTTCTACGAGGATGTGTTCCAGAGCGCGGTCGTCACGCAGGCGATCTGGGCGGGCCTGCCGTGCATCTTCTCGGACACGCCGGGCTTCCGGCTCTACGAGGGCGCCGGCCTCGTGGCGCGCGACACCGCGCAGCTTGCCCGCGCGATGCGCGAGATCCAGCGGCCGGAGCGCTATGCGAGCTGCGTCCGCCAGGTCGGGATCCTCCGGCGGCTCCTGTCGCCGGAGCGCAACGCCATGCGCTACCTCATCGGCCTCTAGGTGACCGGCCGGCGGCTCCTGCTGGTGGTCCAGCGTTACGGCGCCGAGGTCGTCGGCGGATCGGAGCAGCACGCGCGGCTCGTGGCGCAGCGGCTCGCGCAGCGCCACACCGTCGAGATCGCGACGACGACCGCGCTCGATTACTGGACCTGGGCGCCGTACTACGACCCGGGCAACGACTTCCTCGACGGTCTCCTCGTCCGCCGCTTCGCCGTGACCGCGGGCCGCGATCCGGAGTTCAAGGCGTTCGAGCATCGCGTGCTCGAGGAGGACCATCACGTCCGCGACGAGCTCGCGTGGCCGGCGCATCAGGGCCCGGTCGCGCCCGAGCTGCTCGAGTTCCTCCACCGGCAGGGCGGCGAGTACGACGCGATCCTCTTCTACACGTACATCTACGCCCCGACCGCGCTCGGGTTGCCGATCGTGCCCGAGCGGGCCGCGCTGATCTCGACGGCGCACGACGAGTACCCGCTGCGCCTCGCGCCGTACCGCCCGCTGTTCCACCTGCCGCGCGCGATCGGCTATCTCACGCCCGAGGAGCGCGCGATGGTCCACGCGCGCTTCCACAACGAGCAGGTCCCGGACGAGGTCCTGGGCTACGCCCTCGGCCCTCCGCCCGCGGCCGATGTCGCGGCGTTCCGCGCCGCGCACGGGATCGCCGGCCCGTACGTCCTCTATCTCGGCCAGGTGAGCGAGGGCAAGGGCTGCGACGAGCTCCTCGCCGAGTGGATCGCTCACCGCGAACGCGGCGGCTCGCCCGACACGACGCTCGTGCTCGCCGGGACCGTGCGCATGGTGATCCCCGACCGCCCGGACGTACGGGCCCTGGGGCGGGTGAGCGAGGACGACAAGGCCGGCGCGCTCGCCGGAGCCGTCGCGCTCGTGCAGCCGTCGCGCCTGGAGAGCCTCGGCATCGTGCTGTTCGAGGCCTGGCAGCACGGCACGCCGGTCCTCGTGCATCGCGCGAACCTCGTCACGAGCGGGCAGACCGAACGTGCGCGCGCGGGCCGCAGCTACGCGGACGGCGGATTCGGCGCCGCGCTCGAGGCCCTGGAGGCCGAGCGCGACACACTCGGCGGGCACGGTCGCGCCTACGTGGAGCGCGAGTGCTCGTACGCCGCGTTCGACGAGCGGCTCGAGCGTCTCGTGGAGGCGACGGCCCGGTGAGCGATCGGCCGAGTGTCCTCGTCGTGGTCCAGCGCTACGGGAACGTGAGCGGCGGCGCCGAGACCCACGCCCGCGAGCTCGTCGCCCATCTCCGGCCGCACGCAGACCTCGCGGTCGCCACGACGACGGCCGCCGACTACTGGACCTGGGCCAACGTCTACACCGCCGGCATCGACGAGGTGGACGGCGTTCCGGTGCACCGCTTCCCGGTCGAAGGCGGCCGGTCGCGCGACTTCCGGCTGCGCGAACATCGCGCGTTCGCGAAGATCCATCCGCTCGCGGCCGAGGATGCGTTCGTGCGCGCGCAGGGCCCGGTCGCGCCCGACCTGCTCGAGCACCTGCGCCGCTACGGCTCCGACTACGACGCGGTCCTGTTCTTCACCTACATCTACTACCCGACGGTGTACGGCCTGCCGCTCGTGCCCGAGCGCGCGGTGCTCGTCCCGACGGCGCACGACGAGCCCGCGCTGCGGCTCTCGGTGTACAAGCGGCTCTTTCACGCGCCTCGCGCGTTCGCGTACAACTCCGTCGAGGAACGACGGCTGGTGCACCGCACGTTCGGCAACGAGCGCATCGGCGGCGATGTCGTCGGCGTCGGCGTCGACGTGCCGGCGGACCGCGACGGCGCGCGGTTTCGCGCCCGGTTCGGCCTCGAGCGCCCGTACCTGCTCTATCTCGGCCGGATCGTCGAGAGCAAGGGCTGCGGCACCCTGTTCGACCACTTCCTGCGCTGGCAGAGCGACGTGAGCGCGACGCCGGTGACGCTCGTCCTGGCCGGGCGCGGTGACCCGGAGATGCCGGTGCCGTCCGATCCGCGCATCCGGCACATCGGTCCGCTCTCGGATCAGCAGAAATTCGACGGGCTCGCCGGCGCGTCCGCGCTGGTCATGCCGAGCCTGCTCGAGTCGCTCTCGATGGTGACCCTGGAAGCGTGGGCCGCCGGGCGGCCGGTCATCGTCGACGGCCGGTCGCCGGTGCTGTCCTCGATGGCCGCACGCGCGGGCGCCGGTCTCGCGTACCGCTCGTGGATGGAGTTCGCGGAGATCGGCGAGCTGCTTGTCGCCGGACCGGATCTGGGGGACCGGCTCGGCGAGGCCGGCCGGCGGTTCGTCGAGCGGACCTACACCTGGCCGGTCGTGGTGGAGAAGTACCGCGATCTGTTCGCCGAGGTCGCCGCCCGCAACAGCTAGGCCCGGCCTACCCCTCGAGGACGAAGACCGGGAGGCGCAGCTCGCCGCCGTTGGTGCCCGCGACGATCTGGCGCCCGGCCTCCTGGCCATCGATCTTGTAGATGAAGTTCCACCCGATCGGGCCGGCGGGAATGTCGGTGAACCAGATGCCCTGCGCGTCGGTCGCGATCGGGCAGATGCCCTTCTCGAGCACCACGCAGATGCCCTGGGCGGGCGAGCCGTCGGGGTGCACGATCGTCCCGATCACCCGGGTGCTCCCCGGGGTGATCGTCGGCCCGGGCGTCGGGAACGGCGTGGTACCGGGCAGCGGCGTCACGTCGGGTGTCGCATCGGGCACCGCCACGTCCTCGGAGGCGAGCGGGACCGGCGACGGCGGGGGGCTGGCCGAGGGCGAGGGGCTCGGCGCGACGGCGACGGGCGTGCACGCGGCGAACGCGATGGCGGCGAGGATCGCGAAGACGGTGCGTCGCATCCCTCGATGGTGCGACATCTGGCGGAGCCAGCGGTCGCCAGGCCGCCGCCTACAGTGAGGTGGTGAGGAACGGCCCCGGTCGCGGCGACTGGGGGAACATCGACTGGTCCCGCGTCGACCTGCCCGGGCTCCGTCGCACCCGCGGCCCGCGCCGCCCGGCGAACCGGCTCACCACGATCATCACGATCGTCCTCGTCGCGTTGTTCCTCATTCCGCTCGTGTTCGCGCCGCTCGTCGGATTCCTCACCGACCTGCTCTGGTTCCGCAGCCTCGGCCTCGACGCGGTCTTCCTCCGCCGGTACACCGCCGGGTTCTGGGCGTTCATCGTCTTCCTCATCGCGTTCTTCCTGATCGCGCTCCCGAATCTGTACTTCGCGCTCCGGCCACAGGTGCCGCGCTTGGTCGTGGACTCCGACGCGCGCAAGCGCACCGGGGCGTTCGCCCTCACCCTGCGACTGGCGCCGGTCCTGCTCGTGCCGGCGTTCTTCTTCGGCCTCGCGGGCGGTGACGAGTGGGACCCGCTCCTCCGGTGGCTGAACGGCGTTCCGTTCGGCACGACCGATCCGGTCTTCGGCCGGGACATCGGCTTCTACTTCTTCACCCTGCCGGTCCTCGAGTTCGTGCGCGGGTGGCTGCTCGCGGCGGTCATCCTCATCGCCATCGGCGTCGTGGCCCTGTACATCGTCCGCGGCGTCATCGGTGTCGCCACGCAGCCGCTCGCCGGCGCGGACATCGGCGTCTCCGCGCGGAACGCGCTCGCGCTCGCCCGTCCCGCCCGCGCGCACCTCTCGATCCTCGGCGGCGTCTTCCTCGCGCTCATCGCGTTCGGGTACGTGCTCGATCAGTTCGACCTGCTGTTCCGCGACGAGACCGTCCTCACGGGCGCCGGCTACACGAGCATCAACGCCCGCCTGCCCGCGCTCGAGATCCTCACCGTGGTGGTCGCGATCGCGGCCATCGCCATGTTCGCGAACGCGTTCTTCCGCACGCTCTGGGTGCTGGCCGGCACGCTGGGCCTGTGGCTGGTCGCGTCGATCCTCCTCCTCGGCGTGTACCCATCGCTCATCGATCGGTTCGTGGTGACGCCGGACCAGCTGAACAAGGAACGGCCGTACATCGCGCGCAACATCGACGCGACGCGGCAGGCGTACTCGCTCACGAACGTGGACGAGTCGAGCGCCGACGTGGCGAACGATCCACTCGAATCCGACGTGCGCACGGAATTCGCCGACACCACGAGCGTGCGCCTGTGGGACTATCGCCCGCTGCTCGCCGCGTACCAGCAGCTCCAGGCGCTGCGCCAGTACTACGCGTTCAACGACGTCGACGTCGACCGCTACATCATCGACGGCAAAGAGACCCCGGTCATGCTGTCGGCGCGCGAGCTCGCGACGAACCAGCTGCCCGTTGCCGCGCAGACGTGGGTGAACAAGCACCTCTACTACACGCATGGCTTCGGAGCGGTGATGACCCCGATGGGTTCGGTCGGCATCGAGGGCCGGCCCGGCTTCGTCCTGCAGGACATCCCGCCGGTCGGTCAGCCGAAGATCGACCAGCCGCGCATCTACTACGGCGAGCTGACGAACGACTACGCCATCGTCGGCACCAGCCAGGACGAGTTCGACTACGCCCAGCAGCCCAACGATGCGACCACGCGGTTCTCGGGCGGCGGCGGCATCGGCGTCTCGAGTCTCTGGGATCGGCTGCTGTTCGCGATCCGGTTCGGCGATCTCAACCTGCTGATCTCGACCCAGCTCTCGAGCAGCTCGCGCGTCCTCTTCCACCGCCAGATCAGCGAACGCGAGCAGCTCATCGCCCCGTTCCTGAGCTACGACCCCGATCCCTATCTCGTCATCGCGGACGGCCAGCAGTACTGGATCAACGATGCGTACACGACCGGCACGAGCTACCCGTACAGCGCGCGCTACGGCGCCTCCGGGCGGACATCGAAGCTCGACGCCGCGGACATCAACTACATCCGCAACAGCGTGAAGGTCGTGACGAACGCGTACGACGGCTCGATCACCTACTACGTCGTCGACGACAAGGATCCGGTGCTACGGACGCTGCGGAACATCTACCCGCAGCTGTTCAAGCCCATCGCGGAGATGCCGCAGTCGCTGCAGGCCCACCTGCGCTACCCGGAGCAGCTGTTCACGATCCAGACCCAGATCTTCGCGACGTACCACATGACCGATCCCGACAATTTCTACAACCGAAACGACGCGTGGCGGATCGCGAACGAGAACTTCAACGCCGGCGCGTCGGCCCAGCCGATCGAGCCGTACTACGTGACGGCGCAGCTGCCGGGCTCGTCCAGCCGTGAGTTCTTCCTGTTCGTGCCGATGACCCCAGCCGGCACGCAGCGCGACAACATGGTCGCGTGGATGGCCGGACGGGCCGATCCATCTGACTACGGGAAGCTGCGCGTGCTGAAGCTGCCGCAGAGCCGCGCGATCTTCGGGCCGCTCCAGATCGAGTCCCGGATCACCGCCGATGCCACGATCCGGCAGCAGACGTCGTTGCTCGCGGTCGGCGGCGGAGCCACGGTCATCTACGGCAACCTCATCGTCCTGCCGGTCGGCAATTCCTTCCTCTATGTCGAGCCGCTGTTCGTGCAGGCCAACAACAACACCTTCCCGGAGCTCCAGCGGGTGATCCTGGCCACGCAGGACAAGATCGCGATGTCCGATTCGTTCCCGAACGCGCTGAACGCGCTATTCGGCAGCGCGCCGATCGTCACCCAGCCCGGGCCCTCACCGACGCCGACGCCGGGGCCGAGCGCGACACCCGGCGCGAGCGCCACGCCCGTGCCGTCGCCGTCGGCCGCGACCATCGCCCAGCTCGTGAAGTCGGCGTCGGACCACTACGCGAATGCGCAGGCCGCGCTCAAGAACGGCGATTTCACCACGTATGGCCAGGAGCTCAGGGCCCTCGAGAGCGACCTCGCCAGGCTTCGTGCGCTCACGGGCCAATGACGCCGCGATCCTCGCCGGGCTGTTCTGGTGCGTCGGCGGGATCGAGCTCGACGCACCGCAGCTGGATCGCGTCGTCCTGCTCATCGCGGGGGTGGTGCTCCTCGGCCTGAGTCTGTCTGGCCGGGATCAGGGCCCGTTCATCGTCTGGTACGCGTTCCTCATCGGCGCGAGCGAGCGGATCTCGCGCATCCCGCTGATCGACGGCAGCGACGTCCTTCGGGCGACGCAGGAGGCACTCGTGAATCTGCTGCACGGCCTCAACCCGTACACGGTGCCGCTCACGTCGACGATCCCGCCGGGCTCGCCGCTGGTCTACCCGCCGGGCGAGCTCCTCTGGTACCTGCCGGCGCACCTGCTGTTCGGTGACATCACCCGGGTCGACACCGTTGCCGGCATCCTCACCGTCGCCGCGATCGGCATCGTCGGGCTTCGCGCCGGATGGGATCGGGTCGCGCTGCCCGCGATGCTGTACGCGACCTGGGGCATCGGTGCGTTCCGCGCGGTCGACGGATCCAACGATGTCTCGGCGGCGTTCATGGTCGTGCTCGCCCTTGCCGTGCTCGTCTTCGCGGACCGCGACACGGGCGCGGGGCGCGTCGCCTTCGTCGTCTCGGCGATCGCGTTCGGCTGGGCCGTCGCGTTCAAGCAGTTCGCGATCGTGATCCTGCCACTCGTGCTGCGGCACCTCGCTGTCGCCGGACGCGACTGGCGCCGCTACGGCGCCATAAGCCTCGCGACCATCGCCGTCTTCGTGCTGCCGTTCCTGTTCTGGGCGCCCGGCCCGTTCATCTCGCAGCAGCTGGCGACGCTCACCTTCCACACCGAGGTGTGGGGCGCCAACCTGCTGAACCTCCTGCAGCAGTACACCGATGTCACGGACTGGCTCCCGTTCTTCTTCGCCGCGGAGATCCTCGTCACGCTCGGGCTGCTCGCCGCCTTCCTGTGGGCGCGGCTGCCGACGCTCGGTGCCGCGACGTTCGCCGGCTGCGCGGTCATCCTCGCCGCGCTCCTGCTCGCGCGATGGACGACGCAGCCGTACTACGCGTACCTCGGCGGCGTGGCCGCGATGGCGCTCGCGCTCGTCGACCGTGACGCGCGGAAGATCGACGCGCAGGCAGGCGCGAAACCCTAGGATTTGACCGTGTCCCACACGGTCGTGATCGGCGGCGGGATCTGCGGGCTCGCCGCCGGATCGAGCCTCGCCGCGCAGGGCGATCAGGTCACCGTGCTCGAGGCCCAGCGCTTCCTCGGCGGCCTCGCCACGACCCTTCCGGGGAAGACCGGCGCGGGGTTCGACTTTGGCCCGCACGCGTATCACGCGCGGAATCAGCGGGTGCTCGACCTGTTCAAGGAGATCGCGTCCGACGGCTTCCCGGCGCGGAAGAAGAACGTGAGCATCAAGTTCCGCGGCAAGTACTACAAGTACCCGCTCGAGGCCTTGGACATCGCGAAGAGCATGTCGCCGATCGTCGCGACGCGCGCGTTCCTGGACTACTTCTGGGAATCGATCCGGCGCAAGGTCCGCCCGAAGCCCCTCGTCTCGGCGGAGGACTGGGTCGTCCAGGCCATGGGCCGCACGCTCTACGGGATGTTCTTCGGCCCGTACACGGCCAAGGTGTGGGGCATGCCGCCGTCGCAGCTCGCGGCGTCGTTCGCGCAGCACCGGATCCCACACATCTCGCTGATGAAGGTCGTGGTGTCGTCGCTTCGGAAGGGCTACGCGAAGCGGACCGGCACCGAGCACCGCTACGCGCCGCTGGTGATCGAGCTGTTCTACCCGCCGAAGGGCGCCGGGATCATCTCGCACCGGCTCGCCGAGCGGATCCGCGCCGCGTCG
>DATJHW010000013.1:0-47105 GCA_035493615.1 Saccharimonadales bacterium (SeqCode) | reverse complement strand
ACGGCGTTCGGGTTGCGAAGCGCGAAGCCGCCGCCCATCAGCGCGTCGACGAAGTCGATCTCGCTGCCCTTCACGTACATCGCGCTCATCGGGTCGACGACGACCTTGACGCCGTCGTGATCGACGATCGCGTCGCCCTCCTCCGCCCCGTCGGCGAAGGTCATGCCGTACGAGAAGCCCGAGCACCCGCCCGGCGTGACGTACACGCGGAGCGCCAGGTCCGCGCGACCCTGCTTCGCGATGATCTCTTTCAGCTTTTCGGACGCCTTCGCGGTGAGGGTCACGACGGCGTCGCTGGTGCCTGTCTCCTGCCCTGTGGTGTCGATCGCCAAGACGGTCCTCCTGCGAGTGTTCCGACGCTCATTCTAGAGGCCTTGCAATGCCGATTCCAGCACTCTTCGGACACTGACGGAACCCTCAATACACTCGGTTTATGCCCGTTTTGGCGCTCCACCACGCCCAGGTCTTCTATCCGGCGGGTCAGGAGGCCCAGGCCCGGCGGTTCTACGCCGAGCAGCTCGGCCTCCGCGAGATCGAGCGACCCCACGCGCTGCGCGGCCGGCCCGGTCTCTGGTTCGAGGTGCCCGGGGGCGCGCACGTCCACCTTGCAGTCGAGGCCGACCTGGCGCTCCATCCGCGCCGGCACTTCGCACTGCGCGTCGACGACGTCGCGCGGATGCGCCGCGAGCTCGAGGCCGATGGCGTGCGGTCCGAAGATGCCGACCAATTCGCCGGCTGGTCGCGGTGCTACGTGTTCGATCCGTTCGGCAACAAGATCGAGCTCGATCAGATCGGGTGAGCGACTTCCACTTCTCGCCGCGCCCCAACCGCGCGAGCGAGATCGCCTGGCGGACGTGGGGCGATGAAGCGTTCCGCGACGCGCGGTCCGCGGACAAGCCGGTGCTCCTTGCGATCAGCGCGGTGTGGTGCCACTGGTGCCACGTCATGGACGAGACCTCGTACAGCGATCCCGCGGTGATCGCCGGGATCAACGAGCGCTATGTCCCGATCCGCGTCGACAACGACGAGCGTCCCGACGTCAACCGCCGCTACAACATGGGCGGCTGGCCCACGACCGCGTTCCTCACGCCGGATGGTGAGATCCTCAACGGCGCGACGTACATCCCGCCGGACGCGATGCGTCGCTACGTCGAGGAGATCGCCGACATCTGGCGCGACAAGCGGTCCGAGCTCGAGCCCCGGCTGAGCGAGCTCAAGGCCCACCAGGCCGCGGCGCACGCGCACAGCCCGGGCGACCTCGACTGGTCGATCGTCGGCGCGGTCGGCGCGCTCATCCGCGGTCAGTACGACGCCGAGTACGGCGGCTTCGG
Source organism: Saccharimonadales bacterium (SeqCode) (assembly GCA_035493615.1). Taxonomy (GTDB): domain Bacteria; phylum Chloroflexota; class Limnocylindria; order P2-11E; family P2-11E; genus UBA4735. The sequence goes on along the minus strand of DATJHW010000013.1, from coordinate 45,774 downwards.
TCGCGAGCCGAAGTTCCCGCAGCCGAAGCTGCTCCGCTTCCTCATCGACGAGTACCGGCGGACCCAGAGTGGAGACGTCGCGGCGATGCTCCACAAGACGCTCGCCGCGATGGCCTCCGGCGGGATGTACGACCCGATCGAGGGCGGCTTCTTCCGCTACTCGACCACCCGGGCGTGGGGCATCCCGCATTTCGAGAAGATGCTCGAGGACAACGCCGAGCTGCTGGCGATCTACAGCGAGGCCCATCGCACCTTTCCGTCGGCGGGCTACGACCGGATCGTCCACGACGTGATGCGCTGGATGGACACGGTGCTCTGGCGCGATGACGTGCACGCGTTCTCGGGATCGCAGGACGCGGACGAGCACTACTACACGATGGACGCCGCGGGCCGTGCGGCGCATGGCGCGCCGTTCGTGGACCGGCGGATCTACGCGGGCTGGAACGCGCTCGCCGCCGCGGCGTACCTCGCGGCCGCGAACGCGCTCGGTGAGCACGGTCCGCACGAACGCGCGGTCGCGGTGATGCGCTCACTCGGCTCGCGGATGTGGGACGGCACGGCGCTCGCGCACTTCGATCGCGGCGACGGCCCGGAGCTGCGCGGCTTGCTCACCGATTACGGCGCCGCGATCGGGGCGATCCTGGACGAGTACGAGACCGGCCAGCACCCGAACGCCCTCGCGGCCGCAGCGGACATGGCCGGCGCGATGCGCCGAACGCTCGAGGACCCCGCCGCCGGCGGGTTCTGGGACGCGCCGGAGCGGGACGCACCGGGGCGCCTCGCGATTCGCGAGAAGCCGATCGACGACGGCGCCACGATGGCCGACGCGCTCCTGCGGCTCGGCGTGCTCACCGGCGATGACCAGTGGCGCGGGAGCGCGCTCCGGGCGCTGCGCGGGTTCGTCGGTGAGTACCGCCAGTGGGGCCAGTTTGCGGCGGCGTTCGGTTCGACCGTGGCCCGCGCGCTCAGCGAGCCGCGCCTCGCGGTCGTCGTGGGGCCGGCCGAGGACCCGGTCGCGAAAACGCTGTGGCAGGTCGTGCTCGCCAGTGACGATCCGAACGGCGCGCGCCAGTGGCTGATGCCCGGGCGGGACGGCGAGCGGATCGTCGCCCGCGGCTACCCGGCGGATCGCGTGGCCGCATACGTGTGCGTCGGGACGGTGTGCTCCGCGCCGCTCGCCGGTCCGGCCGACCTGGGCAGGGAGCTGGCCCGCGTTCGGAAGCGATTCGAGCCCGATTAGGCACGGGACATGCGACATCCGGTCGCATGGCTCACGCCGTCGTCAGCGATAGGACTCCGCTCAAGACGATCGTCGGCATCTTCAGTAACGACCGCAAAGCCGTGGAGGCGATGCGCTCCCTCGACGCGGCCGGCTTCGATGCCGGCCGCGTGCAGATGACCGGCGATGATCCGTCGCGTGCGGCCGAGGCCGGGGGAAAGACCTACGCCCTCGAGGGCGGGATCCTCGGTCTTGCCGCCGGCGCCGTCGTGGTGGCCGGCTTCGCGGCCTGGGGGAATCTCGCGACGAACCCGGTCGGTCTGGCGATCGGCGCGGTCGGTGTGATCGGCGGGATGGCCGCGATCGGCTTCGTCATCGGCCGCACGAGCGGCCGGCATTCACCGGACGCGCACCTCTTCTCCCGCGTGGTGCAGAACGGCGGCGCGATCGTCTCGGTGCAGTGCTCCGAGCGGGAATGCGAGCTCGCGGCGCAGGTCCTCGATGGTGCCGGCGCGCGCGAGGTCCGCGACGAGGCGGGACCCGAAGCCGTCTAGGCGCCCCTCGCGTATCGTGCCCCGATGCCGAACGCGCTCCGCGAGCAGCTTCGCGCGCACGGCTTCCGGCCGCCCGACTACGACGGGGGTGGGCTGGTCAACGTCTCGGCGACGGTCCTCGACCTCTGCGGCGCCCGAGGTCCCGCGGATCCGCCTCCGCTCCGCGGGATCGATCCCGCGCTGCTGTCCGGAGTGCGGAACATCGTCGTCGTCCTGTGCGACGGGCTGGGCAGCGATCAGCTCCAACGGCTCGCGAAGGCCGGCGACATCCCGTTCATCGCGCGGATGCTCGACCGCGCCGCACGCCATGAGGCCGCGCAGCTCATCGATGCGACGACGATCTTCCCATCGACGACTGCCGCCGCGGTCACCACGATGCATACCGCGCGGACCCCACAGGAGCACGGCAACATCGCGTACTTCCTCTGGCTCGAGGAGTTCGCGGCAGTTGCCCAGATGCTTCGCTGGGGCACCGCCGCTCACCGTCGCGGCTCGTTCTTCGACGACCGCTCGATCGATCCGCGCAAGTTCGCGAAGGTGCCCTCGATCCACAAGGCGATCCGTGACCACGGCGGCCGTTCGTACATCGTCGAACCGGAGATCTTCCGAAACGAGGCGATGACGCGCATGCACGCGGCAGAGGCGACGTACATCGGCTACCTCCTGCCGTCCACGATGGGCGTGCGCGTGCGCCAGCTGCTGGACGGGCGCGCGGAGGACGATTCACCGCTCTACATCTACGCGTACTGGTCCGGCGTGGACACGGTCGCCCACTGGTACGGCCCGCGCGGCCCCGAGCACGCCGCGGAGGCCGCGCTGCTCGACCGCGACCTCGAGCGTGCGCTCGGCGACCGCGAGCCGGGCGACACGCTCGTGATCCTCACCGCCGACCACGGGCATGCGAGCGTCGACCCGGCTCGGCTCATCGACCTCGAGGCCGACCGCGAGCTTCGGGCCCTGCTGCGCAATCCGATCGCCGGTGAGCCGCGCCTCGTGTTCCTGCACACCGATCGCGCTGCCGACGTCAACGCGTACCTCGAGCAGGCCTATCCCGGGACGTTCCTCTTGATCGACCGCGACGAGGCGATCGAAGCGGGGCTCTTCGGCCGCGGCGATCCGGCGCTCGCGCGCAAACGCATCGGCGAGGTGCTCGCGATGCTCAGCGACGATCGCGCCGCGAGCGTCGTCCGCGTGGACGGCCAGGTCGTGCTCCATCGTGGCGCGCACGGCGGCATGACCGCGGACGAGATGCGGGTCCCTGTCCTACTCTGGCGCGCGTAGTGGCCGTGTCCTCGTATCTCCCCGATGCCGCCGGCGGAATGGTCGCGGCCGCGTCGTTCGAGGATGACGCCAGCGCGGAGAACGCGATCGGGATCCTCGCGGACTCGGACGTGCGGCCGCAGGAGGTCTCGGTCATCGCCCGCGATGCCTCCCGCTCGGAGCGGATCGCGGGCGAGCGGGCCTGGTACCCGGGGAAGGACGAGCGCGGGCCGTCCCGGTTGCTCCATCGCCTGGGTCACCGGCTGCCGCGCGAGGTCCGCGGGCGCTACGGCGCCGAGCTCGCAGCCGGTCGCATCGTCGTCATCGCAGCCGCCGGCGGCCAGCCGGCCGACACGCTCGCGGCGCTGCTCACCCGGGCAGGCGGTCGCTTGGTCGATCAGTGGTGGCAGCAGCCGGCCGACCTCTTTGCCCCGCCGGAGCTTGCCGGACCGTTCTGACTTATTGGCATCAAGCCTGCTTGTGTCCTCCCAAAGCGCACGGGAACACCCGTAGCGCGGCTTTTGTGAGAGGAGAACAAGCGCTATGGGTCAGACCAACGTCAACACGCCCGGTGGCGGCACGACAGGCGACGGCGGTTTCGGCGCGGGCATGATCATCGGGATCATCTTGCTCATCCTCATCGTCCTCGTCCTCATCGTGTATGCAGGCCCGAAGATCTTCACCACCCCGACGAACACGAAGTCGCTCCTGGACATGCTCCAGGCGATCGCCGCCTAACCACCGCGACGCGACAGGTCAGCTTTTTCGCCGCCCGGCTCTCGGATCCGCCGAGTGCCGGGCGGCGTTTGCTAGTTTCAAGGGATGCGCATCGAGCATCCGGCCCCCGACAAGCGTCAGCGGAGCACCGGCGAGATCTTCATCGGCGCGGCGGATGCGCAGACCGTCATCGGCGACGAGGCGCGGGACCTCCGGCTCACCGAGATCACGTTCCACGATGGCGCACGGAACAAGCTTCACACCCACACGACCGACCAGATCCTCATCGTGACTTCGGGCGAGGGGATCGTCGCGACCGAGCACGAGGAGCGCGCCGTTCGTGCCGGTGACGTCGCGTACATCCCCGCGGGCGAGCGGCACTGGCACGGCGCGAAGCCCGGGACGGACATGACCCACTACGCGGTCCTGGGCTCGGGGAAGACGTTCATCGTGGCGGACGACCGCCCGGCGGATTAGCGCGGATCAGGGCTCGCGCGTCTGGAACGACACGATCGCCAGAGCGAGCACGACCGCGATCCAGCCGACCACGTAGAGCTCGAACGAGAGCGGGGCCGCGGCCGCCGCGTAGAACGGGTTCGCGGCTGCGGCCGGTCCGGCCTGGGCGCCGGTCGCGACGAGCGACTGCGGCTCGAGCGCGTACACGGCGCCGCGCCAGAGCCCGTCGGTCGGGAGGATGAGCTTCGTCGCGGTGCCGACGTGGGTGATGCCGGCGTTGTCGAACGCGGCGCCGATGCCGCCGACGATGCCGCCGATCCAGCCGAGCCCGAACAGCACGAGGGCGATGACGCCGCCGACCATCCCCGAGAGGCGCGTCGACAGCAGGAGCGCGAGGGTCATGATCACAAGGCCCTCGGTGATCACGAACGCGATGAACGCAAGGGGCTCCGGCGGGATGTAGCCCACGACCGCGTTCACCACGCCGAGCTCGATGGCGGCGGCGCCGCCGGCGTAGATGGCGACGAGTGCGGCCAGGCCGAGCCACTTGCCGCCGACGTATTCGGCGCGCCCGATCGGCCGCGAGAGGATCGCGAGCGCGGTACCTGACTCCACCTCGCCACTGATCTGCGGCGCGGCGATGAACACGGCGGCCATCGCGAGGACGAAGCTGAACATGAACATGGTCACGATGAGGAACTGCGACGAGATGAGCTTCACCTGCAGGTCCGGTAGCGGGGCGCCGCGCTGGGTGATGGTCGGGATCCGCGAGAAGCCCCATCCGGTGAGCGCGATCACGACGAGCGTGAGGAGCAGCAGCGCGAGGAGCAGACGCCGCCGAGCGGCTTCCCGGATGACGAGGCGGGCGATCACCAGGGCTCTCATGCGTGCGGCTTCTCGAGCAGGCTCAGGAACCGGTCCTCGAGCGACTCGTGCCGTGGCTCGACCGCGTAGACCTGCCCGCCGCGCTCGACGATCGCGCGGACGAGCTCGGGGACGCGCGTCGCGGGGATGCCGCGGACGACGAGCCACTCGCCCTCGTGCGACAGCTCGCCGAACGTGCGGAGGCCGTCCAGCGCTCCGTTCTCGAGGCCCGTCGCGCGTACCCGCACGGCGTCGGTCACCAGGAGCTCGCCCAGCGTGCCGACCTGGATGACGCGCCCCTTGTCGACGATCGCGACGCGATCGCAGACCTGCTCGACCTCGGTGAGCAGGTGCGAGTTGAGGAACACGGTGGTGCCGCGGGCCTTCAGGGTGCGGATGATCTCGCGCACGTCGTGCCGGCCAACGGGGTCGAGCGCGCTCGTCGGCTCGTCCAGGAGCACGAGCGCGGGCCGGCCGAGCAGCGCAACGCCGAGGCCGAGCCGCTGCTGCATGCCCTTCGAGTAGCCGCCCACGCGGTCGTCGGCGCGGTCGGCGAGGCCCACGAGGACGAGCACGTCCTTGATCTCGGCGTCCCACTGCGCGCGGTCCAGGCCGATGAGCTCGCAGTGGACGCGCAGCACCTCGCGCGCGGAAAGCCAGTGCTGATAGCGGAAGAGCTCGGGCAGATAGCCGACGCCGCGTCGCGCGCGGCGATGCGCGGTGCGGTCCGAGAGCGGGGCGCCGAGCACCCAACCCTCGCCGGAGCTCGGGCGCGCGAGCCCAAGGAGCAGCTTCACCGCCGTGGTCTTGCCGGCGCCATTCGGTCCGAGGAATCCGAACACGTCGCCCGCGGGGATCGACATCGTCAATCCCGCGAGCGCCGTGATCTTTCCGTATCGCTTGGCGAGCTCTTCGGTGCGGATCGCTACCGGAGGGACATCGCTCACTTCAGGCTGTTGGCGACCGCGATCGTCTCGGCTTCGGTCAGCGTGCCGCCTACGATGTAGACGAGGCCGTTCTGCTGCCAGATCACGGCGCTCCCGAGGCCGGTGGAGTCGCCGATGAACAGGCCGGTCACGCCATGGACGCTCACGTTCCTCGCCGCGGCCTGACCGACGGGGATCGGGATCGGCAGCGTCGTCGCCGGATCGCCGATCGCCCGGATCTGTGCGGCGAGGGCCGGAGTCACGCTCGGCTGCGAGAGCAGATACGCCTGGATCTCGGAGACCGATGCGCCGTCGGAGCCCACCGTCGGCGCCTTCGCGACGCCGACGATGAGCGTGTTGCCGGTCTGCTCACCCGAGCCGTACATGACGACGATCGCCGGCCCGCCCGTGAACGCGAGCGTGCTGCCGTCGAGCTTCGCCGGCATCGGCGGCGCGGTGCGCCCGATCGCGGCCGCGCTCGCGCGGGCCAGCGAGGCGTCGAAGACGAACGTCGCGCTCGTGCGCGCGAGCGCCTGGTACTTCGCGCTCGCGCCGATCGATGCCGGCACCGTCACCGAGATGGCCGGGAGGCCGGTCTCGGCCGTCGCCGCGCCAAGGCTCGTGACGGCGTGCGGCTGCGGCGGTGCCGACCAGGTGAGCGTTCCGAACTGCGACAGCTCGCCGAGGGTCTGGAGGTCCACCGGCGTGACCGTGACCGCGGCGAATTGCTTCGCCTCGAAGATCTGGAGGATCGAATCGGCGACCCCGGTCATCGCGAGCGTCGTCGCGACGATGACCACCGCGGCCGCGGCGGCGAGCCACTTCGCCGGCGCCGCGAACCGGAACACGGGTGCCGCGATCCGGGCGGGGCCGATGCCGCTGCGCTCGACGGTCGCGGCGAAGCGGCTGAGCCCGGCTTCCTCGTCCACCGCGATCGGTGGCATTGCCAGGAGCTTCTCGTTGCTATCGATGCTGTCCATGTAGGACCTCCTTGCGGAATGCGTCGTGCGCGCGCCGAAGGCGCGTGCCGATCTGATCGATCTTCGTACCGGTCGCCGCGGCGACCTCTGCGTAGCTGAGCCCGCTGTAGCGCAGCGCGAGCAGCTCGGCGTAGGCCCGCGGCATGCGCGCGAGCGCCGCCCGGACCTCTCGCGCGCGTTCTCGCTCGAGTGCGGCGCCCTCGGGATCCGCTGACGTGTCGCGGCCCAGTGCGTCGCGCTCCTCGCGGGCCGTTCGCCGCGCGCGCGACCGCACCGCGTTCAGCGCGGTGTGAGCGGCGGCCCGATGAAGCCACGGCGCCGCGTACGGCGCGCCGGCGGCATGCGCGCGGTAGTAGGCGATGAAGACGTCCTGCGCGACGTCCTCGGCCGCGCCCTGGTCGCCGACGACCCGGTAGGCGATGCGGACCACCCGCGCGTACTCAGCACGGAAGAGCTGCTCGAACGCAGCCGGGATCCCGTTCACTCGAGTCCACGGTCGGTCCAGCACCGCGACGGCCTCAGCGTCCATGCGCACACCTGTTCAGCACCGCCGAGCCAGGGAATGTGACAGCCGGATGACAAGTAACAGCAGGTTTTCGTGACTCTACTTGCTTGTCCACAAACGGACGGAGTAACGGCACACCGGTTGCCTCGAAAACGACCAATTCCCGGCCAGATCGGCCGGAGAAGGGACGATGGTCATGGAACGGTCCGGATCGAAAGGCACGCTGGTGCACTTCCGGTGTACGAACCCCGCCCACGGGCGCCCGCTCGCGAAACGGAGCGACACCCTGACCCTCGTCGAGGGGTTATGGGCCTATTGCCCGTTCGACATTCGAGCGGGCGACCACCAGTGGGTGCCGACCGGCGGAGTGACCATGGATTCGCTTCGGACCGAAGCCGGCGAAGCAGGGCCCGGCGAAGCGGGGCTATTCGGGCAGCCGACCGAAGAAGATGCGTGACACCGCCAGCAGTCCGATGCCGAGCGCCGCGGACCACGAGATCGACGAGATGAGCGGCGAGCTGAAGTCCGTACCGGACAGCAGCGCGTGGAGGAAGAGCGTCACGAACGCGACGTAGCTGGCCCGGTGGATCCAGCGCCAGGCGCGATCGTCCAAACGCCGCCGGAGCCAGCTCGTGATCGTGATCACGGCCACGATGTCGAGCGAAAGCGTCCCGAGCCCGATCGCGAGCGGCGCGTAGCTGACCCGGAACGGGACCACGAGGTCCAGCGGCGCGATCTGCGCCGTCTTGTCGAGCAGCAACGAGCCCGCATGCGCGAGCCCGAGCGGGATCCAGACCCAGGTCATGAAGTCGTGCAGCGACCGGAGCGCGCGGTTCGTGGCGAGGAAATCGAGGACCGAGGTCCGCAGCGCGATGCCCGAAAGGATCGACAGGCAGAGCGCGATGTAGCCCGCGACCCCCGTGGCCCTGGCCACGATCCACACGAAGAGCTGCGGGTCCATGCTCAGGAAGTGTGCGTCAGCGTGATCGGCGCGAGGCTCGCTGATTGCACGCCCGGCGCGAGCGTGAGCCGCGGCCCTGGCGTGGTCGCAGGCACCCGCTGGCCGGGCCGGGTCGTGAGGAGTGGGCCGATCGTCGGCCCCGGGCTCGCCGTCGCGGCGGATCCGCTCGCCGCGGCCCCGTCGGCGATCGGTGGCTGGAGGGGCGCACTCGAGTTCTTCACGTGGCCGCGGGCGTAGTCGAATGAGCCCGCCAGCACGAACAGCGTGATGAACAGCGCGGAAAGCTTCAACGACCAGGATGGCACGTCAGCCCCCGACCGCACGCATGAATGGGATCGGGTCGAAGCTCGCGCCGAGGACGTCCTGCCCGTCGAGGCCGAGGTGCCCGCTGAGGATCTCCTGATAGACCGAGCGGAAATCGACGTTGAAGCTCACGTTCTGCGACGGGTCGAGCTTCGCGAGGCTCGGTCCCTGCCCGTACAGGCCGCCCTTCACCGGATCCCCGATGAGGAAGACCGGCGCCGCGGTGCCGTGATCGGTGCCTCCGCTCGCGTTCTCGACCGGTCGGCGGCCGAACTCGGACCACGTCGCGATCAGCACCCGGTCGGCCATGCCGTACGCGGTGAGGTCCTGGTGGAATGCCGAGACCGCCGCGTCGAGGTAGGCCATCAGATCGGCGTGGCGGGCCTGCTCGGTGTAGTGCGTGTCGAATCCGCCGAGCGTCACGTGCAGCACCTTGACGCCGGTGCCGGTCACGATGAGCTCCGCCGCCAGCTGCAGCGCGGCGGCGAGTTGGTTCTTCGAGCTGAACACGAGCCTCTGGTTGTCCGAGTAGGTCGCCTTCGGCACATACGTCGCGGCTGACGTCTTGAGCTGCGCGACCGTATCGCGCACCGTCGACATCGCGGTGTCGAAGAGCGCCCCGTAGATCCCCGGCGTGCCGGTGTAGAGCGTCCCCATGACTCGGTCGACGTTGTCCGCGTTGCCCTGGAACTTGAACGAGGCCTGGTCGTTGATCACCGTGAGCGTCGCCTGCAGGTCACGGAGCATGCCGGGCGTCGAGGTCGTGCCGGTGGCGCAGCCGACGAGCGGGTGGCCGGCCGAGTCGTAGTTCTTCGCGATGGTCTTGCCGAGCCAGCCGTCCTGCTGGCGGCGCGTCGGATCGCCCGTCTCCCACACGCGGATCGAGTCGAAATGCGAGAAGCTCGGCGTCGGGTACCCGACGCCCTGGACGATGGCGACCTTGCCCTGGTCGTACAGCGATTTGATGCCCTTGAGGTTCTGGTGCAGCCCGTGGTCCTTATCGAGGGTCAGCGCGGCATCCGCTTCCTTACCCAAGGTCGGGCGCAAGTCCCGGTATCGCGGGTCGTTAAGGGGAATGACCGTTTGCAGGCCGTCGTTGCCGCCGCCGAGCTGGATCATCACCAGGACCCGGTCGTTCGTCACGCCGGCGCTCTTCGCGCTGTACACGGCCTTCGCGAACACGTCCGGGACCGCGGCGTACCCGGCCGCGAGGCCCCGGGCGCCGGCGCCGAACACCAGGCCATGGGAGAGGAAGTCCCGGCGCGAGATCTTGTCGATGCCGATGTTCCGCAAGCTCATCTCACATCCCTCTCATTTCAGCTGGAACTCGGGCGAGGCGAGGAGGATGAGCCAGCGGGTCCCATCATCGGTCGCCGAGTTCAGCAGCTGCGCCGTCGGCTCGCTGACGATGCCGTCGATGTGGATCTGGTGCGCGTTCCCGAATGCCGGCAGCTTCTGCATGGCGCCGAGCGTCGAGACCACGAAATTCACGCGCGTCAGCACGTTGTTGCTCGAGACCCAGGAGGCATTCGTCGGCCAGCCGCCGACCTCCGGCGGATCGAACAGCGCCTGGCCCATGCCGGCTCCGGACTGCGCGATGGTCTTCGACAGCTGCGGCGCTTCGAGGGCGCGCGCCACGTGGACCATGAGCTCCGTCGGCGACTTCACGAGCGACCGGTACGCGACCGGTTGCAGGAACTCGGGGCTCGTGAACACGTCGCGCATGAGGGTCTTGATGTCGTAGCCGCTCTTCTTCCAGGCCGCGGCGATCCGGTCCACGTATGCGGCTGGCGGATCCTGCATGACGAACTCGCGCAGGACCTTGGTCGTGATGTACGGCGCGACCGAGTCCTGTTGCATGATCCGGTCGAGCACCATGTTCGTGTCCCACTGCTTCGTCACGCCGAGGTACGTGACGCTGCCCCGGTACGCGCGCGCCGACTCGAAGATCCCGGTCTTCACCGCGTCGGCGACGAGGTTCTTCGGCGCGGGACGGCCGTTCTGCTGCGCGCGCGCGATCTGGTAGTCGACCATCGGCTGGGTGAGCGGCTCGCGCCAGCCGGCAAGGGCCTTGGCGCCCGCGCGGACGTCGTCCTCGCTGAACGTGCCGACGCCCATGGTGAAGAGCTCCATGAGCTCGCGCGAGTAGTTCTCGTTCGGCGCTCGCCCCGTGCTCTGGCCGAGGTCGAGGTACCGGAGCATCCCCGGATCGACGGTGACCTGGTACAAGAGGTCGCGGAAGGATCCGAGCGCGTTCCTGCGCCAGGTCAGGTTCTGCCAGTAGATGTACGGCGCCTGCGTCGAGACCTTGCGGAAGTCGCTCGTGAAGTGGCCGTGCCAGAAGTACGTCATCCGCTCCGCGAACGGCGAGGGGGTCGACAGGATCTGATCGAGCCACCAGGTCTGCAAGGCCGTGACGTTGATCGGCTTCGCTTGCGATGCGGCGTCGGCACCGGCGAGATCCTTGGGCATCGACGCCGGCGTCTCGATGAGCCGGTCGACGGTCTTCTGGAAGCCGTCGGCCACCGCGGTCTCGTACTGCGCCTTCGTCAGGCCGAACGTCGCGCGGCGGAGCAGCTGCGCCACCTGTGCTGCGGGCTGGTCGAGCGGGCTGACCCAATCCTTCGTGTTGACGACCGGTGCCGAGGTCGGGCCGAGCAGCGCGCGCGGATCCGCGTGCAGGCCGAGCACCCGCGATACCGCGAGGCCCCCGGCTGCGGCGCCGGCCCCGAGCACGACCGTCCGCCGGCTCAGCCGGCGCACGGGCTCGGCGGTCGTCTTGGTCGGCTCGTCCATCTCTGCATGTCCTATCGCAGGACGGCCTCCCCGGGTTGCGGGAACGCGCCTCCGACCGGTAAAGAGCCTGTGAATTACCGGTCCGACACCGCTGTGCTAGCCGCTCGGAGCCTCCAGCGCGGCCCGGATGCGGCTTGCGTGGTCCGCGGCGTCGGCCGCGCTGGCGTAAGACCGGCGCTTCCAGATCGGACGCGGGGAGAAGAAGCCGTCGCCCTCGTGACGCGGCACCACGTGCACGTGGACGTGTGGGACGCTCTGACTGATCCGCGTGTTGGCCGCAACGAACGAGCCGTCCGCGCCGAGCGCCCGCTGCACGGCGATCGACGTGCGCCGAACGACCTCGAAGAGCGGACCGACGAGCGCCGGCGGCAGGTCGTCAAGCGTCGCCACGTGCTCGATCGGGACGACGAGCGTGTGTCCGAGGAACAGCGGGCTCGCGTCGAGGAACGCGACGATCCGGCGATCGCGATACACGATGTTGCCATCGAGCTCGCCGGCCGCGATCCGGCAGAACACGCACGACGCCGTCACGCGCCGATCCGTTCCAGCAAAAGGGCCCGTTCCGCGGGATTGTCGGTGAGGGCGAGGGCGCGTCGATCGGCTTCGCGGGCCTCGTCCGGGCGATCGAGCTCGCGGAGGAACGCCGCCCGCGTCGCGTGATACAGGTGATAGCGGTCGAGCTCGTCGCTCATCTCCTCGATCTCCGCGAGCGCCCGCGCGGCCCCGGCGACGTGCGCCAGGGCGATCGCGTGATTCAAGCGCACGACCGAGGATCCTGTCATCCGGGTGAGCCCCTCATACAGCATGACGATCTGGGTCCAGTCGGTCTCGGCCCACGATCCCGCTTCGGCATGGCAGGCGGCGATCGCGGCCTGCACCTGATACGGGCCGGGCCGGCCCATGCGCCCGGCGCGCTCGACCTGCCCGATGCCCTCCGCGATCGCGCGCGCATCCCAGCGCGAGCGGTCCTGATCCTCGAGGAGGATGAGCCGGCCGTCCGGCGAAAAGCGGGCGGCCGCGCGGGCGAGCTGCAGGGTCATCAGCGCGAGCAGACCGATCGCCTCCGGCTCGTCCGGCATGAGCCGAGCGATGAGCGCGGCCAGCCAGCGGGCGTCCTCGGCGAGGTCGCGCCGTTCCGGCGAGGCGCTCGCGATGTACCCCTCGTTGAACATGAGGTACAGGACGCCCAGGATCTCGGCGAGCCGATCGGGAAGCTCATCGGCAGTCGGTACGCGCATCGGGATGCCGGCCTCCGCGATCTTCCGCTTCGCCCGCACGAGCCGTTGGGCGATCGTGGCCTCGGGAGCGACGAATGCCCGCGCGATCTCCGCGGTGGTGAGACCGACGACGCTGCGGAGCGTGAGCGCGATCTGCGACTCACGTGGGAGCGCGGGGTGGCAGCACGCGAAGATCAGCTCGAGCCGCTCGTCGCCGTGGGCCGTCGCTCGGATCACCGGCTCCTCCTGCAGCTGCGCGAGCTTGTCCCGATAGCGGGCCTCGCGGCGGAGGCGGTCGATGCCCTTTCGCCGCGCGGTCGTCATGAGCCAGGCGCCCGGGTTCTCCGGGATCCCATCGCGTGGCCAGTGCTCGAGCGCCGCCACGAGCGCGTCCTGAACCAGCTCCTCGGCGAGATCCCAGTCGCCGAGCGAGCGCACGAGGGCGGCCGTCAGCCGCCCATGCTCCTCCCGATAGACCCTGGCGACTTCGTTGCCTTCGGCCACTCCATCGCCAGAGGCCCCGCGGGCTGGCTCGGGCAACGCCCTCCCTCGCCTAATGCTCGACCAGCGGCCGGATCTCGATGGTGCTCAGCACGGGCCAGGTCTTCGCCATGGCGATCGCCTCATCGAGGTCCTTCACGTCGACGAGCGCATACCCGCCGATCGTCTCCTTCGACTCGGTGAACGGCCCGTCGGTCACGGTGATCTTGCCGTTGCGCTGGCGCACCGTCGTCGCGGTATTCGTGGCCTTGAGCTCCTCGCCGCCGGTGATCTTGCCGCTCTTCGTGTGCTGCTCGAACCATTCGCCGACGCGCTTGTAGGCCGCCTGGATCTCCGGTTTGCTCGGGTCCCAGTTCGAGTCGTCGCTGATGAACATGAGCATGTACTTCACGTCGATCCTCCGTCGGTGCGCCAAGTGTGGCGCGTTTCTCGACCATACGACGCACGGAACGGCTGCAGATCGACACCGTGGTCACGTGCGACCGTTAAGGTGCCACCGTGGCCGACCTCCTGGTGAAGCTCTACGAGCTGCCGCCCGAGCGGTCCGTCGCCGGATTCGAGATCCGCCGCGCACTCGCACCCGAGAAACATGCCGTGATGGTGTGGGTCGATGCGACCTTCGGACCGCGCTGGGCAAGCGAGGCCGACGTCTCGTTCTCGCGCCATCCGGTGCGGTGTCACATCGCCACCGCAGGCGGGGAATTACGTGCCTTCGCCTGCTGGGACGCGACCGCTCGCGGATTCTTCGGCCCCGAGGGTGTCGCCGAGACCTCACGCGGACAGGGCGTCGGCGGCGCGTTGCTGCTCCAGTGTCTGCATGCGATGCGGACCCATGGCTACGCCTACGCGGTCATCGGTGGCGTTGGGCCGGTGGCCTTCTACGAGAAGATCGTCCCGGTCATGGAGATCCCGGGCTCATCGCCCGGGATCTACCGCGGAATGCTGGGTTAGCGCACTCAGCTAGGCCGGCGTGACGTTCTGCGCCTCTTCCTTGTTGTTGCGTGAGCTCACGCCCTTCTCGTACGTGACCGCCTGGCCGACCTGAAGCCGGTCGAATCCGCCCCCCGCCACCTGCGAGCGGTGGAAGAAGAGGTCCGTGCCGTCCGCCTGCGCGATGAAGCCATAGCCGCGATCGGTGAGGGTCTTGACTGTGCCGTTCACTTTCGACTCCGTTCTTACTTGAGCAACGCGTTCCCTCAACAGTAGACCCGATCGTTACATCCCGTCGCCGCTGGCCTCGGCTCGCTGGCACAACGGATGCTTTGGCCGTTGGGGTGGGCGAGCTCGTGTCCTACGTCTGCGTTCGTGCCGATCATCAGTGGGGAACGGCCGATTCCGGTCAGGTCCACCCCAAGGACGGCGGCCTCGCCTGGTGTCCGGACGCGTCCCTCGATGCGCACGAGCGCCACGAATGGCGGGCCTGCGATCTGTCGCCCGTCGCCGCGGCCGCGACCCTCGCGGCGTACCTCGTGACCATGGAGTCCGCGGCCTCCTAGCGCCCGAGGGCCAACCCGACGGCCGCACCGACCACGATCATCACGGCGGGGTGCAGCTTCCCCTGCACCGTGACCACGACCGTGACGGCCACGAGCGCGAGCTGCCAGATCTGCGTTCCGCTCCCGGCGACGATCGTCGCACCGGTCGCGAGCAGCAACCCCGCGGTCGCGAGCGAGACTCCGCGGACCAGACCGCCGAACCACGCTGACACCAGCCATCGGCGCGCGAGTGCGGTCGCGGGCAGCATGACGAGGGGGGCGAGGCTCGCGCCGATCAGCGCGTAGAGCGCGCCGGTCCAGCCTGCGACGATGTACCCGAGGCTCACGATGTACAGGCCGTTCGGACCGGGCGCGAGCCGGCCGACCGCGAGCGCCTGCACGATGCCCGCGTCGGTGACGTATTGCGGGACGAGATCGGCGCGCAGCAGCGGTAGGGACGCGAGGCCGCCGACCGCGAGGGCCGATGACTTGAGGAAGATCAGGAAGAGCTGCAGCTGCTCCGGCACGAGCGATCAGCTCATCGGAGCGTCGCTCGAGGTCGGCCGCTCGCGTCCGAGCAGCGCCGCGCCGAACGCGCCGGCCACGAAGATCACGACGATCGTCTGCGCCGCGCCGGCCAGCAGGACGCCGAGCGCGGCCACGATGACCGCGACGTCGAGGATCGCCCATCGCCCGCGCTGGATCACCGGCCGCGCCATCGTGAGCGCGAGACCGATGGTCATGCCGCCCGCGACGGGTCCGATGCCGGCAAGCGCCGCGATCGTGAAGGGATGTTGCGCGACCTCGCCGAGCAAGGCGGTCGCGATCGCGGTGATGACGGCGGCCGGCACCATCATCCCGGCGACCGAGACGATGATCCCGCGCGACCCGGCGATCCTCCGCCCGAGCAGGCCGGCGAGCGCGACCAGATGGATCCCGGGGCTCAGCTGCGAGAGCGCCCACGCTTCGGTGAACTCGCGCATCGTGATCCACCCGAGGCGCTCGACGAGGATCCGCCGGATCAGGAAGAGCGTGCTCGACCCGCCACCGACGGACTGCGTGCCGATGTCGAACCACGCGCGCGCGAGCGCGCGCGATGTCGGCGGAGACTTCACAATCGGCATGCTACGGACGAGCTCGTGATCAAGCCGCTGACCCCTTCGCGGATCGACGACTTCGCGCACGTCCTGAAGTCGAGCGCGTCGGGCACCGGCTGCTGGGACCTCTGGCCGCGGCTCACCGGAGCCGAGCAGCGCGAACGCGGTCTCGACGGCCCAAAGCGGCGCGCGGCATTGGCCGCGCTCGCGAAGCGCCGTCGCGCGCCCGGGCTCATCGCCTATCGCGGCCGCGAGGCGGTCGGCTGGATATCCGTCGGCCCGCGGCTCGACTACCACCGCATCGACCGTTCGAAGGCGACGCCGCCCGTCGACGGGCAACCGGTGTGGGTGATCCCCTGCATCACGATCCGCACGGAGGCCCGCGGCCAGGGCGTCGCGACCGCGCTCATCCGCGCGGCTGTCGCGTACGCCGCCGAGCGCGGCGCGCCGGCGGTCGAGGCGTACCCGCGCGCGGGCGACACGCGCGTTCACGACGAGTGGGCCTTCTATGGCACCGAGGCGCTGTTCAAGAAAGCCGGCTTCAAGAAGGTCCGCGGCATCCTGCCGGTCCCGAAGGGCTGGACGCCACGGGTCACGATGCGCGCTGCCGGTACGATGCCGCGAACGTGATGCGCTGGACCGCCCGCGACGCGCGCTCGCTGGGAGTGGCTCTGCTGTACCTGGGCCCATCGTTCATCCTGTTCGCCGCGTTCGTGTTCATCCCGCTCGGGCGAACGATCTACCTGAGCTTCTTCTTCACGCGCCAGAGCGGCGCGATCTCGACGTTCGCCGGTCTCGATCAGTACACCGAGCTGCTCGCGTCCCCGATCTTCCACTCGGGTCTGCTCGCGACCGCGCTGTTCGTCCTGTACACCGTGCCGGCCGGCATCCTCCTCGGGCTCATCCTCGCCGTACTGCTCAACCAGCGGCTGCGCGGGATCAACGTGTTCCGCACGATGATGTCGAGCACCATCGCGATCTCGGCGTCGGTCGGCTCGATCGTCTGGCTCCTGCTGTTCAATCCGAGCCTGGGTCTCCTGAACTTCGTGCTCTCGCTCATCGGGATCGTCGGCCCGCAGTGGTTGATCCAGCCGAATACCGCGATCATCGCGGTCTCGATCACAACGATCTGGCTCACCCTCGGCACGAACATCATCGTGCTGCTCGCCGGACTCCAGGGCGTGCCCGAGGAGATCTACGAGGCCGCCCATCTGGACGGCGCCCACGGGGCGCGGCTGTTCACCCGCATCACCGTGCCGATGGTGTCGCCCTCGCTCTTCTTCCTGCTCGTGGTCGACACCATCGGGGTGCTCCAGTCCTTCACCCAGATCCACCTGCTGACCCGCGGCGGCCCGGTCGACGCGACCCGCGCCCTCGTCTACAGCATCTACCTCGACGCGTTCCAGAACTTCCAGTTCGGCTACGCGAGCGCGCAGGCGGTGGTGCTGTTCGTCCTGGTGCTCGCGCTCACGGTGATCCAGTTCCAGGTCATCGAACGCAGGGTGCATTACCAATGAGCGAGGAGGGGAGAGGCGACCGCAGTCGCCTCGGACCGACGAACGAATTGGGACTTGCGAAGCAAGTCGCAGTGAGCGAGGCAGGGAGCCGCGCCGCCATCACCCGCCGGCGGCCGCTGCGGCCGCGCCAGATCGTCGCCTACATCGTGCTCGCGGTCGTTGCGCTGTTCGTGGCCTTCCCGCTCCTACTCGCGCTGTCGTACTCGTTCATGAGCGAGCGCGACATCGTGCAGTTCCCGCCGCCGATCCTGCCGGCCAATCCGACGTTCGCCAACTACGACACGGTCCTCAACACGATCCCGATCGGCCGGTACCTGCTCAACAGCTTCGTCGTCTCGGGGGCCGTGGTCATCGGCCAGCTGATCACGGCGAGCCTCGCGGCCTACGCGTTCGCGTTCCTCGCGTTCCGCGGCCGCTCGCTGCTCTTCTTCCTCTTCCTGAGCACGCTCATGATCCCGTGGGAGGCGACGATCATCCCCAACTACCTGACCGTCCGGCAGCTCGGGTGGATCGACACGTACCAGGGCCTGGCCGTGCCGTTCATGGCGACGGCGTTCGGCACGTTCCTGCTGCGCCAGGGATTCATGCAGATCCCACGCGAGCTCTGGGACTCGGCGCGGATCGACGGCGCGAGCTCGTTCCGCTTCCTTCGCTCGATGGTGATCCCACTCTCGCGGCCCGCGCTCGCGACCGTCGGGATCTACGGCTTCCTGTCGACGTACAACCAATACTTCTGGCCGCTGCTCATCACGAATCAGACGCTCATGCGGACGACCCAGGTCGGTGTGGCCCAGCTCCGCTTCGAGGAATCCGCCCGATGGGGTGTCATCATGGCTGGTGTCATCATGGTCGCGGTACCGACACTCGTCCTGCTGGTCGCAGGGCAGCGGCAGCTGATCCGTGGACTCACGGCAGGCGCGGTCAAGGGCTAGTAGGCGTGGAGGAGACTCATGCGTAGGTTCGCAGCACTCGCGCTCATCATCTCGTTCGTCGCGGCGGCGTGCGGTGGCTCGACCGGCGGCGGAGGGGCGTCCGACCAATCGGCGCTCGCTCCGGGCAAGGACGTGAAGCCGGCGGCCACGATCACCTGGTGGCACGCCATGAGCGGTGTCAACGGGGACGCGCTCAACAAGATCGTCGACAACTTCAATAAGAGCCAGAGCAACATCAAGGTCGTCACGGTCTTCCAAGGCACGTACGACGACCTGCTGTCCAAGCTGAACACGGCGCTCGCGTCTAACGCCGCCCCGGCGCTGGCCCAGGTCTACGACATCGGCCAGGCGTACATGCGTCAGTCCGGCGAGACCGTGCCGATCCAGGCGTTCATCGACCGCGACAAGTTCGACACGTCGGACTTCGAGCCGGCGGTCCTCAACTACTACAAGTACCAGGACAAGCTGCAGAGCATGCCGTGGAACGCCTCGTCGTCGATCCTTCTCTACAACAAGGACGCCTTCAAGGCGGCGGGGCTCGACCCGGAGAAGCCGCCGACGACGTTCAGCGAGGTCACCGACTACGCGAAGAAGCTCACCAAGAAGGACGCCAGCGGCCAGACCGTCCAGTACGGGTTCGGGCCGTCGATCTACGGCTGGCTGTTCGAGCAGCTTATGGCAACGTCGGGCGCCCTCTACTGCGACAACGGCAACGGGCGCGACGACCGCGCGACCAAGGTCGTCTGGAACAGCCCCGAAGCCAAGGCCATCCTCGACTGGTGGAAGGCCGGCGTCGATGGCGGCTACTTCTACAACCCGGGCATCGACAACGCCGGGGCGACCAACGCCTTCAACGCCGGCAAGTCGGCGATGTACATCGAGAGCTCGGCGTCGCTCCGGGGCTCGGTCAATGCCGCGAAGTTCCAGGTCGGCACCGGCATCTATCCGCACCCGGACTCAAAGCCGGCGACCGGCGGCAACATCATCGGCGGCGCCTCCCTCTACATCATGAAGAGCCGGCCGGCGGAAGAGCAGCAGGCTGCGTGGGAGTTCATCAAGTACGCGATGACCCCGGCGGTACAGGCCCAGTGGAACCTCGACACCGGGTACTACCCGGTCGTCAAGGCCGCGTACAACGAGCAGGCCTCGAAGGACTGGGTCGCGAAGTACCCCCAGTTCACGACCGCGGTCAACGAGATCCGCAACTCACCCCAGAACCGCGCGACCAACGGCTGCGTGCTCGGCGTGATGCCGCAGGCGCGCGCGCGGACCCAGAAGATGATCGAATCGGTCCTGCTCGGGCAGGCGACCACCCAGGCCGCACTTGACGCGGCCGTCGCGGACATGAACGACCAGATCGACAAGTACAACAAGGCGAACAAGTAGCTACACGCGAGGAGACGGTGCGGTCGCTCGGCGACCGCACCGTCGATCTCCTCGTGATCGGTGGCGGGATCGTCGGAGCGGGGATCGCGCGCGACGCCGCCCTCCGCGGCCTCTCGGTGGCACTCGTCGAGCAGAACGATCTCGGCTCCGGCACGAGCTCCCGCCCGACCCGGCTCATCCACGGCGGGCTGCGCTACCTCGAGCTCTTCGACTTCGGGCTCGTGCGCAGCGACATGCGCGAGCGCGAGACGCTCCTGCACATCGCGCCGCACCTGGTCTTTCCGCTCCCGTTCCTCATGCCGCTGTACCGCCGGAGCCCGTTGTACCGGCTGAAGCTGCGCTTCGGGATGTTCCTGTACGACCTTCTGTCCCTGGACAAGAGCCTCCCCAAGCGCAAGCGCCTCGGTCGGGCCGACGCCCTCGCGGCCGAGCCGAACCTGGACCCCGACGGGCTCGGCGGCGCCTGGCGCTTCTACGACGCGCAGGTGCCGTTCGTCGAGCGGCTGGTCGTGGAGAACGCCATCGACGCCGCCGCGCACGGCGCGCTCGTCCTCAACCACGCCCGCGCGGCCGGCTATCTCCGCGACGGCCGCTCGGTCACTGGCGCGTCGGTCGAGGACCTCATCGGCGGAACGCGGCTGCGGCTGCGCGCGCGCTTCGTGGTCAACGCGACCGGGCCGTGGCTCGACCGAACGCTCGCGCCGCTGCGGCCGGAGGCCGCCCGGCCGCTCGTGCGGCTGACCAAGGGCACCCATCTCGTCGTCCCGCGCGCGACCGAACAGGCGCACGTGCTGTTCGCGAAGCGCGACGGCCGCCTGTTCTTCGTGCTGCCCTGGAACGGCTACACGATGGTCGGCACGACGGACACCGACTACGCCGGCGATCCGGGCGAAGCAGAGGCGTCACGCGAGGACGTCGACTATCTGCGGACCGAGGCCGCCCGTGCGTTCCCGCATGCGGCATTCGACCAGATCCTGTTCACCTGGGCGGGCGTTCGCGCGCTCGTGCGCGAGGAGGGCGTGGCCGAGGGCGAGGTGTCGCGCAAGCACCGGCTCTACGACCATCGCCGGCGCGACGGCATCGACGGCGTCCTCTCGGTCATCGGCGGAAAGATCACCGCGTATCGCGCGATCGCGGAGGAGGTCACGGACGCGGTCGTCCGCCGGCTCGGCTCGGCCGCACGATGCCGTACGGGCGAGCTGCGCCTGCCGGGCGCGGACCGGACGCCGGCCATCGCGGAGGCGTTCTGCCCGCACGCGCCGACGACGCGCGACGACATTTCGCGCGCGGTCACCGCGGAGTGGGCGATGACCCTTGGCGACGTGCTCCTGCGCCGGACCGCGATCGGCCTCGCTGCCTGTCAGGGTCTCGACCGGATCGATGCCCTCGCCGAGCTCGTCGGTGGCCTGCTCGGCTGGGACGCCGAGCGACGTACGGCCGAGGTCGAGGCGTACCGGCGCGAGATCGCGCCGATGCGCCGCTTCTCGGCGCCGTGAGCGCGATCCTGGCCCTCGATCAGGGCACGACCGGCTCCGCGGCCTTCGTGTTCGACGAGGAAGGTCGGGTGCGCGGCTCCGCCGACCGCGAGATCGCCCAGCACTATCCGGCCTCCGGACACGTCGAGCACGACGCGGACGAGATCTTCGCGACGACCATCGCGGTCGGCCGCGAGGCGCTGGCTGCGGCCGGCCTGGCCGGTCGTGACGTCGCGGCCATCGGCATCACGAACCAGCGCGAGACGACCGTGGTGTGGGAGCGCGCGACCGGTCGGCCGATCCACCGCGCGGTGGTGTGGCAGAGCCGCGCGAGCGCCGCGATCTGCGAGCGCCTGCGGGCGGATGGATGGGAAACGACGGTGCGAGAGCGCACCGGGCTGGTCATCGACGCGTACTTCTCCGGCCCCAAGGCGCGCTGGATCCTCGACCAGGTTCCCGGCGCGCAGGCTCGCGCCGTGGCGGGGGAGCTGCTCTGCGGCACGATCGAGAGCTGGCTCGTCTGGAGGCTCACCGGCGGTCGCGCGCACGTGACCGACGTTTCGAACGCGTCGCGCACGATGGTCTTCGACATCCACCGCGCCGCGTGGGACGGCGAATTGCTCGCGGCGCTCGACCTGCCGCGCGCAGTGCTCCCGGCGCCGGTGCGTTGCGCCGGGGTCGTGGCCGAGACCGACCCTGCGTTCTTCGGCGCCGCGATCCCGATCGCGGGGCTCGCCGGGGATCAGCAGGCCGCGCTGTTCGGCCAGGGCTGCTTCGCGCCCGGACAGGCGAAGAACACGTACGGCACCGGGTGCTTCCTCCTCGCCAACAGCGGGGAGCGTCCCCGTATCGGCGCGGGCGGGCTGCTCGCGACGATCGCCTGGGACATCGGCGCCGGCCGGCAGTACGCGCTCGAGGGCAGCGCGTTCGTGACCGGAGCGGCCGTGCAGTGGCTCCGCGACGGGCTCGGCGTCATCGCGGAGGCCGGCGAGACCGAGGCCCTCGCGCGATCTGTCCCCGCGAGCGAGGGGCTGTATCTCGTCCCGGCGTTCACCGGTCTCGGAGCGCCGCACTGGGATCCGTACGCGCGCGGCCTGCTCATCGGCATCGAGCGCGGCACGACGCGGGCGCACCTCGTGCGCGCGACGCTCGAGAGCATCGCCTTCCAGACCAGGGACCTCGTGGAGGCGATGCGCGCCGCAGGACAGCCGATCGAGGTATTGCGCGCGGATGGTGGCGGCACCGCGAACGCGTTCCTCATGCAGCTCCAGGCCGACATGCTCGGGATACCCGTCGAGGTCGCCGCGGTGCGCGAGACGACCGCGCTGGGCGCGGCCTTCCTCGCCGGCCTGGGCGCAGGCGTCTGGAGATCGACCGACGACCTCGCGCGCCACCGCGCGACCGCCGCGCGGTTCGAGCCCGGCATGGGCGCCGGTGAGCGCGACACGCGCTACGCGGGCTGGCTGCGGGCGGTCGAGCGGTCGCGAGGCTGGGCTAACCCTTCGGGATCCGCTCCGGCCGATTCGACATGATCCCGTCCACGCCGAGCGAGACGCAGGCGGCGATCTCGTCGGGGTCGTCCACCGTCCACACGTTCACCCGCAGGCCGGCCGCGTGGGCCGCGCTCACGAGCTCGCGCGTGACGTAGGCCCGGTTCGGGTGGAGCGCCCAGAGGCCGGCTGAGCGCGCGCTCGCGATCAGGGCGTCGCGGTCCGGCGAGTCCGAGAACACGAACGCCCGGCGCACCTCCGGCGCCGCGTCTTGTGCCGCGACGAGCGCGCTCCACCAGAAGCTCGAGAGGTATGCGTCCGGGTCGGATCGCTCGGCGAGCCGGCGGGCGACGCGCCGGCCAGTCTCGGCGGCCTGCTGCTCGTCGCGATCGGCCTTCAGCTCGACGTTCACTCCGAGCCGGCCGCGGCAGACATCGAGCACCGCATCGAGCGTGAGGGTCGTCCCGTCGCCCGGACGGTCGTGCGAGATGAGGAGGAGCCCGTCGGCGGTGAGCCAGACGTCGGTCTCCACCTCGTCGCACCCGAGCGCGATCGCCTTCTCGAACGAGGCGACCGTGTTCTCGGGTGCGTGACCCATCGCGCCGCGGTGACCGATCCGTCGCATCGGGCTAATGGTCGCCTGCCCTCAGCGCCGGCGCAGCAGGGACAGGCCGGCGCCGCCCGCGATCTCGTCGAAGCCCTGCGCGATGATGGCCGCGCGGACGTCGGCGAACCGCGAAAGGTCGCGGTTCATGCTCGGGTCGGCGTAATCGAGGATCACGTACTGCGCGTCGCACGGATCGAGCGCGTCGATGTGGTAGTTCGAACGTCGCTCCCCGACCTGGGTGACCCAGAAGTCGGTCGAGGCGACTGCCACGTTCGAGGGGATCGCATGCACCTGCGCCAGCAGCGCGTCGTACCGCGGCTCGCGGACGAACATCGACGTGCGGGACGGCGCGCGGTCCGGGTTGCCGCGCAGGTACGCGTTCTCGAAGTCACGCGAGAACGGCCAGCCACCGAACGCGATGCCGAAGAACAGCGTCGCGAGCACGATGCCCCCGATGACGCGCGTCCGCCAGCGCGGGCTGGTCTTCGCGAACCCGACGATCGACGCGCCGAGTGCCAGCGGGACGATCGGCGCGCCGTATTGGTTGTGGAGCGTGTGCTCGCCGCCGTAGTCCGACAGCATGAGGTACCCGAGCGGGACGATCGACGGAACGGCCGCGGATCGCGAGCGCAGGGCGAGCAACAGCCCGGGGCCGAAGAGGCTGAGGACGAACACGGCCTTCGACCCGAGCTCGCCCTGGAGCAGGACCTGGATATCGCGCAGTGGGTCGAGGATCAGTGTGCGCAAGATCGCGAGCTCGTCACCGCCCAGGCTCGCGTACCGGCCGAGGTACTGATAGGGCGCGTCGGCGAACGCGGGGATGATCAGCTTCAACGTCACGACGAACACGGCGGCACTGCCGATCGCCAGGAGCGCCGCGCTCCGCCAGCGGCCCTGGAACGCGAGGGCGATCCCGAAGCCGACGCCGATGAGCGCGAACTCCTCCTTGACCGTGAACGCGATGAGAAGTGATGCCACCATCGGCGCCGTCCGTCGCGCGACGAGGAAGTACAGCGCGAACCCGAGCGGCACGATCGAAAGCGAGACCTCGTGGAAGTCGTACAGGGTGATGAACGCGAGCGGCGCGCCGAGCACGTACGCGAAGACCCAGATGAGCCGCTCGACGCCGCGCGGCAGCAACGCGCGGGCGAGGAGATAGAGCGGCAGCGCGCCGGCCGCGAGCGCGATCGTCTGGACGACGAGCAGGGTCTCTGGATGGGGCGCGATCCAATACAGCGGCACGAGGGCCACGAGGATGGGGGAGAAGTGGTCGCCGAAGAACGAATGCGGCACGCAGCGGTCGAGGCTGAGGGTGGACTCCATGAACCGGCCCTGCGAGGTGTTCCAGAGGACCTGGTCGAAGATGCCGAGGTCGAGGCCGGTCGAGTGGAACGACCAGTGGCGGATCAGCGAGAGCGCGCCGAAGACGACCGCATAGACCGCGACGAGGCCGATGGCGACGCGCTCCTCGTGCCGGACAAGGCCGCTTGCGAACCGTGCGTAGCGGCCTCTGAGCATGCTTCCAGACGCTACAAGATTGGGAACGCAACGCGGGCCGCCGGGCAGCGCGAGCGGCGGACGCGCGCGCGAGGTCCGTCCTGTAGCGTCTTGGCCCACGGCACGGGGAGGATCGAATGGCTCGGCAGAACGGTGCGCGGCCCCTGCTCTTCTTCGGCGACACGTACCGGTTCGCGGATATCTACCACTCCATCCGGTTCCTGGCGCCCGATCCGCAGATCGTGCTCGAGCAGGATGGCGAGATCCTCATGCTGACGAATTCGCTCGAGGAGGGCCGCGCACGCAAGCAGTCGCGCGCGACGAAGATCGAGAACATCGACGCGTACGGAGCGCGCGAGCTGAACGCGACGATGTCCCCCATCGGCGACGCGACGGCGACGGTCCTCGAGCGGTTCCTCGCGGCCCACGGCGCGAAGCGCGTGAACGTGCCGCAGTCGTTCCCGATCGCGCTCGCCGACCGGTTGCGCGCGAAGGGGTTCGACCTCGAGGTCATCGACGGGCTGGAGCGGCGCCGGCGCGCGAAGCGGCCCGACGAGATCGCGGCGCTCGAAGCGACCCAGCGCGCGACCGAGGAGGCCTGGCAGCTCGGTGTGGACGCGATCGCCCGGGCCGACCTGCGCGCCGACGGGACGCTCGGCCTCGATGGCGCACCGCTCACCGCCGAGCGCGTCCGCGGCATCGTCGAGGGCGCGCTCCTGGAACGGGGCTGCATGGCCGAGTCGACGGTCATCGCGCCCGGCCCGCAGGCGGCGGACCCGCACATGAACGGGAGCGGACCGCTGCGCGCCCACGAGCCCGTGGTGATGGACATCTTCCCGCAGCACAAGGAGACGCGGTATTTCGCCGACATGACCCGCACGGTGTCCAAGGGCGTGCCGTCGCCCGAGATCGTGAGGATGTACGAGGTCGTGATGCGGGCGCAGGACGTGGGCATCAAGGCGCTACGTCCGGGGATCACCGGGCGGGCGGTCCACGAGCAGGTCGAGGACGTCATCTTCGCCGCGGGCTACGACACTCTTCGCGCCGGCCATAAGCACGACCCGAGTGATCCGGTGACGCGCGGGTTCATCCATGGGACCGGCCACGGCGTCGGCCTCGAGATCCACGAGGCGCCGATCGTCGGCCGCAGCGGCCTCGCACCGCTGGCCGTGGGCGACGTCGTGACCGTCGAGCCCGGGATCTACGACCCGGCCATCGGCGGCGTGCGGCTCGAGGACATGCTCGTGATCACGGACGCCGGCTCCCGGAACCTGACGCGCGCGCCGCGCCAGCTCGTCGTCTGACCCCGCTCCTCTACGGCGTCGGCGCCGCGGTCGGCTGGGGACTCGCCGACTACGCGGGCGCGCTCTCGACCCGCCGGCTGGGCGTGTTCCAGGCGATGCTCGGGATGCAGGTCACCGGCACGATCCTGTACGCCGGCGCCCTCGCGATCGTGGGCCGCTTCCCGGCGCTCTCGCTCGACCAAGCGCCGCTCGCGTGCGCGCTGGCGGCCCTCGGGCTTACCGGACTGCTGCTCTTCTACAAGGCGCTCGCCCTCGGGCCGATCGCGATCGTGAGCCCGATCGGCGCGGCCTACGTCGCCGTGACGGTCCTGCTCGTCGTCGTGTTCCTCGGCGAGCGGCTGAACCCGGCGCAGACGGTCGCGATCGCGGTGACGACCATCGGCATCATCATGACCGGCACCGACGGTCGCAGCCTCGCCGCGGCGCTCAGCCGGCCGAAGCCCGGCGTGTGGCTGGCGATCGCCGCGATGCTCGCCTTCGGAGGCTGGGCCGCGCTCATGGCCTTCGCCACGCGCGAGCACGACGGTCTCGCGATGATCCTCATGCAGCGGATCGTCAGCGTCGCGGCATCGCTCGTCATCCTCGCGGCGCTCCGCCGCGGGCTACCGGGCCGGATCAGCATGGCGACGCTCGGCATCGTCGTCGGCTCCGGCCTGTTCGACACGCTCGCGAACGTCTTCTACGTGCTCGGCGTGCAGGGCGGCTACGCGTCGATCGTCGCGACGGGAAGCGGCGTGTACCCGATCATCCCGGCGCTCCTTGCGATCACCGTGCTCGGCGAGCGGCTCGCGCCGAATCAGTACGTCGGGGTGCTCGTGCTCATCGTGGGGCTCGTCGGGCTGGGGACCGCCGCCTAGGCTAGGTCTTGCCACCGCTCCGGATGAACGCGTCGGCCGCGAGCCGCTGGTTGTCGGCCCCGGCGCTGGCGTCGGTGGCGACGGGCTTGTCCGGCACGACGCCCTTGCCCGGTCCGTTCAGCGCCTCGCCGGTCTTGGCGTCCTCCATGCGCGCGATCGTCACGAGGAGGAGCCCGCCGTCCGGCAGCTCGCGCGGCTGGCCGATGCCGACGCAGCCCGCGGTCTGCTCGCCCATGACCGTCCCGACGCCGTTCGCGCGAACCCCGGCGGCGATGATCTCGGCACCGGAGGCGGAGTTCTTGTTCACGAGCACGACGAGCGGCTTGGGGGTGGCGACATACATCCGATCGTTCGTTCGGAGCGGCGTGCGGTTCCCGTCACGGCCGACCTGGAACACGATCGTCGCGTTGCGGATGAAGATGCTCGCGATGTCCACGGCGGCGGACAGGTCGCCGCCGGGATCGTCGCGCAGATCGAGCACCCGGCCCACGACGCCCGCGTCGTTCTGGCGTTTCACCGCCTGGGCCACCTGGTTGGACACATCGCCGTTCAGCTGCGAGACGTAGATGTAGCCGACGTTGCCGTCGTCGGTCTGGTCGATGACCCGCGGCGGCGTGACCTTTCCGCGCACGATCGCGATCGGCGTGTCCACGCCGTTTCTGACGAACACGATGTTCACGGTCGTGCCCTCGGGCCCCTTGATCTTGTTCGCGACCTCCTCGGATGTCAGCCCCGACATGTCCTCGGCGTTCACGGTCTTGATCTTGTCGCCCTTCTTCACGCCGGACTTCTCCGCCGGGCTGCCCGGGAACACCTGGGCGATCTCGACCAGATCGTTCGGACCGGGCGAGGTGATGGTCGCGCCGATGCCGGAGTACTCCTGCGGCGGGGCATTGAAGCCCTTCGCGCGGGTCGGGTCGAGGTAGTAGGTGTGGCACTCGTTCATCGAGCGGGCCATGCCGTCGGTCGCCTGCTCCTCGACGAGTTTCGGGTCTTCCTTCGGGTTCGCCTTCAGCACATCGGTGAGGGTCGAGGCGAACTTCGCGAAGTCCGATTCCGGGCTGCCGGTGAACGTGGGCTTGGTCACGGTCGGCGATGGATCGGCCATCTTCTCGAGGAGCGTCTGGACCGCGTCGAGGGCCGCGTTCAGCAGCTGGGGCGAGCCCGGCTTGTCCACGTGGCGCTCGATGAGGATGTTGAACGCTGCCTCGGCCGTCGCGAAGCTCGTCGTCGCCGCGGGGATCGGCAGCTCGTTCTGGATCGCCGAGCACGACGATACGACGAGGGCGACGGCAAGGAGGAGAGCGGGGCGGAAACGGATCACGGCTGTTCCGAGTGTACGAGCGGGGACGGTGCTCGGACGAGCGCTCTTAGCCGCGTCTTAACTAAGCCGGGTCCTCGCGCATGAGCTTGCGCAGGCGACCGAGCGCTCGGAACTGGAGTGCCCGGATCGCGCCTTCGTTCTTGCCGAGCATCTTCGCGACCTCGCGGCTCGATCGGTTCTCGACGAACCGGAGGACGAGGACCTCCTGCTGCTCGGTCGTGAGATGACGCACCGCGCCGCGCAGCAGGTCGACGGCCTCGCCATGGACCGCGCGCTCGTGTGCGGTGGGGCCGTCCTCGGCCAGGCCGAAGGCGTTGTCGATCTCAACTGTCGGCCGCTCGCGGCGCCGGCGGTCGGTGACGGCGTTGCGGGCGATCGTGTACAGCCAGGCGAGGAACGACTTGCCCTGCCAGCGGTAGCGGTGGATGTTCGCGAAGGCGCGGGTGAAGACCTCGCTGCAGAGGTCCTCCGCGTCGCTGGGCTCACGGACCCGGTACAAGAGGTAGCGATAGACGCTGTCCACGTGGGTGTCGTAGAGCTCCGCGAACGCGGCGCGATCCCCATTCCGGGCGCGGTCGATGACGTCCGGGACCGGTCCGAAGGCATCGAGGCCGAACGTCGGCACGAGTGCGAGGGTCTCGACGCGCGCGACGGTCACGCTCACGTGCCTGTGTCCCCTTCCCGTTTCCCGTTGAGTGCTGGAAGCACCATACCCAGCGGCCGGACGAATCGACAACCGCCCAGAGGTACCAAACGCGGGTCAGCGAATGGATGGTCCGTACCGCATTCCGTACGACCGGTGCCTGAAGGGCTTGCTCGCTCCTAGGCCAGACTCAGCAGTAGGTCTGCTTCGCCCAGAGGATCCACCCGGCATAGAACGCCTCGGGGGTGACATGGAGGACCTGGGGGAGATTCACCTTTGCATCGACCCCGGCCTTGTACGCGCTCATGAGGTCCCAATACGCGTTCGCGCCGCCGCCGATCTTGTAGACGTACTCGACCATCGTGTTCGCGAACGAGTAGTACTGCCCGGGCAGCTCGGGTGGGGTTTCGGGCGTCTGCAGGACGCCGTCCTCGAGCTGCTTGTACGTCGGCGTCGGCGTATTGCACACGACGTTCTTCTTGACCGGGAGGCTTCGCGACTGACCGATGAAATCGGGCCAGCCCTCGACGAGCCAGAACGGCAGGCGCGCGGTGATCCCGGGGATGAACTGATCCTGCAGCCAGTGCAGTCCCTCGTGCCTGATGATGCTCGCGGTCGTCTCGGTCACCGATGAGATCCCGGCGTTGAACGACAGCGCGTTGCTGAACAGCCGGATGAACGGGTCGTTCGGCGTGTTGGGAAGGTGGAAGCCCGCCACACCGCACGCGACGTTCGGTCCGGCCGCCCCGCGCGTGGGAAAGATCCGCAGCCCGAAAGCCTGGCCGGTCGCGGTGCGACCCGCGGCCTGCTGCAACAAGAACGCGCGCACGTCGTTGCCCGACGCCGCGTACTCGTCGATCACGTCGCTGTCGATCCCGTAGTAGCTGAGCCGCAGGCCATCTACGGTCTTGGTCTGATCGCCGCCCAGCTCGGTGTCCAGCGGCTCACTGCGGATCCACTTCCCGGACTCACGCCGGAAGTACACGCGCGAGTACCCGTTCACGTCGTCGCCGACGTACGCCCGCACGTACACGTCGAGGTACGGCTCGACCTTCGGGATCTTCACCTGCGACGGTGTGAACCCCTGCCGCGAGGCGATGTCGAAGGTCTCGGCCTGGCACCGGCGGAACGCCGGGCGCGAGAGGTCGATGGTCGCCTGGAACCCGGTCAGGTCTTTCTTGGCGAGGGCGGTCTGCCATGCCGTCATGACCGAAGCGAGCTCAGACGCCGTCGTCGCCGAGACGGTGACCTTCTCCGGCCCGGATGCCACGGGCGCGGTCGACGGGCCGCAGGCCGCGAGGATCGCCGCCAACGCGATCGCCGCCGAGCGGAGGCCCGGGCTCACTTGCCGGCGATCTTGTCGAGAAGGACCTTCGTGGCCGCCGCGATCGCGGACGCGTCGTCCGCGGGCACGTCGGGCATGATGCCGATGTTGTTGTACTTGGTGCCGGTGATGGCGCCGACGAACTCCTGCTGCACGACGTAGAGCTCCGAGCCGTCGCTGCCGAGCGGCGTGCTGCTGGTCGAGCCGAGGCACCCCGCGGACTTGGCGCCGACGATGGTCGCTCGCTTGTTCTCCTTGAGCCCGGCGGCGAGCACTTCGGGGGCTGAGCCGCCGCGGTCGTTGAGGATGATCGCGATGGGGAGCTGGTACGCCGGCCCTAGGCGCAGGTCCTTGTTCGCGCTCATGTTGCCGGCGAAGCCGGTCTTCACCGCGACGCGGAGCGTGTTCTCGCCGTTGAGGAACCAGCTGGCCATCGTGTCGGCGCCGTTGCCGCCGACGTTCGCGCGCAGGTCGAACAGCCACGCCTTCGCGCCCGCGGCGACGGCCTTGTCGAGGACCGCCTTCACCGCGGTGGTCACGCTGTAGTTGCCCGTGATCTCGAACGCGTGCCACGTGACGTAGGCGATGCCGCCGTCGAGCATCTTGGCCTGGAGGCCGACCTGGTCGGGCTGCTGCTGGATGAAGGTCCCGCCGCTCGGGACCTGCGGCGCGGTGCCGGTGAGCGTCTCCGGCCGGGACGGCTTCACGCCGCCTTTGCCGTCCAGGTAGTAGGTGTGGCAATCCGGGTCGGCCTGCTCCATCCCGACGACGCCGACTTCGGCCAGCCGGTCGGCGGAGAGCTGCGAGTTCTTGGCGGCGAGCGCCCCCGCGGCTGCCGCGAACTTCTTGAAATCGGCGAGGTTCGTCTCAGTGTCCGTGGTGAAGTCCGGGGTGGCGACATCGTCGGAGCCACCGCTGCTCTTGGCTTCCTTCTTCATCGCCTCGAGCGCGCCGGTCAGGAGTGCCTTCGCAGTGGGGCTGTGCACCGACGCGTCGGACAGGAACGAGTATGCGATGTCGAGCTTCGCCTGTTTGAAGTCGCCCGTCTTCTGCGGCGCGGGTGTACCGCCGGTCGTCGTGGTCGGGGTGCACGCGACGAACGCGATGGCGATGGCGGCGAGGACGGCGAGCGGTCGGCGCATCTCGATGAGGATACTGACTCAGCGAGTCGCGGGTTCGGTCCCCTTGGAGCCGTGCTCGGCCAGCCACTCGGTCGGCGACGCGCAGAAGCCCTCGTAATCGATGTATTCGGTGATGGTGGGATGTTCACCGCAGACGGGGCAGTCCGGATCGCGGCGCAGCTTGACCTCGCGGAACGATTCCTCGAGCGCGTCGAACAGCAGGTACCGGCCGATGAGCGGCTCGCCGATCCCGAGCAGCAGCTTGATCGCCTCGTTCGCCTGGATCGATCCGATGATCCCGGGCAGCACGCCGAGGACACCGGCCTCCGCGCACGACGGCGCGAGCTCCGGCGGTGGCGGCTGGTGGAAGAGGCAGCGGTAACACGGACCGTCGAACGGCTTGAACACCGTGACCTGGCCTTCGAAGCGATAGATGCTGCCATGCACCACCGGGATCCGGTGCTTCACGGACGCGTCATTCACGAGGTAGCGAGTGGGGAAGTTGTCAGCGCCGTCGACGATGAGGTCGTAGCCCGCGATGATCCGGTCGATGTTCGCGGCGGTCAGGCGCTCCTGATATGCGTTGACCGTCACGTCGGGGTTCAGCGCGGCGATCGTCTCGCGGGCCGATTCCACTTTCGGCCGGCCCAGCCGCTCGGTGTTGTGCAGGATCTGCCGCTGGAGGTTGGTCGCGTCGACGACATCCGAATCGACGATCCCGATCACGCCGACGCCCGCTGCCGCGAGGTACAGCGCGGCAGGCGATCCGAGCCCGCCGGCGCCGATGACGAGCACCTTGCTCGAGAGCAGCTTGAGCTGGCCTCGCTCGCCGATCTCGGGGATGAGCAGATGCCGCGAGTAGCGCTGGGCCTGCTCGGGGGCGAGCGTCTCGGGTTTCGTCCACGGGAGCCCCGCGTCCTTCCAGCGGTTGAACCCGCCAGACATGGAGATCACGTTCGTGTAGCCGAGCTTCTCGAGCGCGTCGGCGGCCATCACCGACCGTACGCCGCCGGCGCAGTACAAGATCGTTGTCTTGTCCTTGTTGGGGAGGCGGTCCTCGGCCCACTGCTCGAGGTAGCTCTTCGGCACGAACGCGGCGCCGGGGAGATGGCCCTCGTCCCATTCGTTCTTTTCGCGGACGTCGCCGAGCTGGACGTCGCCCGCCAGGAGCTGCTGGACCTCCTGGGGCGTCGCTTCCTTGACGCGTTTGCGCAGCTCGGAGAAGTAGTCGCGGTAGCTCCCCATGTGGACAAGGATAACCGACGCTGCGAGTCGGAAATGCCTGACCTAGGCTGGAAAACACCTGGATACGCTGTATTTCGACACCCTGCAGTTCCTGTATCACGCCGCCCTCGCGGTGCTCGTGGGCGGCGCGATCGTCCTCGGGGGGCCCGCGCGCCGATACGACCAGCTCGCGGGCCTTGCGCTCTTCGTGCTGATCGTCACAAGCGTCCTGAAGCTGTTCGCGTTCGAGGACGCCGACCTCGGCCCGCGCCTCGTCGCGCGCTGGATCGCGCTCGCGATCATGGCGTCGGCGACGCTCTATGCGAGCGCGTGGGCGGGCTCGGTCGCCCGAGCGTTCCGCGCGCAGGTCCCCGACTTCGACGACCTCCCGCCCGGCAGCGCGGCCCGTCGCGAGTACGCCGGCCTTGCGCGGTCCGCGGCGCGCGCGATGCGCATCGTCGTGATCAGTGGTCTCGTGGCGCTCTTTCTGTCGTGACGCGCACGGCCGCGACCCCCGCGCAGGTCGAGCGGCATCGCCAGAAGGTCACGCGCGCGCACCGCGTCCGCAACGCCGGCGATCTCGTGAAGCTCGTCGACGCGCTCGGCTTCGCGTTCGCGTTCACCCTGCGAAGCGGGGATGCCGCGATCCCGGCGTGCTTCGACCATCTCTCGACGACCGACACCGACCGCAAGTGGGGCTGGATGTGGGGCTGGAAGGACGAGCTGCCCGAGGCGAAGAAGCTCTACTACGGCGTGCTGCTCGCGCGAAAGCCGACGTTCGTCTCGATGAAGCTGCTGCCGACGTTCTACGCGACGTTCGGCCGCGCAGGTGAGGCGGACGACCACGACGCGGACGTGCGGGCGGGCCGGCTGTCGGACATCGCGCGCCGGATCATCGAATACCTCGCGCAGAACGGCGAGACGCAGACGAAGCGCATGCGCGCCGAGCTCGGGATCACCTCCAAGGAGGGCCGCGCGACGTACGCGAAGGCGATCGACGATGTGCAGCGCCTGATGTACGTCGCTCGGGTTCGAGCGGTCGGCGAATTCCGCGAGGACTACAACTACACCTACGACCTCTTCGTGCGGCGGTACCCCGAGACGGTCAAGGCCGCCGAGCGCCTGACCTCGGCCGACGCGACCGCGAGTCTGCTGACCCGCACGCTGGAGCTCGCGGGGTCGGTCACCGAGAAGCAGCTCATCCGCTTGTTCGACTGGGACGAAGCCGTCGCGCAGCGCGCGATCGCACGGGCCGAAGGAGCGCGACAGCTCGTCCGGCTGAACGGCTCTCTGGTGCTGCCGGCGCTGGCGCGGTAGGTCGTGTGGCCCGATAGCATGGCGCCCGTGACACCGGCCGTGGCTGCCGATGGAGTTCGCGTCAGCGATCAAATGGAGTGATCACATAGACATTCATCAGCTCCGCTCGTGGATCTTCGAGCTGTACGAGCCGCTCGAGGACGAGCGTCAGTACATCGTCTTCGACAGCGCGCGCGGGAACCTGCTGATCGACGCGCCGCCGTTCAGCGAGCGTGCGCTCCGGCTCATCCGCGGCGCCGGCCCCGCGTCGCTGCTGCTCATCACGAACGGTGCCCACGGCGGGGACGCGGCGCGATACCGGGAGGCGCTCGGGATCCAGATCGCCGCGCACGACGACGACGCGAGCTCGGTGCCCGGGGGCGCGGACCTCGTGCTGAAGACCGACGACCTCGTACGGCCGGACGCGCGCGTCATCCGCGTGGGCGAGGACGGGGATGGCACGACCGTGGTGCTCGGCCGCAAGGCCGGCGGCGTCCTGTTCTGCGGCGACCTCGACCTCGGGACCGAAGCCGCACGGGGGCTGCTCAAGCTGCGGTTCTCGGCCGTCCTCTCGGCCCGGCGGCCGCCGATCTGGAACGCCGGCCGCGACACGCTCCTGTTCCTCCAGCGCGAGCTCCACCAGCCCACGAAGCGCTTCGGCATCCTCCTCCAGGCGCCCTGGGACCGCGCCTACAAGGGCCGGCTCGAGGATCAGATGAAGCCGAATCCGCTCATCGTCCCGCCGGACCAGACCTCGGCCCGCGAGGCCGCGATGGGCCCCGGCACGCTCGTCGTGGCCCAGCAGGTCCGCGCGCGCACGGAGGCCGCTCCGCGGCCCGCACGGACCGGGCAGGCCGCGGTCCCTGCCCCAGCGGCGCCGGCGGCCAAGGCGAGCGGGCGCCCGCGCAGCTTCGCCGAGGATTGGGGCGCGAACCGGACCGTGTCGCCACCGACGACCGTGGCGAACCCGCCGGCCGATCTCACACCGCCGGCGACCGGTTTCCGCCCCGTGCCGCTCGGCGACGGCTTCGCGCGGCTGGATGTGGATGTCGTCGGCGGACTTCCGAGCGTCGACTTCGTCTGGGGCGGCATCGATCTGTCGCCCGACGGGACCGAGGTCGCGTTCTCGTGGAACCGGACCGGCGCCTACGAGCTCTACAGCGCTCCGATCGCGGGCGAACGGATCATCCAGCTCACCGAGTCCGACACGCGCAGCGTCTCGCCGCGCTGGTCTCCCGACGGTTCGCAGATCGCGTTCATGCGCGATGCGGATGGCACGGAGCGCATGTCGATCTGGATCGTGGATCGCGACGGCGAGCACGAGCGGAAGCTCACCGCGGACGACGACGCGATGCATCGCGACATCGCCTGGTCGCCCGATGGCCGCTCGATCGTCTGTGTGGCGAACATCGGCGGGAAGCGGTTCAGTGTCCATGTCTTTGACAGCGCCTCCGGCGCGCGTCGTGAGCTGACCGACGGCGCGTTCGAGGACGCGCGTCCGCGTTTCTCGCCCGACGGCCGATGGATCCTCTTCGAGTCCTGGCGCTCGGCGTCGCGGATCGAGGCCGACCTCTACGTCGTCCCGGCCGGCGGCGGGAGCGCCGTGAAGCTCGACACGCGTGGCGGGGCGAGCGGCGACTCGCAGTTCGCGCGCTGGTCGCCCGACGGGCGATCGATCGCGTTCACCTCGACCGCGCGTGGCCGGCGCGAGATCGCGCTCGCCGATATCGACGGCACCACGGCGGCGCGGGTGCGCTACCTCACCGACAACCCGTTCGATGAGCTCGAGCCGGTCTGGCGGCCCGATGCGCGCGGCGTGGTGTACCTCCAGGATCGCGACGCCAGCCGGGCGGTCCATCGGGTGTTCTCGGCATCCCGCGCGGCGACTCCCGTCGCCGATGTGCCCGGGATGTACGGCGGGCCCGTGGTCGGATCGGACAGCGAGACGGTCGCGATGACGTTCACGTCACCCCGGAGGCCCGCCGACGTCTGGGTGCGCGAGCGCGATCAGGTCACGCTCCGGCCGATCACGGACTCGCTCGGCGGGACCATCGACCCGCGGATCCTGGTGGAGCCCGTGCACGTGCGCTACCCGTCCGCCGATGGCCGCGAGGTGCCCGCGCTGCTCTACGTCCCGCACGCCGAGGCGATCCGCGGGACGATCCCCGGAGCGGTCATGTACGTGCACGGCGGGCCGACCGGCCAGCACTTCCGCTGGTGGGATCCGACCCCGCAGCTGCTGGCCAATCGCGGGCTCGTGGTGCTCGCGCCGAACGTGCGCGGCTCGACCGGCTACGGGCGCGAGTGGCAGGAGCTGAACCGGCGCGACTGGGGCGGGGGCGACCTTGCCGACGTGATGGCCGGCGTCGACTGGCTCGCCACGGAGAAGATCGCGGACCCGAAGAGCATCGGGATCACCGGCGGCAGCTACGGCGGGTACATGACGCTCTACGCGCTCGCGCGCCACCCCGAGCGGTTCGCCGCCGGCGTGTCGATCGTCGGCGTGGTCTCGTGGAAGTCCCTGTTCGACACGACGCGCGGCGACCTGCGCGAGTACCTCATCCGCGAGCTCGGCGACGCGGCGATCGACCCCCAGCTCTACCTCGATCGATCGCCGATCACCCACGCGAAGAAGATCCGCGCCGCGCTGCTGGTCCTGCAGGGCGCGAACGATCCGCGCGTGCCGAAGAGCGAGGCCCTGCAGATGGTCGCCGCGCTCGAGGCGAACGGCGCCCCGCATGAGTACCACGAGTACGCGAACGAAGGCCACGGGTTCTCACGCCTGGAGAACCGGATCGATGCGCTCCGGCGGACGGTCGACTGGCTCACGAAGTACCTGACCCCGCTGATGGATCGGTATCTCGCGGACTAGCTGAGCCGCTCCACGGGCGGCAGCGTGAACGAGAACGTGCTGCCCCTTCCGAGCTGGCTGTCGATCCAGATCTTCCCGCCGTGCAGCTCCACGAGCTTGCGGCTGAGGGTCAGGCCAAGGCCGGTGCCCTCCTGGCCCGACGTCGCGGCTCCGCCGGCCTGGGTGAACTCTTCGAACACACGAGCCTGGTCGGCCGGCGCGATGCCCACGCCGGTGTCGCGCACCGACACGAGGACACCGGCGCCATCGCGTTTCACATCGAGGGTGACCGTGCCGCCGGACGGCGTGAACTTCACGGCGTTCGTGAGGAGGTTGAGGACGATCTGCTTCACCTTGCGCTCATCCGCTTCGACCTGGTCGATCGCGGGATCGAGCTCCGTGCGCAGCGCGATCCCGCGCCCGACCGCCCGCTCGCGGACCATGAGCAGCACCGACTCGAGCGCGACGGGAAGGGAGAACCGCGACAGCTGCAGCTCCATCTTGCCGGCCTCGACCTTGGAGAGATCGAGGATGTCGTTGATCAACGACAGCAGGTGCTGCCCCGAGGTCTGGATGTCCTCGAGGTACTCGCCCTGCTTCGGGTTGATCGCGCCGAACATCTGCTGGCGGAGGACCTCGGAGAACCCGATGATCGCGTTCAGCGGCGTCCGGAGCTCGTGAGACATGTTCGCGAGGAACTCGCTCTTGTGCCGGTTGGCGGCCTCCACCTCGCGGCTCTTCTGCTCGACCTGTCCGAGCGCGACCCCGAGCAGCTTCCGCTGGCGCACCGACGCCGCGGCGATGCGGGCGAACGCGAACGTGCCGAGGAGCAGGATCGCCACGAGCGCGAGGCGCAGGGTCCGCTCGTCCGCCAGGACGGCCGCCGTCTCGGCCTCGACTCCGCCGGTGTCCTGCACGGCGACGACGGTCCACCCCGGTTGACCGGTCCCGGCGATGGGCGATGAGGTCAGCAGCCGCGTCGTCCCGGTCACGGGGTCGCGAACCTCACCGGCCACGGCCGGGCCGGCAAGCAGCTGCTGAACGATCGGGTCGCCCTTCAGGTCGGCGGCCGGCGCCGATGCGACGGCCGCTCGTCCGACGAGCCGGCCGTTGCCGTCCACGATGTACAGGTCCTCGAACGGACCGAGCTGCGATCGCAGGTGACCGGCGAGGTCACTGCCGCGGAGCTCGCCGACAATGACCCCGACGATGGTCGGACTGTTGGCGGATGAGAGGGGCACGGCGATCACCACCGGGGCATCGAGCAGCAGCGGCTGGGTCGCGACGCCGAGCGTCGCATCTGCTCCCGCGAGCGCTGCCCGGAAGTAGTCGCGGTCCGCGACGGTCCTGACGGCTGGAGCGGCCGTGCCTCCTGAGAACGTGGATGACCCGGTGACCGTGATCAGGACGGCTCCGGTCACGTCGGCGACGTCGACCGCCGCGATGTCGGTCGAATTGTCGAACACCGATCCGGTCTCGAGCTTGGCGCCGGACGTGTCCTTGAGCTGCACAGCGGCGCTCAACGCGTCCCGGTGGCCCAGGTTCTGGAGGAGCTGTCGGGCCAACGAGAGCTCCGTTTGGATCTGCTCGCCGGCCCGGCTCGCGGCTTGCGTCCCGAGGGCGAGACGCTCGGCCCGCAGCCGCCGCTGCATGTCTGAGCCGGAGCTCTCGCCGAGCAGGACGATCGGGACGACGACCACGAGCGCAACGAGCGCGACGAGCGCCAGCGGGTTCGAGGCCAGCCACTCTGCCGCGCGCCGAGGGTCACGCCGCATCGGCGAACGTTAGACCGCGGCCGGCATGGGCTCCAGCGTTCCGAGCAGGGCCTTGGCATCCGCGCGCTCTGCGTACGTGCGGACCTCGCTCCGCTCGGCGGCGGCCTCATCGAAGCGGCTCTGCGCGGCGAGCGCGGTCGCGTGATCGGCGAGCGCCACCATCCGCTCGTACGCGAGGTTGAGGGTGGCGAAGGCCTGCGTCGCGTCGAACAGCAGCTTCTCGGCTTTCGCGTGCTCGCCGCGGCGGAGCGCGTGGAGTCCCTGGGCCTGCGTGAGCAGCGCGCGCCCGCGCGCGTAGCCGGTGCGCTCGACGAGCGCGGCCGTGCGCTCGTCGTTCGCGTCATCGCTGATGCCCCAGCGCGCCGCGGCGAGGGCGAGGACCGGCGACCAGATCGTGCGGTCGACGATGCTGCCCGGCGCGCCCGCGCTCCGCGCCGCCTGATAGGCGCTCTCGCTCGCCCGCCAGCCGTAGACCGCTGAGAGAAGGTCGGCCATCGCGACATCGGCCGGGCTCGGCTCGCTCTCCGCGAGCCGGTCGCGGAAGCGTTGCTCGTCGCCGTCGTTCTGGGTCGCGGCCGCCGCGGCCATCCCGAACGCGAGGAGCGAT
The DNA here is from genome assembly GCA_035493615.1 of Saccharimonadales bacterium (SeqCode). Lineage (GTDB taxonomy): Bacteria > Chloroflexota > Limnocylindria > P2-11E > P2-11E > UBA4735. The sequence continues at coordinate 6,713 of DATJHW010000013.1, read as the reverse complement.
TTCCAGTTCGGGTCGACGTGCGCGGTATCGACCGGCGACGCGGTCACCGTCGCGATCGTCCCGCCGAGATCGCCCGCGAGCAGCTGCGCGGCCGCGGCGAGCGCGCGCGAGTAGCCGCCGAGGCGTGGCTTCTCGGTCGACTGCGCGACCTCGGTCGCGATCTTCGCGTGCTCGAGCGATTCATCGAGGTTCCCGAGGACCATCGCCATCGCGCCGACCATGTTGTGCGCGTCGATGAGCTCGTCGCTGTCCTGCAGCGATTGCGCGATCGGGATCCGGCGCTGATTCGCCGCGTATGCGTCGCGGAACTTCCCGAGGGCGCGGTACGCGTAGCCGACCGCGTCGAGGCAGAGCGAGACCTCGCGCAGAAGGCCGAGCTCCTCCGCGATGCCGAGGGCCTCTTCCGCCGTGCCGAGGGCGCGTTCCCAGTCGGCGTCGCTGGCGCGCGCGAGCTTGCGCGGCGCGAAGGCGCGCGCCGCCAGCAGCCGGATCCGTTCCGGGGACGGCTCGTCGCCGACCAGCGCGAGGCCGCGCGCGATGAGGCCATCGAGGTCGGGGTGCTTCGCGTCCCATCGGGTGACCAGCTCGGCCATGTGCGCGTACACCGCCCCGATCTGCTTGTGGTCGAGGTCCGGCCGGCCCTCGAGCATGAGCCGCGCCCGTTCGTAGGCCGCGAGGGCCGCATCGCCCTCGCCGTGGTACCGGCGCACGCGGCCGACGAGGTACAGGGCTTCGACGGCGTGGTCGACATCGCCGAGCTTCTCGTACAGCTCGGCTGCCTGCTCCGCGAATCGCAGCGCTTCGACGTGGGCGTGGATGTTCATCGCGCGCTGCGCGGCCTTCCACGCGTACATCGCCGCCTTGTCGGGGACCTCGCCGAGCAGGTAGTGGTGCGCGAGCGCCGGGTAGAAGTCGCGGATCTCGTTCGCCAGCACGTTCTCGATCGACAGCGCCACGCGACGATGCAGCTCGGTGCGCCGGCGCACGAGCAGCGTGTTGTACGCGACCTCCTGCGTGACCGCGTGCTTGAACCGGAATCGTCCCTCGCGCCGCTCGCCGGGCGCGCCTTCGACGACCAGGTCGGCCGCGATGAGGACGTCGACCGCGTCGGCAAGACGTTCGCCGCCGGCCGCTCGAAGCACCCGATCGCCGAACCGCTGGCCGATGACCGATGCGAGCTGGATGCAGTCCTTCGCGAGCGGCGGGAGACGGTCGATCCGCGCGGCGACGACGGCATGCAGCGTCGCGGGCACGTCGAGCGCGGCCGCGCGCTCGCGCAGCACCCAGTCTCCCTTCTCGTCGCGCGCGATCGCGCCCGAGTCGACGAGCGCGCGAATGGATTCCTCGATGAAGAACGGGTTACCTCCCGCACGCCCGACGATCCGGTCGCGGAGCTCCGCGGGCGCCCACTCGAGCGTCGACTCCACGATCCGCGCGGCCTCCTCGTCCGTGAGCGGCTCGAGGACCATCTGGGTGAAGTTCGTGCGCGACGGCCGCGGCTGCCCACCCGCGCCGATCCGCTGGGCGAGCAGGATCAGCAGCGGAACGCGCGCGCCGCGACCGGCCAGGAACCAGAGGAGATCGAGCGACGCGGAATCGGCGTAGTGGAGGTCCTCGAGCACGTAGAGGAGCGGCCGGGTCCGCGCGAGCGCGCCCAGCACGTCGAAGATGATGAGGTACATCCCTCGCTTCCACTCTTCGGATTCGTTCGTCGCCTCGTCGGCCCCCGGCAGATGGAGGAACTGGGCGAGGACCGGGCTGGTCGCCCCGGGGTTCGCGAAGCCGAGCTCGCTGAGCTTCGTGGTGAGGTGCTCGCGCGCCTCGGGCGCGGCCGGGTCGATCTGCAGCTCCACCAGGAGCGGCTCGATGAAGCCGGCGTAGCTCCGCTTGTTGACGCGCGAGAAGGTCCAGCGCAGCACGCGCGGGGCGTCGGTCCCCGCGGCGCCGTCGTCCGCGGTCACGAGGCCGATGAACTCGGACACGAGCCGGCTCTTCCCGATGCCCGGCTCGCCGGCGATGAGCACGACCTCGGTGCGGCCGATCCGCGCCGACTGGTAGGCCAGGTCGAGCCGCGACAGCTCCATCCATCGTCCGACGAGGGGCGCGTTCAGCTCGATCGCGACCCGGATGTCCGACCGCTCGCCGGTGAGTGCATACGCGAGGACCGGCTTCTCCTTGCCCTTGAGCTCGATGGGGCCGACCTCGCGGAACGTGAACTCCCGGTTCGTCAACCGGAACGTGGCTTGCGTGACATACGTCTCGCCGGGCGGCGCCGCCTCCTGCAAGCGGGCGGCGGTATTCACCGTGTCGCCCATCACGCCGTACTCGGAGACCGAGCGGACGTTGCCGGCCACGACCATTCCGGTGTGGACGCCGATGCGGAGGCCGAGCTCGATACCGCGATCCTTCTTGGCTCGCGTGGCGTGCTCGCCGAAGACCTTGTGCATCGCGAGCGCGGTCCGGAGGGCCCGCTGGGGATCGTCCTCGTGGGCGATCGGTGCGCCGAAGATCACGAAGATCGCGTCACCGATGAATTTCTCGATCGTGCCGTCGTAGGTGATCGCGCACTCGGCGAGGTCCTCGAAGATGCCGGACACGAGCTCCTGGAGGACCTCGGCGTCGAGCTCCTCCGACAGCGTCGTGAACCCGACGAAGTCGGCGAACAGGACCGAGACGAGGCGGCGCTCCTGGCCGTACTGGATGGCGTCCGTCATCGGTCAAGTGTGGGCCAAGGAAGGAGGGCCCCCGTAGGGGCCCTCCTCAGCGCAAGGCTGACCTTGGACGTGCCCGGCTGGCTATGCCCGCGAGTCGCTCCGCCGGAGGAGCAAGCCCCCCAGCCCCATGAGCGCGATGCCCAGTGCCGCGAGCGGGATCCCAGCAGGGCCTCCCGTGCTCGTCGACGGCAATCCCTGGACGCCGGCGACCGGAGACGTCTGGACCCCGTTGACGGCGCCGTTCGGGGACTGCTGGCTCGAGCCACCTGGAAGCTCGACGATCGGACTGACCGCGCCGACCGCGGCGGGGGCGTTCTGGAAGCCATTCACCGCTCCGTTCCCGGGGGTGAAGATCACGATGCCGTTCGGGCCTGTCGCCGTTCCGCCGGTCTCCGTGGTGCCGGTGGTCCCGGTCGGGCCGGTGCTGCCGGTCGGGCCGGTGCTGCCGGTCGGGCCGGTCGGACCGGTCGCGCCGGTGGTGCCGCACTTGACCCAGAAGACCTTGTTCTTGTCACTGCCGGGGGTGGTCGGAAGCGTCTGCTTCGCATCGAGCTCGTAGTGCCCGTCGGCGAGGGTCGGCCCCGGGACAGCCCACTGTCCGGTGCCGTCCGCGGTCCAGGCGCCGCTCGCCACGACGGTCCGATCGCCGGTCGGCGGCCAGGATTCGATCTGCCAGGTCCCACTCGAGCTGTTGTCGAAGTGGAATCCATAGAGATGGAACTTGCACACGTGCGGATCGTTGTCGCGGTCATCGGAGCCCAGCGGGTCGTCGTTGTCGTTGACGACCTTCACCGTCCCGTTGTTTCCAGGGCTGTTCGGATCGGCCGACGCGGGTGTCGAAAGCGCGAACGCGTAGAAGAACAGACTCGCGAGGATCATCAAGAGACCCGTTGCCTTGCGCATCTCGTTGTGCTCCACCTTTCTGGCCCGGCGAGCGGGCGTGTTGGCCGGTGAAGAAGCAGAAGGACATCCGGATCGCGCGTTCGGCGGTAACGCGGGCCCTACGGCTCGCTAAGGAGTCGGTGACAGCGAGCGACCATTTACGGTCTCGCGACTCCTCCGTTGCCCACGCGTGACGACGGTCGCCGGCGGCGCATCGGCCGTTCATCTACCTACCGGTCGGTAGACTTCAGGAAATGCCCACCCAGCCTGGTCGGATGCCCTCCGATCGCCGGCGTCCGCGGAGCTCCACGCGCGAGCGGCTGCTTCAAGCGGCCGACCGGATCTGGAGCGAGCGCGGCGTGCGCGGAGCGTCGCTCGACGACATCGCGCGCGACGCCGCGGTCACGAAACCGACGCTCTACTACTACTTCGCCGACAAGAGCGTCCTGTTCACGGAGATGGTCTGCAGTGTCCTCGAGCAGCACGGCGGCGGCCTGCGGACCGCGAGCCGTGCCGCCTCAGGCTCGCGCGAGCGGCTCGTCGCGGCCGTGGGCTACCTCATCCGCGCACGGTGCAGCGGGCCGCGCCTGCTCCGCGAGGGCGGCATCGGGCTGACCATCGATCAGCTGAGCCAGACCCGTAGCGCGTTCTTCCGCCACTTGTTCTCGCCGCTGCAGCAGGTGCTGGACGATGGCGTGCGCTCGGGCGAGCTGCGCGCGATGGATACCGCCTTCGCGGCACAGGCGCTGCTCAATCTCGTCGACCCGTGGACCGGACGCGAGGCGAGGCCGGGTGGTCGTAGCGCGGACGAGCTCGCGGCGGACATCGTCGACCTGGTGGTCGACGGGATCGGTGCCTAGCGGTCCGCGCTCGTGACGCTACCCGCGGCCGCCGCGACCCGGCCCTGCCGGGCGGCGTGGGCCCACTCGCCGATGCGGGTCACCGCCGCCTGCAGGTTCTTCAGCGAGTTGGCGTACGAGAGCCGCAGGTAGCCCTCGCCGCCCGCACCGAACGCGGTCCCGCTCAGCGTGGCGATCCCGGCCTCGCGCAGGATGCGTTCCTGGACGGTCGCCGAGTCGCCGAGCCCGAGGCCGGTGATGTTCGGGAACACGTAGAACGCGCCCTTCGGCTCGCGGCACGTGATCCCATCGATCTTGTTCAGACCGGTCACCACCGCGTCGCGCCGCTCCCGGAAGGCCTTCACCATGTCCGCCACCTCGGGTGGGCGGTTCGCGAGGGCCGCCGCGCCCGCGCGCTGCGTGAACGTCGCGGTGCACGAGACCGAGTTCGTGACCAGCTTCGTCACCGGATCCACGAGGGGCCAGGGGAATACGCCGTAGCCCAGCCGCCATCCGGTCATCGCGAAGGTCTTGCTGAATCCGTCGAGGAGGATCGTGCGCTCGGCCATCCCATCCTCGTGCATGATCGAGTGATGGGTGCCCTCGTACATGATCTCCGCGTAGATCTCGTCCGCGAGGACCCACAGATCGCGTGCCCGCGCGATCTGCGCGATCTCCTTCAGCACGCCCTGTGACAGGACCCCGCCGGTCGGGTTCTCCGGGCTGTTGAGGATGATGAGCTTCGTGCGATCGGTCACGAGCGTCTTCAGCTCGTCGAGATCGGGATTGAAGTCGTTCTTCTCGCGCAGCTTCAACGGCACGCCGGTGGCGCCCGCGAAGCTGATCATCGATCCGTAGATCGGGAAGCCTGGATCCGGGTAGATCGCCTCGTCGCCCGCATCGAGGAGCGCGAGCATCGCGAAGAACATGATCGGCTTCGCGCCGGGCGTGACGATGACCTGTCCGGGATCCACGGCCAGGTGGCGGGTGCGGTTCAGGTGGCTCGCGATCGCCTCGCGCAGCTCGGGGATCCCGGCCGACGCCGTGTAGTGGGTCTCACCGCGCTGCAGCGCCGAGAGCCCCGCGCGGACGATCGAGGGCGGTGTGTCGAAGTCGGGCTCGCCGATCTCGAGATGGATGATGTCGCGGCCCTGCGCTTCGAGCGCGCGCGCTTTCGCCAGCACCTCGAACGCGGTCTCGGTGCCCAGCCGCGACATCCTGGCGGAGAGCGGACGGGTCATCGGGCGGCAGTCTAGTCCCGGCTCACCATTCGCTTTCGCCGTCAGCTCGCGCCCTCATGCGGGCCTTGCCCTCCACACACGCGCACCCGTGCGGCCCGACCGTCGCTGCGTGCGCGGTGCCCGCGGACAGCACCATCCGGTCGCCCGCGTTCAGATGGATGACCCGATCGTCGAGCGAGAAGTCGATGGACCCGCTCACGCAGTACAGGATCTTCGCGAACGCGTGGCTATGCCGGGGATACCGATCGCCAGGCCCGTTCGACCACCCGTACACGTCGTCCGCCTCGGTCCGAAGCCGTTCCTCGATACTCACCGCACATGCGCCTCCACGCGATCTTCCCCCAGACCGAGATCGGCAGCGACCCCGTGGTCATCGCCCGGTTCATCCGCGACGTCGAGGCTATGGGATTCGATGGCCTCGTCGCGTACGACCACGTGCTCGGCGCGGATCCCGCGCGTCCGGGGTGGTCCGGGCCGTACACGATCGAGTCGCAGTTCCACGAGGTCATGGTCCTCTTCGCGTTCGCCGCCGCGATCACGACGCACCTCGAGCTCGCCACCGGCGTGCTCATCCTCCCGCAACGGCAGACCGCGCTCGTTGCCAAGCAGGCCGCCGCGCTCGACGTGCTCTCCGGCGGGCGGCTCCGGCTCGGCGTCGGGGTCGGCTGGAACTGGGTCGAGTTCGCGTCACTCGGGATGAGCTTCACGGACCGGGGCAAGCGCATCGAGGAGCAGATCGCCCTGCTCCGGCGCCTGTGGACGGAGCCATCGGTCACGCTCGAGAGCGCGTGGCATCACGTCGATCGGGCCGGGATCAACCCGCTGCCGGTCCAGCGCCCGATCCCGCTGTGGATGGGCGCCGACAGCGAGGTCGCGCTCCGTCGCGTCGCGCGCCTTGGCGACGGCCTGTTCGCGCACTTCGCACCGACCGACGAGGGCGGCGCGCAGGCCGCGGCGTTCTGGGAGTGGGTGAAGGCCGCGGGCCGCGATCCCAAGGACGTCGGACTGGAGTGCCGGTTCGGCGCGAAGATGAGCGA
>DATJHW010000012.1:0-2867 GCA_035493615.1 Saccharimonadales bacterium (SeqCode) | reverse complement strand
CACGATGAGATCGGCCACCTGATCGAGATCGACCGCCGGATCGGCGAGCGCGGCCATGACCCGGCTGACGGCCGCCAGCTGAGCGCTCGCGCTGGCCGGAGACGGCGCGGCCCCGGGCTTGGGCGACGTGCCCTTCCGCGGCGCCGCCCGCACGGTCTTCCCCTTCGCTCCCGCCCTCACCCTGCGCAGTATCGGCGCGCCGTCGGCTGCAGGGGTAGGGGCGTCCGTTACCCGGGGCACGCGACCGGTTTGCTCTTCGCAACGGTCGTCCGCGCTCGTACCCTGTGCGGGTTCGAGGAGGGCGAGTGGATCTCTGGCAGACCCTGCGCGACCGGCTGGACTACGCGACATTCGTGCCCACGCCGGTCGAGGGCATCGAGCGCGCGGACCTGCGCCGTCGCGACGGCTCGCCGTACACCATGCTGAAGAACCCCCACGGTGACCACGGCGCGGGCCGCTACCTCCGCCTCGATCCGGCCGACGTGCAGCTGTTCGAGCTCATGGACGGGCAACGCACGATCCAGGAGATCCTCGTCGCGCATCTCGAGCGCGCGGGGGTGTTCGCGATCGATCGCCTCGCCCGGCTCACCGCGAGCCTGCGGGTGAACGGCTTCTTCGGCGAGGAGCCGCCGCCGCTCTACGAGAAGCTGTTCGCACGCCGGGCGATGCGCGATCCGATCGTGCGGTCGTCGCTGTTCCTCCGGCGCCTGGTGACCTGGGACATCGCGCGCTGGTCCAACGCCGACGGCGTCGTCGATCGCGTCTACCGGTTCGGCGGATGGCTCGCGTTCACGCGGATCGGGGCGACGCTCCTGGTCGCCTTCGGGCTCTACGGCCTATGGCTCTGGTTCCAGGAGGTCCGCGATCCGAAGCTGCAGCTCGTCACCATCGACGGCTCGTACGTCGCGGGGATCCTCGCGCTCACGGTCCTGCAGGTCCTGTCGATCTCGGTGCACGAGGCCGGGCATGCCCTCGCGATCCGGCACTACAAGCGACACGTGCGCCGGTTCGGCTTCGCGATGTACTACCTGTTCCCGTGCTTCTACGTGGACTCCACCGACATGACCCTGGGATCACGCGCGCAGCGCATCGTGGTGTCGCTCGCCGGTCCGTTCGCCGGCCTCACCACGGCGGCGGCGTGCGCGGTCGCGGCGGCGGCCCTGCCGGGCACGCTCCAGGGCGAGCTCGCGTTCAAGGCCGCGAGCCTGTTCGTGTTCCAGTTCGTCTTCAACCTCCTGCCGATCCTCGAGCTCGACGGCTATCACGTCCTCGTCGACGCGCTCGACGCCCCGCTGCTGCGCCAGCGCGCCATGTGGTTCGTGCGGACCGCCGCGATCCGGAAGGTCCGGGCGCGAGCGAAGTGGACCGGTGAGGAGATCGGCCTGGCCGCCTTCGGTGCAACGGCGATCGTCACCTCGCTGGCCACGCTCATCCTGTCGATCCTCCTGTGGCGATCGCGCATCGTCGTTGCGGCCCGCGAGCTGCTGGCCGGCGGCCCGGTCGGCATCCTCGTGCTCGCGATCCTCGTCCTGGTCTTCGTCGGGCCGCTCGCCGTCGCGGTGATCGCGCGGCTCATCGGGATCGCCAAAACGAGCATTGCGCTCGCCGGTGCGCGCAGTCGCGCGGCGGCAGCGCGTGAGCACGGGGCCCGCGTGGCGCTGTTGTCGCGGGTGCGGTTCCTGGCCGGCCTGCCCGGTCCGACGCTGTCGGCCCTCGCCTCGCATCTCCGGGTCGAGCGGGTCGAGGCGGGACACACGGTGATCACCGCGGGCAGCGTCGGGGACCGGTTCTACCTCATCCGGTCGGGGCGGCTGCAGGCGGTGGCGCCCGATGGGACGGTCCTCACCGAGCTCGCGCCCGGCGAAGGGTTCGGCGAGCTTGCGCTCATCGATCGGACACCGCGGAGCGCCACGGTCCAGGCGCTCGAGGCGAGCGAGCTCTGGTCGCTCGACAGCCCCCACTTCCAGCGGTGGGTCCGTGACCGCTTCGAGGTCGCGGCCCGGATCCGCGCCGATCAGGGGGAGCGGCAAGCCCTTGCGAAGCTCCCGTTCTTCCGGGACCTCGAGGGCCGCGCGCTCGATCGCATCGCGGCGCGCCTCCAGACCCGGCGCTTCGAGCCGGGTGACGTGGTCATCCAGGCCGGCGAGAGCGGTGGCGGCTACTACGTCGTGCGGGAGGGCCAGGCCGACGTCCACCTGCCGGATGGCCGGTACGTCCGGACGCTCGGGCCGGGGGACGCGTTCGGCGAGCTTTCGCTCATCTTCGGCGTCCCGCGGACGGCCACGGTGACCGCAAAGGGGCCACTCACCGTCGCCGTCATGGGCCGTCCGGACTTCGCCGCGCTGGTCACGGCGTCGGGTGAATCAATGCGTGATTTCCGGGCGAGAACGGGCCATTATGTCGGGGCCGGCCTCGGTGGGGCCGTTGGGGGAGCGTGAGTGGACTGCTGGATCTGCGAGCGACCGGCGCTCGCCGCGTGCCGGTTCTGCGGCCGGGGAGCGTGTCGCGAGCATGCCAAGAGCCATCCGTTCGTCCTCGATATCTATCGCGGCGCGAAGCGCCAGGCGTTGCGGGCCCTGGTCGTCGAGGATGCGATCCACTGTGGCGTCTGCCGTCCGCGGGGCGAGCCCGTGGACATGCCGGAGCTCGAGTAGGGGAGGCGTACGGCCGGGAAAGTTAGGTACATCACGTAGCCGGGGTGCCGGCGAATGTCGTCCGAGGCACCGGTCCGGCGCAGATTGGCAGCCAATCCACCAGGAAAGAAGGAGCAAAGCGATGGCAAGCAAGAACCTAGGGGCAGTGATCCAGCGGGCGATCAGCGACGGGGCTTTCCGTCGCCAGCTTCAGTCCGACCCGGCCGCGGCGCT
>DATJHW010000011.1:0-32267 GCA_035493615.1 Saccharimonadales bacterium (SeqCode) | reverse complement strand
ATGTCGCCCGCTACGAGCGCCTTTAGCCGTCGATCGGGCCGAATTCGACCGCCAATCGTGGGTTTTTCGTCATCTTTCTGTCCGGTATCAGCCTGTCGCGGCCCCTTAAGCCTGACCCCTAAGCCGCCGAGTTACCTCCTGAAGCTCGGCGAAGGGAGTTCGTCATGCGTCGGATCCTTACCGCTCTGGTCGGCCTTGCAGCGCTCGTCCTCGGCAGCGGCGCCGGGACTGGCGGCTACTAGAAACTTCCGCGACCCCTAGGGGCGCTTGATGCGCGCGGATGAAAGGACCCTGTCGGGTCCTTTTCCGTTTGTCTCAAGCTGAGACTTAGACAAGCGTCAGGTCGCATATCCTCGCCCCGTGGAAGGGCGGCGCATTTCACTCCAAGAGAAGGTCATGCTCGGTGCCGTCATTGGTGCGGCGGCCCTTGTCCTGGGCAAGCTCTCGGCGCCCCCACCCGCAAATTTTGATCTTGGGCGGTTCTTTTTTTGGGTCGGGCTTGCGCTCGTGGCGTCTTTCGTTCCAGTTCACCTGCCCGGCGGCGTTGTTGCTTACTTGAACACCGCGCCACTTCTGGCGGCTCTCTTCGACTCGAGCTTGGCTAACCCGTTCGCAGCCTGCTGGGTCGCTTTCTTGGGAACATTTGAACTTCGCGACTTCCGCCGCCAACTGCCGTGGTTCGGCACGCTCCACAACAGATCGAACCTCGTCCTGTCGACATTTACGGCATGGCTCGCTCTAAGCGTGACCAGTCCGTGGGTGACTCCAGGAGATCCATGGGGCATTTTCGCCCAGATCCTCATCGTCGGCGGCACGTTTGCGTTCGTCAACAACTTCTTAAGCGTCCTTGCGGCGAGCGTTCGCACGGACGCGCCGTTCTCGAAGGTATGGGCTCTCTCTGTAAGAAACGTTGCTGTCGGTCTACTTGGTCAGATTCCCATGGGTTGGCTGATGGCTCAAATCGCCATAGGCGTCGGTTATTGGGCGACTATCCCGTTCATGATTCCACTCGTTCTGGCGCGAATCACGTTCACGAAGTACGCGGAGACCCGCGACCTCTTTTTTGGCACAGTCAGCGCCCTCTCACAGGCGATCGACGCGAAGGACGGCTTCACTCGAGGCCATGCCGACCGCGTGTCTCGGATCGCTGGCGCGGTCGCGCGCGAAATGGGTCTCGGCGAGGCCGAGATCGAGCGGATCGAGCTCGCCGGCCTGCTTCACGACATCGGGAAGATCGGCGTGGAGGACCGCATCCTCATGAAACCGATGCGTCTTGACGCCGACGAACAGGAGCTCATGCGCCGGCACCCGATCTACGGCGCGTCGATACTCGAACCATCAGCCGCACTTCGACCGCTCGTCCAGATGGTGCTGCATCATCACGAGAACTTCGACGGATCGGGGTATCCGGAGGGTCTTCGCGGCGAGGGCATCCCGCTCGGATCGCGGATCATCATCGTCGCCGACGCGTACGAGGCGATGACCTCAGACCGCATCTACCGGAAGGCGATCGGCCACGATCGCGCGCTGGAGCAGCTCACCAAGTACAAGGGCGTCCAGTTCGATCCAAAGATCGTGCGCTCGCTCGAGCAGCTTCTTGCGAAGCGCGGTGCCGGCGCGTTCGAAGTGAGCGAGCTTCCTCCGATCAACTACGAAACGCTGGCCGAGCTGCGCCGCCGTCTCGCCCGCGAGCCTCTCATCCGCGACGCGCATGCTGGCTAGCGGGGCGATCCTCGGGGTAGTCGCAGGTCTCGCGATCGGTCGGAGCTGGCGGCCGCTCGCTGACCTGCAGATCCGTTGGTTCCCGCTCCTCATCGCGGGACTGCTGGTCCGTGTCGTCGCCCCACTGGCGCCAACGGTGGCCTTTCCGCTCTACGTCTTCGCCCTGGCGGCGACCGCCGTCAGCGCCGCGGCCAACCTTCGCTTGACTGGGGCGGCGCTCGTTGCCTTCGGCGGCGCGCTCAATCTCGCGGTCGTGCTCCTGAATCACGGCATGCCGGTCGACGTCGGCGCGGTCGCGGCGGCAGCCGCCTCGATGCCGACGGATGCGCTGCACGTGCTGGTCACGGGCACCACGCTCCTCACACCATTGGCGGACGTCATTCCAGTGCCGGTTGCGCACGCGGTCTACAGCATCGGTGACGTCTGCATCGCGCTCGGCGGTTTCCTCGTGCCATTCGTGCTACTCATTCGTCGGTGACCAGCCGCCGCTCCGACTTCGGCCTCTTCTGGCTCGCCCAGGCGATCAGCCGGTTCGGGGATCCGATCACCCTGATCGCGCTCGCGACGGTGACGTACGAACGCACTAGATCCGCCCTGTTTACGGCGCTCGCGGTTCTGATAGCGACCGTCCCGACCGCTGTGTTTGGTTTCTTTGCAGGAGCCGTTGGCGACGCCTTGGGTCACCGCCGGGCGATGTTCCTCAGTGACGTTGCGCGTGTCGCTCTCATCGGGGCGGTGCCCATCCTCTTGAACGCCGGCGCACCTTTGATCGCCGCCTACCTATGTGTGTTCACAGCCGCAACCTTTGCGGCGGTCTTCAATCCAGCGCGGATTGCCATCATTCCGCAATTCGTCACTCCTGATCGTCTCGCTGCTGCAAACTCCACGGTCGCCGCGACGGATCGCACCGTCGAAATCCTCGGCGCCCTCGCGGCGGGCTTCCTCGTCGCGAGCGTGGGGGTCGCAGCGTTCTACGTCGATGCCGCGACTTTCGCGATCTCAGCCGTCCTGCTAGCGGCGGTTCGAGTGCGACCTAGCGAAACGAATCCATTCCGCCTCACACACTTGTACGCGGATGCTGTGGAAGGGCTGCGCTACTTGCTACGACAGCCAATCCTGCGGGTCAACACGTTCTTCTCGCTTGCGGCCCAACTTGCACTACCCGTCGTCAATGGGCTGACGCCGGTGTACCTCGTCCGCCGTTTCGCCAACGGCGACGCGGAGTTCGGCGCCGCGCTGTTTGGTGTCGCCGAAGCGGCGCTCGCAGCGGGCGCCGTCGCGGCGGGTCTAACGTTGCCTGAGTACATGACGCAGTATCGAAAAGGAAGACTCTTGATATTCGGCTTCGGCATGTACGGCGTGTTGCTGATCCTGCTGGGCCTCGCGCCCAGCCTGCTCCCGGCCATGGTTATCTTCTTCCTCATGGGTGTGGCCAACGTGATCTTCGTCGTGCCGAACATCACCCTGTCCCAGGAGGTCACGCCGCCGGAGCTGCGGGCACGCGTTTTCGGCGCACGCATCGCGCTGCTCAACCTCTCATGGCTGCCGATCATCGTCATCAGCGGCGCCCTCGCCGATCGAGTCGACGCCGGCGTGCTCATCGGCGTGGCCGGCGCGGTCACCCTCGCGACCGCGCTATTTGCGGCTCGCTTCGTCCCGGCGGTCAGCGAAGTCGTCTGACCGAAAGTCGGTCACTTGAGAGCCACGTCTAGCCTCCCCGACCCCTCAACTTGACAACTTGTACGCTGTGCGGGACAACAAGAGCAGCGCTGGGAGGCTGGGAAGGACCGAAAGGCCGTCTTCCCGGTCTGCCTGAGAAGGAACCGTACAGAAACAGTGGCACAAAAGACCATTCTCGTCGCCGACGATGACGCGTCCATCCGATCGCTTTTGAAGCAGCTCCTCGCCGACGAGGGGTTCGCCGTGCACGAAGCGTCCACCGGGATCGAGGTCGTCGACAAGGTCAAGGAATCGAGCCCCGACCTGGTGATCATGGACGTCCGAATGCCCGAGCTCGACGGCATCGAGGCGCTCGCGCGCCTCAAATCCACCAACCCGAAGACCGCCGTCCTCATCATGACCGCGTTCGGCAGCTCCAATGCGGCGATCCGCGCGATGGAGCTCGGTGCCTTCGACTACATCACCAAGCCGTTCGAGCTCGACAAGATCTCCCACAGTGTGAAGCGCGTGCTCGACTACCAGGACCTCACCGCGGAGGTCGAGGTGCTCCGCGACGAGATCAGCTCGCTCGTCCAGACCGAGCGCATCGTCGGCAACTCGCCGGCGATGCAGGAGGTCTACAAGACGATCGGCAAGGTCGCGAAAGCCGATGCGACCGTTCTCATCACCGGCGAGAGCGGCACCGGCAAGGAGCTCGTCGCTGAGGCCTTGCACTTCAACTCGAACCGCCGCTCGGGCCCGATGGTGAAGGTCTCGTGCGCCGCACTTCCCGAGACCCTGCTCGAGGCCGAGCTGTTCGGTCACGAGAAGGGCTCGTTCACCGGCGCGATGACCCAGCGGCGTGGCCGCTTCGAGATGGCCGACAAAGGCACGATCTTCCTCGACGAGATCGGTGAAATGACCGTGCCGACGCAGACGAAGCTTCTCCGTGTGCTGCAGGAGCGGAAGATCGAGCGGATCGGCTCGAGCCTGCCGATCAAGGTCGACATCCGGATCATCGTCGCGACGAACAAGGATCTCCAGAAGCAGGTCGAGCAGTCGAAGTTCCGGGATGACCTCTACTACCGGCTCAACGTCATCAACATCCACATGCCGCCGCTGCGGGATCGCAAGGAGGACATCCCGTCCCTCGTGGAGCACTTCCTCGCGAAGCACCGCTACAGCGCGACGGCCCAGCCCGCGGCGATCAGCGAAGAGGCCATCCGCCGGCTCATGGAATACAACTGGCCAGGCAACGTACGCGAGCTGGAGAACGTCATCGAGCGCGCGGTCGTCCTCTCACGCGGCCAGATCATCACGAGCCGCGAGCTCCCGTTCGGCGATCACGACGCCGTCGAGGGCGAAGAGGGCGAAGGCGAGGGAGACGCCAAGGGCGACAGCTCCTTCTTCAAGAAGTCCGTGGCCCAGTTCGAGAAGGACCTGATCATGAAGGCGCTCCGCGACGCGAACGGCAACCGCTCGAAGGCCGCGGAGATGCTCGGCATCTACCGCCGTCTCCTCTACGCCAAGATCAAGGAGTACGGCCTTGAGGGCTACCCGCCAAAGGGCCGCTAGGCGCGAGCCGGACCCGCTGCTCGTCGTGCGGATCCACGAAACGACCGGCGCGGCGAAGACCGGGTGGGACGCCGCGCTAAAGGCGGCCGTGAAGAGCGCTCGCGAAGAGGTCGAACCGATCGCGGTCGAGATCACCCGGCAGTGGGCCGACCTCGGTGCCCGCGGCATCACGAGCTACCACGTCAGCGTGAAAGTGGCATATCGGCAGGCCCTTGCGCCTCCGAAGCGGGCGCGGAAGAAGACCGCAGGCTAGCCGGCTTCGGCGGTCGTCGTGGTCCGGTATCAGCCACCTGTCCCAGTTATTGACACGCTGGGAGAGCACCCGCACACTCGTCGCCCCTGCGGCCGCGTGGAAGCAGGAACGGAAGGGGAGCGGACGTGGCGGACGGCGACGCGCAGGACACCCTTGCCCAGGTGCTCATCGCCAATGACGGCGAGGTCATCCAGCGGCTGCGGCTCTCCGCCGCGGAAGCCGCGCGGGTATGCAACGTGACCCCGCGGCAGCTCATCTACTGGACGAAAAAGGGCCTGGTGAAGCCCTCGACGAACGACGATCACGACTACGACGTTTTCGCGATGGAGAAGGTCATCCGGATCCGACAGGCGCTCGAGAAGGGCTACTCGCTCGAGAAGGCCGCCCAGGTCGTCGCGCGTGACCTCGGCGCGCTGCAGGCCGAGGTCCGCCGGCTCGAAGGGCTGGCGAACGAGGATCTCGAGGACGAGCTCCGGCGCCGGCTCGAGAAGCTCGAGGAGCGTGTGTCACAGCTCCGGCGGACCCTGCCTGCGTCGCTCACGATCGCCAGGCTGCGCCGCGCCGTCGCGCTGCTCGCTCGGCTCGAGGCCGAGGGCACGCTTCAGAACGCGAGCGCGAACGGCGATATCGCGAAGGCGCTCGCGCTCAGGCTCGGTCGCGCTGTCGACGAGCTCGAGCTGCTGCTCCGCGAGGTCCAGCCCGCCGGCGCATAACGTTCATCGCGTGACCGACCGCGACGCCCTCCTCCTGACCGCCGTTGCGGCCGGCAAAGCGACCCGAGCCGCGCTCCAGCTGCTCGGACGCGGCGCCACGGCACTACCCGGCCTGGTCGTGCTCGGCCTCGATCCCGACGCGATCAAGGGCCTTACCGCGACGCTCACCCATGGCGTGGTCTGTGTGTCCGGCACGAACGGCAAGACGACGACGGCGCGAATGCTCTCCGACATCGTGCGCACCGCGGGGTGGGAGCCGGTGCACAACCGTTCCGGCTCGAACCTCGACCGCGGGATCGCCGCGGCGCTCGTCGCCGATTCGACGTGGGGTGGCGAGGTCCGGAGCAACGTCGGCGTCTTCGAAGTCGACGAGGCATCGGTGCCCCGCGTGCTGCTCCGCCTGGTGCCGCGCGTGCTCGTGATCACGAACCTGTTCCGTGACCAGCTCGACCGCTACTTCGAGATCGATGCCCTCGCTCGACGGATCCGCGAGGCGATCGCTCCGCTCGACGGCACGACCCTGGTCTTGAACGCCGACGATCCGATCGTCGCGTACCTCGGTGTGGCGCACCGAGGTCCGCTGCTCGCGTTCGGCGTCGACGACCCGTCGGTCGGCGGGACCGTGCCGCAGGCGATCAGCGACGCCACGCGGTGCCCGAAATGCAAGCACCCACTCGTGTACGCGCGCGTGATCCTCGCGCACGTGGGCGAGTGGCGCTGCGACCACTGCGATTTCCAGCGACCGCCCCGCGCCGTGAGCGCCGTGAGCGTGCGGCTCGGGGCGAACGACAGCGCACTCCGCCTGGGCGGTCCTGGCGCGTCGGCGATGGACGACATCGTGGTTCCACTCCCGGGTCTGTACAACGCGTACAACGCGCTCGCGGCGATCGCGGCTGCGCGCGCCCTCGACATCGGCCTGCCCACCGCGACCCGTGCGCTCGCCGCGTTCAAGCCTGCATTCGGGCGGCTCGAGATCGTCGAGGCCGAAGGCCGCCGCCTGCGGCTGATCCTGGTCAAGAACCCGGCCGGCTTCAACGCCGCCATCGGCGCGCTGCTCGAGACCGACCGGCACCCCCGGATCCTCGGCGCGCTGAACGACCGCGACGCGGATTCGCGCGACGTGTCGTGGATCTGGGACGCCGACTTCGAAGCGCTCGCGCCTCGCATCACGCACGCGACGATCACCGGCCTCCGGGCCCGCGACCTCGCACTCCGGCTCAAGTACGCCGGCGTCCCGCGCGACCGCGTCACCGTCGTGGACGACTGGCTGCCCGCGCTGCGCTGGGCGATCGACGCGACGCCTGTCGGCGACGAGCTCGTGGTCATCGCAACGTATACCGCGATGCTTTCGCTCCGTTCCGCGCTCGCGGGGCTCGGTTTCGTGGGACAGTTCTGGGAAGACTGATGCCGATCACCATCGAGGAGCTCCCGCTCGCGAAGCTTGCCGCGGCCGAGCTCAACGACGCGGTCGGGCTGCTGCGCCGGCTCGACCAGGAGCGCGTGCCGGAAGATCCGATCACACCGGACGAGGTGTACGCGCGGCAGATCACGGCTTCGCCACCGGACGGGCGCCTGTTCTTCTGGGCCGCGCGCGAGGGTGGTGCGCTCCTCGGGGGCGCGTACCTGCAGCTCTCCGATCGCGAGAACCTGCAGCTCGGCTTCTGCGGGGTACTCGTTCGTCCGGAGGCGCGTCGCCGGGGCATCGGGCGCCAGCTGCTGCGACACACCGCGGACCGCGCTGCGGCCGAGGGGCGGACGTTGCTCGCGGGCCAAACGAGCGATCGCGTCCCCTCGGGCGCCGCGTTCGCGGCGGCGATGGGGGCGACGGCGGGCCTCGAGATGCACACGAATCAGCTCGACCTGCGGAAGGTGAAGCCGAGCGAGGTCGCGCGCTGGATCGAGGAGTCACGCGCGAAGGCCGCCGGCTACCGGCTCGTCTGGATCGACTGGGAGAACGCGGACGACGCGACCATCGCGCAGGTCGCGCAGTCCTACGAGGCGATCAACGACATGCCCAAGGGCGAGATCGCGCTCGAGGCCGAGCACTGGGACGTACGGAAGACACGTGAGCGGCACACGTTCTTCGCGACCATGGGCTTTGAGGTCTGGACGGCGATCGCGACGCACGACGAGACCGGCACCGGCGTCGGCTTCACCGAGATCAATCTCACGCCGCAGGTGCCCGAGATCGTCCAGCAGCAGGGCACCGCGGTCGCGCCGGCCCACCGCGGTCACGCCATCGGCCTCTGGCTCAAGGCCGCGATGCTCGAACGCCTCGTGCGCGAGCGGCCACGCGCCCGCTTCATCCGAACCGGCAACGCGAAGGTCAACGAGGCGATGCTCCGCATCAACACCGAGCTCGGGTTTCGTCCGGCGTGGTCCACGACCTTCTGGCAGGCGGAGATCGCGAAGCTGCCGAAGTGACGGATCTTCGGATCGGCCACCTCTATCCCGATCTCATGTCCATCTATGGAGACCGTGGCAACGTGCTCGCGCTCACCCAGCGGGCGCGCTGGCGGGGGATCGAGGTCGAGACCCGCGCCTTCACGGCCGGCGAGACGTGGGATCCCGCGTGGGCGGACGTGTACTTCTTCGGCGGCGGCCAGGATCAGGGGCAGGACATCGTGGGCGCCGACCTGGCCGGCGCGAACGGCAGGGCCCTGAAGCACGCGGTCGCGGGGGGCGCCGCCATCTTCGCCGTGTGCGGCGGCTACCAGCTGCTCGGGCACGAGTACGTTCCCGAGGCCGGGCCCGCGATCCCCGGGCTCGGGGTCCTGGACGTGACCACCCGCGCCGGGAAGGTGCGCTTCGTCGGCAACCTGCTCGCCGTGACCGGCGACGGCAAGACGCTCATCGGGTTCGAGAACCATTCGGGCTACACGTACCTTGGCCCGGACGCCGAGCCGCTCGGCGAGGTGATCGCCGGCCACGGCAACAACGGCCAGGACAAGACCGAGGGCGCGGTGCAGGGCAAGCTCATCGGCTGTTACCTCCACGGCTCGGCCCTCCCCAAGAATCCGTGGCTCGCGGATCAGCTCATCAGCTGGGGTCTCGCGCGGCGCCAGGGCGACATCGCGCTGGATCCGCTCGACGACGCGGAAGAGCATGCCGCGGAACTTCAGGCGGCCGAGGTCGCGAAGACCCGCACGTAAGCGGTACCCGCGTACCGGCCCGCGGTCCCATGCCCGCCGAGCGCTGATCGGCGTGTCATCGCGGTCATGCGACGTGCGGTCCGCGTCTGGTGCGTGGTCACGGCCCTTGCCCTCTCGGTCGTCGGACCAGGCGCGCTCGTCGCCGCCGGAGACGATGGCCCGTCGGACCCGGAGCCGACGGGCCATCCGGCCCGGACGGTGCTCCGTCCGACCGAGATCTCGCAGCCCGCGCCACCCAAGCCGAGCGCGAAGGAAGTCATCATCATCGTCAGCGGCGTCAACAGCTCGGCCCAGGATCCGACGTTCGACGCGCTGCAGGCGAAGCTCTTCGATGACCCCGGGTATGAGGTCCATCGTTTCGGAGCGGATCCCACCTATCCGTACGACACGCTCGGATCGCTCGATCAAGCCGCCGCCGACCTGACCAGAGAGATCCGCGACCTCAGCCTCACTCATCCCGCCGTGCACATCGTCGCCCACTCCATGGGCGGCGATGTCGTCGACCGCGCGCTCGCGAACGGGCTGTCGGCCAGGGACGGCGTCGCCACGTACATCGCGCTCTCGTCGCCGCACAGTGGCTCTGCCTCGCTCGCCGCGGCCGAACCGGTGCTCGAACAGGCCGGGGACACCGGCCTCGAGCTGCGGGCGCTGCTCTCGACGAAGCTCGATGTGGGCAGCGCCGCGGCCCACGATCTCGCCCACGCGAAACCCGCTCCGTCCGTGGCGGGGATCACCCGGCTCGACCTGCGCATCGCTACCGACCTGGCGGTGACGAGCCGGGATGCGGCCGATCCGGGAATCGAAACGCGGACGCTCGTTCCAGCCGACCTCGGCGGGTTCCTGGACGGGCACGGCGCGATCACGAGCGACCCGCGCGCCCTCGATCTGATCATGACCACGATCGCGACGCGCACGGTCCCACCCGACCGGCGCAGCGCACCGGAGAAGCAGCTCGCGGGCCTCGTGTCGCTCGGTGCGCTCGCGCTGTCGGCGGCCTTGTGCCTGGCCGGCCTCGCGGCAGCCTGCACGCTGTCGTTCGCGCTGCAACGCATGCAGCCGATCCGCTGGATCACACGCCCGCTCGCCGAGGCCCGGCTGCGGGATATCCGGCGAAAGTGATCGGCGCGGAGCGCGGACAGGCCCTGGTCGAGTTCGCGCTCGTGCTGCCGGTGCTGCTGGTCGTGGCGCTGGCCATCGCCGAGCTGTCCACCATCGGCGTCGCTCGGCTCGCGCTCGAACATGCGGCGGCCGAAGGTGCGCGCACCGCGGCACTCACGAACGACGACCAGCTCGTCCGCGCGAGCATCTCCGCGGCGGCCGCTCCGCTGGATGGCAGCCAGGTGGATGTCGTGATCGACCCGCCGCAGTCGCAACGCGGATCCGATCCGCGCGGCACGCTCATCCACGTGCGGCTGCGCTACGCGGTCGCCGCCCCAGTGTCGTTCATCGGTCTGCCGGGCCTGGTCGTGCGTGGGGAGGCCGCGCGGTTGATGGAGTGGACGCCGTGAGGGGCGACCGAGGGCAGGCCCTCGTCCTCGCGGTGCTCGCGCTCGGCCTCGCCGCGGCGACCATCGTCGGGCTGCAGGCGGCCCAGGATCGCATCCTCCACGATGCGCACGAGCGCCGTGCGGGGGAGGCCGCCGTCGAAGCGGCCGGCGCCGCGCTCGCCGACGCGCAGATCGGCTTCATTGGATCGCTCCATGACTTCGCGGCCGATCCGCTCGTAGCCGACCGCGCGCGTGCAGCCGCGGACGAGCTCTCCGCGCTGAACGACGGCGTACCGGTGCGGGACCTCGCGATCACCGCCGACGCCCGCGAGATCGAGGTCGGGCTCTCCATCGGCGCCCATCGTCAGCGAGCGGCGATCGAGACGACGTGCTGCCGTCCCTGACGGCGGTCGCGCGCCGCAGGCCGCCGCGCCGCGCGATCGTAGGTGCGGTCGGAGGTCTGTTGCTGGCCGCGTCGCTGATCGCGTCAGCGCGCGCGCAGCCGGCGGCGGTCGGTGCGGTGCCCGGGACGATGGCAGACGCCCTGGCGCCGGGAACCTGGGCGATCTCGATCCCGAGCGGTTGGTTCGCCGCACCGATCGCCGGCCTCCGCTCCGGTGATCGGCTCGACATCCTCGCGCTCCGGCCGGGAGAGAAGGCGACCGCGACCGCGGTGGCGTTCGACCTCCTCGTCGTCTCCGCCGACGACCGCGCGGTGATCGTCGGCACGGGCGCCGACGATGCGACCGCGCTCGGCATCGCCCGCGCCAGCGGCCTGCTTCTGGTCCCGCTGCTCCGCTCGACGCGTTGACCACGGTCGCGATCTGCGGCGGAGCGGAGCTGCGGACCGCGTGCGAAGTTCTCGGTCTCGAGGACACCGGCTCGCGGCCGCGCCTCGTGCTCGTCGATCTCCGCGTCGCGGACGCCGCGCGCGCCGCGGCCGCCTTCGAGGCGCAGATCCCGCGCGTCGTCATCGGCACACCCGACCAGACCGGACCGCTCGCCGCGCTGGGGGACGATCGCGTGCTGATCGCGGGCTCATCGGACCCGGCCGTCCTCGGGCCGCTCGTCGTACGCGCCCTGCCTCGTGCGGCGCGGGACCGGACGCGGGTGATCACGCTGACCACCGCGCGCGGCGGCACCGGCCGTACGCTCTGCGCGGCCAACCTCGCGCGCCGGCTCGCCGCCGATCGGACCGTGCTGGCCGTCGACGCCACGGGCACCGGCGCACTCGGCTGGTGGCTCGCGGTCGAGCCGCGGCCGTGGGCGGACCTTGAAGCGCTGGCCGGTGAGCTTCGGCCGGAGCACGTCGAGCTCGTCGCTACGCCGGCCGCTCCTCGGCTCGCCGTCGTCGGCGGGGCGCCGACGCTGCCGTCCCCCGACCTGCTCGCGATGACGATCGCCGCTGCGCGCGAGCGGGCCGACCTCGTGCTCATCGATGCACCCGCCCTCCCCGACGACCGCTCGCGCACGGCCGTGGCGCGAAGTGATCGCGTCCTCGTCCTTTCCTACGCCGACCCGGCATCGACAGCCGTGCTCCTATCGGCCGACGTGCCGGTCGGAGCGTGGATCATCGGCTCACAGTGTCAATCGGAGCCGATCGCCGACGCGTTCCGCGTGCTGCCGCGCGACGAGCGCGCGGTCGCCGATGCCCTCACGACGCGGGGCCGCGCCGGCGGCGCGCTCGGTCGGGCGTACGACGAGCTCGCCGAGCTGCTGGCGATCGACGCAGCGTGACCGGCGTCCGTGAGCGCCTGGAGCGCGCCCTGTTGCTCCGGCTCCGCGACGCCTCGGATGGGCAGCCTCGAGCCGACCAGCTGGGCACGCTGCTCCGCGATATCGCGGCTTCGGAACGCATCGTTCTCTCCACCGCCGAGCTCCGCGCGCTCGAGCGCTACTTCGACGACCGGTTCTTCGGCCTGGGGGCGATCGCGCCCCTGCTCCGGGATGATCGCGTCAGCGAAGTCATGGTCAATGGCACGCGTGGCGTGTGGATCGAGCGCGACGGCCAGGTCGAGGCCACGCCGATCAGATTCCGTGACGCCGATGAGATCCTCGTGCTCATCGAGCGCCTCGTCGCACCGCTCGGCCGACGTATCGACGTAGCACAGCCGTTGGTCGACGCACGCCTTGCGGACGGGTCACGGGTGCACGCGGTCATCCCACCGATCGCGCTGCAGGGACCGGTACTCACGATCAGGCGGTTCTCGGCGCGACCGTTCGACCCGGACGACCTCGTGCGCACGGGCACCGCATCTTCTGCGGCGGTCGCGTGGCTGGTCGAAGCGGTCCGATCCCGCAGAAGCATCCTCGTGTCCGGCGGCACGTCGAGTGGCAAGACGACGACCCTGAACGCGCTCGCCTACGCCATCGGCGACCACGAGCGCATCGTGACGATCGAGGACGCGGCGGAGCTGCGGCTGCCGCAGCCGAATGTCGTCGGCCTCGAGACACGGCCGCCGAGCGTCGAGGGCCTCGGAGCGGTCGATACTCGGAGCCTCCTCCGCAATGCGCTGCGCATGCGGCCCGACCGCATCGTCGTCGGCGAGGTGCGAGGCGGCGAGGCGCTCGACATGCTGCAGGCCATGAACACCGGACACCGCGGATCTCTCACGACCGCGCACGCGAGCAGCGCCTATCGCGCGTTGCTCCGCCTCGAGACGATGGCGATGATGGCCGGGCTCGACCTGCCGCTCGCCGCGATCCAGGAGCAGATCCGCCGCGGCATCGAGATCGTGGTCCACCAGGAACGCGGTGCCGACGGTCGGCGGCGGATCGTCGAGATCGCCGAGGTCGATCCCGAGGGCGACCCGTACGCGATCCGAGCGATCGCGCCATGACGATCGTGATCGCCCTGCTCGGCGTCGTGCTGCTCGCCGCGGCCGTGCCCGTGCGGCCGCTCGCCGACCGTCTTCGCACGGCGCGCGATCGCCAGAGCCGGCGCGCGGCCCTACCGGCGCTCGTCGATGCGATCGCAGCGGGCCTGGCGGCAGGTCTCTCGCTCGAGCAGGCGTTCGCCGAGGTCGCGTCCACGCTCCCGGCTGCCCTCGCGCGCCCCACCGGGGCCGTCGCGGCGGCTCTCCGGCTGGGCGAGCCGATCGATCGCGCGCTCGGCGCGTACGACGGCGTCATCGCCGCCGCCGAGATCGCGCCATTCGCGATCGTGCTGACCGCCTTCGCGCGAAGCGGTGGCCGCATCGGACGGAGCCTCGTGCGCGTTGCCCGGCTACTGCGTGGCAGGCTCGCGCTCGATGCGGAGCGCGCGGCGCTCACCGCGCAGGGGCGGTTATCGGCGGTCGTGCTGGTCGCGCTCGCGCCCTTGGGAGCCGTCTTCTTCGCGATCCTCACCCCCTCGTACCTGTCCACGCTGGCCGGACCGGGAAAGGGCCTCGCGCTCACCGGTCTCGGGCTCGAGGTGTGCGGCGCCGTTTGGCTATGGCGCCTCGTGCAAGCGCCATCGGACGTGCCCGAGCTCGCGTCCTTGCTCGATGCCGTGATCGTGGGCCTCGACGCCGGCCTGTCGTTCGAGCTGTCCCTCGCCGCGCTCGTGGCTCGGTCGCCGCGCGTCGCCCGCCTTCCCGAGGCGCAGCGGCTGCTCGCTGACCTGCGCCTCGGCCGTCCGCCGCGCGTCGCATTCGAGGCCTTCGCCGCGAGCGGTCCGGACGAGGCGCGGATCGCGGCTCTGGTCGAATCGGCCCGGCGATTCGGCGCACCGCTCGCGGACCTGCTGGTCGCTCAAGCCGACGCGCTGCGCGAGGCCGAGCGGCATCGTGCCGAGGCGAGGGCCAGACGGCTTCCGATCCTGATGACCTTCCCACTCACGTTCTGCGTCCTGCCCGCGCTGCTCGTCGTGTTCCTCGGCCCACCGCTCCTCTCGATGCTCGGGTGACGGGCTCACTCCGGACGCCTCTTTTGGCTAGCTTGCGAGCTCGCGCAGTCGCGCGGCGTTCCGCGGTGCGTAGTCCGGCACGTCGTTGTTGAAGTAGCCGTACACGTCGAGCCCTTGAGCACGCCACCCGCGGATCCGGTCCGCCCACGCGCGCAACATGTCGTCGGTGTAGTTCGAGGCATACAGGCGCTCCGGTCCATGGAACCGGATGTAGACGAATCCCGCGGTCACGGCATCGACGCTTGGCCACTTCGGCGTGTCGATGAGACAGAGCGCGACGCGGAGCTCGCGCAGGACGGCGAGCGCATCGGGCGTGAGCCAGGACGCGTCACGTGGCTCGATCGCGTGCCGCCGCCGGCGCGGGGCGACCTGCGTCACGTACGCCTCGAGCCGGTCCGGCGCGAACTTCCACTTCGGCGGCAGCTGCGCGAGCACGACCGCGAGCTTCGGGCCGAGCCCGGCCATCGTTCCGTACGAGCGCTCAATGCTGTCGGCGCCGACGTTGAGGCGCTTGATGTGCGTGATGAACCGATTGAGCTTGACCGCGAAGCGGAAGTCGTCCGGCACCGCGGCGCGCCACTTCTCGAACGTCGCTCGCTCGGGCTGGCGGTAGAACGGGTTGTTGAGCTCGACCGTGTCGAAGTGCTGCGCGTAGTAGCCGAGCCAGTCGCGCTGCGGAAGCTCGCGCGGATAGAAGCGTCCCTTCCAGTGGGGATACACGTAGCCCGAGGTGCCGATGCGCAGCTCGCTCACGCCTGGCGGGCGAGCACCTGGTGTGCCCGCCCGCGCGCGATTAGGTGGTCTTTACGACGTACGTGCTCGCGATCTTGTCGTGCCAGCCCTGCTTGTTCGCGTCGAACGCGACCCAGATCACGCCGATGAACAGACAGAGGAAGCTGAGGATGAGCCCGACGTACCGGAGGAACGTGTCGGTGAGCGTCAGCTCACTTCCGTCCGTCTTGACGACCCGGAGCTTCATGACGCGGTTCCCGAGGGTCTGGCCGTGCCCGTACGACGACCAGAAATACATGAAGTAGGCGAGGCCGACGAGGGTGTTGAGCCCGTTCCCGCGCACGTTGTCGCCCGCGAACAGGATGCTGTTCAGGATGCCTGAGAGGATGCCGAGGCTGACGGCATCGATGATGAATGCGACGACCCGGATCCCGAATCCAGCCTTCTCGCTCGAGACGGTGGCCGTGCCAGCAACTGTGGCCATCTTTGAGCCACCCCCTTCCGTCCACGGAGTGTACGGATAGCCCCCAAATGGATTAGTACCGCTTTCCTACTTGCGACGGAAACAGCAGGCGCCCACGCTTACGGCGTGAAAGGGGGGTTCCTGTGAGCATTCAAAGCTTTCTCCGCGAAGACGACGGTCAGGGCTTGGTCGAGTATGCCCTCATCATCGCAGTCATCGCCATCGCCGTGATCGTCGCCATGATCTTCCTCCGCGGCCAGATCCAGAACATCTTCAGCAACATCGGCAACAACCTCACCTAGCTTTCGCGACGCGAACACGATGAAACGGGCGGCGTTCGCCAAGTGGCGACCGCCGCCCTTTTCGTCCGTCGAGAGGGGAGCGGACAGAAAGATCGACGCGCTGCTGGCGATCGAAGACCTCGTGCTCGTCCTCTTCGTCGTGACGATCATCGTCACCGACTGGCGGTGGCGCCGCATCCCCAACGCCGTTACGTATCCGACCATGCTCCTCGGCCTCGCACTCGGCGCGATCGAGAGCGCGGGTCCGGCCGGATTTCCGGGGAGCGTGTTCCCGGCGGCCATGCACGGCGGCATCCTCGATCACGTCGTGGGATTGGCCGTCGGCTTCCTGGTGGCGTATCCGTTCTACGCGGGCGGCGGGTTGAAGGCCGGTGACGGGAAATTCCTGATGGCCGTCGGCGCGCTGCTGGGCACCCTGTTCCTTCTGCAAGCCGCGGTCTGGGGCGCGCTCGTCGGTGGCGTCATCGCGATCGGGTTCATCGTCGCGCGTCGCGTCGCGGCGGCTCGGGCGGGCACCGGCGAGACGGTCGGCGGACTGCTGCACACGTGGATCCCGTACGGCGTCGCGCTCGGACTCGGCGCGCTCGTGGCACTTGCGATCCAGTTGAATCAGTTGCGCGGCATATCATGAGTCCCGCCCATGGCTGAGAAGATCCGCATCCTCGTCGTCGATGACATCGCGGAAACGCGGGAAAACCTCGCGAAGCTCATCGGCTTCGAGTCCGACATGACGATCGTGTCCTCGGCCGACGGCGGGCAGCAGGCGGTCGAATTCGCCAAGCGGGACCGCCCCGACGTGATCCTCATGGACATCAACATGCCCGACATGGACGGCATCACGGCGACCGAGATCATCGCGAATACCGTCCCCGAGTCTCCGATCATCATGATGAGCGTCCAGGGCGAGCAGGACTACCTTCGCCGCTCGATGCTCGCGGGCGCTCGCGAGTTCCTCGTGAAGCCGTTCTCCGCCGACGAGCTCGTGAACGCCATCCGTCACGTACACGAGATCGAGAAGGTGAAGCGCTCCCGCTACCAGCAGGCCGCGCCGGCGCCGGTGCTCGCGGGGAGCGGTGGCGGTGCCGGAGGCCAGAACCTCACGGCCGTGCTCCAGCCGCGACGCGGCAAGATCATCACGTTCTTCTCTCCGAAAGGTGGCGTCGGACGTACGACCATCGCCACCAACCTCGCGGTCGCCCTGCATCAGTCCACCGGCCAGCCGGTGTGCCTCGTCGATGGGAGCCTGCCGTTCGGTGACATCGCGGTGATCCTGAATATGAGCCCGAAGGCGAAGACCATCGCCGACCTCGTCGGCGCATTCGACCAGGTCGATGCCGAGGTGCTCGAGTCCGTCCTCGTCGCGCATTCGACCGGGATCAAGGTCCTCCTCGCTCCGCCGACTCCGGAGGCGGCAGAGCTCATCACCGGCGCGAACATCAAGAAGGTCCTCGAGACGCTGCGCGAGTCGTACGCGTACGTCGTCGTGGACACCTGGCCGTCGTTCCAGGAGCAGGTGCTCACGATGCTCGACGTGGCCGACGTGATCCTCACCCTCATGACCCTCGAGATCACGAGCCTCAAGAACGTCCGGGTATTCATGGAGATCGCCGAGAAGCTCGGCTATGACGATCAGAAGGTCCAGCTCGTCGCGAACCGCAATGACAGCTCCGGCGGCATCAAGGCCTCCGACGTCGAGGCGAGCCTGGCCCGCAAGATCCCGCACACGATCGTGTCGGACGGCCGCGCGCTCGTCCTTGCCGTGAACCGGGGCGTCCCGTTCGTCATCAGCCACCGCGACAGCCAGGTCGCGAAGGACATCTTCACGCTCGCCGAGAAGCTCACGGCTGCGGGCGAGGGGGCCGGCGCGGCGGCAGCGACACCGCAAAAGGCCGCACCCAGGCAGGGTTTGCGGTTGTTCGGCGCCCGTTAGGGGCGGCCGTCGGTCAACTTGGTCTAAGCCGGTTCTATAGCCCAAAAGTGCCCCTTCCGGACCATCCCGGTACGCCGTTAGGGTCGTAGCATCGCGACGGACGGAGCGCCCGATTGACGGGCCCCTGAAGGGTTTGGACCGGATATGTCGCTACTGAGGCGGATCGAAGGCCAGCGCCCGGCTGGCACCCCCGAGACCCCGGCCGCGCCCGGACAGGCGAACGGCCCGGAGCAGGGCGCCCTCGGTTCGCAGGCCCCGGCCGCCGGCCCGCTCACCCAGACCCCCGCACCGCTCAGGGACCTCAACCGCGACCTGCGGTCGACCCTCCAGACCAAGATCATCAACAACCTCGACCCCCGCCTCAACCTCTCCGACGTCAAGGCCGTCCGCGCCGAGATCGAGAACATGTTCAACCGGTTCATCGACGAGGATGGCACGGTCATCACGCGCGTCGAGCGTCAGCGGATGCTCGAGCAGATCGTCGACGAGATCCTCGGATTCGGTCCGATCCAGCCGCTCCTCAACGATGACTCCGTCACGGAGGTCATGGTCAACGGCCCGTTCCGCGTCTACGTCGAGCGGAAGGGCAAGCTCCAGCTTTCCGATGTGACGTTCCAGTCCGACGAGCACGTCATGCGGGTCATCGAGCGGATCATCGCTCCGATCGGCCGGCGCGTAGACGAATCGAAGCCGTTCGAGGACGCCCGCCTCCCGGACGGCTCGCGAGTGAACATCATCATCCCGCCGCTCGCCCTGAACGGCCCGGTGGTGACGATCCGGAAGTTCCCGAAGTACCGCATCCAGGTCGCCGACTACGTGAAGTTCGGGACCGCGACGAACGAGATGATGGAGTTCCTCCGGGCTTGCGTCGAGGCGCGGCTCAACATCTTCATCTCGGGCGGCACCGGATCCGGTAAGACGACGCTCCTCAACATCATGTCGGGCTTCATTCCCGAGGACGAGCGGATCATCACCATCGAGGACGCCGCCGAGCTCCGCCTCGTGCAGGACCACGTGGTCCGCCTCGAGTCACGCGCCCCGAACATCGAAGGCAAGGGCGCGGTCACGATCATGGACCTCGTGAAGAACGCCCTCCGGATGCGTCCCGAGCGGATCGTCGTCGGTGAGATCCGAGGCGGCGAGGCGCTTTCGATGCTCCAGGCCATGAACACCGGCCACGATGGCTCGCTGTCCACCGGCCACGCGAACTCGCCGCGCGACATGCTGAGCCGCATCGAGACGATGTGCCTCATGGCCGGCGTGGACCTTCCGGCACGCGCCATCAAGGAGCAGATCGCGAGCGCGCTGGACGTGATCGTCCAGATCTCGCGCCTCAAGGACGGCTCGCGCAAGGTCGTGAACGTCACCGAGGTCCAGGGCATGGAAGGCGAGCAGATCGTGCTGCAGGACGTGTTCGTGTTCGAGCAGACAGCGTTCGTCGACGGCAAGGTCGTGGGCAAGCTGCGGCCGACGGGCATCCGGCCGAAGTTCTCCGAGAAGTTCGAGGCCGCCGGCATCCGGCTGCCGCAGGGCGTCTTCGGCGACATGTCCGTGGGTCTTCGCTAAGTGGAGTACGCGCTCCCGGCCGGTCTCGTCGTGGGGATCATCCTGGTCTTCGGCGCCATCTCGAGCATGATGAGCGGCGGGAGCGAGAGCGTCGAAGCCCGGATGGCGCGGTACGCCGGCCCCGGCTCCGGCCAGATCGCGGCAGATGCCGCGGAGAAGACGAAGAAGAAGGCGAAGCGCAAGCGCGACCGTAAAGAGGTCGACCCGTTCGCCACCCTCTCGGCGGACGTCGAGGACAAGCGCTTCACGACGAAGGTCCAGCGCGATCTCGCGCGCGCCAACCTCAAGCTCCGCGTCGCGGAGTACTACTACATCCGGATCGGCGCGTCGCTCGCGCTCGGCGTGATCCTGTTCGTGTTCCGCGATCCCCTTTCCGGCGTCGTCGGGTTCCTCCTCGGCTACATGCTGCCCCGGTTCTGGGTGGGCCGGCGGATCAGCGGCCGGCTCAACGCCTTCAACAAGCAGCTCCCTGACACGATCACCCTGCTCTCCAACTCGCTGCGGGCCGGCTCGAGCTTCCTCCAGTCGATCGAGCTCGTCTCCCGCGAGGGCGGCCCGCCGATGAGCGAGGAGATGGGCCGCGTCGTGCGTGAGGTCAACCTCGGCCTCGGCATGGAGGAGGCCCTTCACAACCTCGTGCGCCGGATCAAGAGCGATGACCTCGACCTCATGGTCACGGCCATCGGCATCCAGCAGCAGGTCGGTGGGAACCTTGCCGAGATCCTCGACACGATCGCGTTCACCATCCGCGAGCGCGTGCGCATCAAGGGCGACATCAACACCCTCACCGCGCAGGGACGCGTGTCGGGCTACCTCGTGGCCTTCCTGCCGATCGGACTGGGCGTGGCGCTCAACGCCATCAATCCGGCGTTCATGGCGCCGCTGTTCACCGAGACGATCGGCCGCATCCTCATCGGCGTGGGCGCCGTGATGATGACCATCGGCTTTCTCGCGATCCGCAAGATCACGGACATCAAGGTATGACCCGTGCGGCACGAGCAGCTTCGCTGCGCGGAGCGAACCCCGCCGGTCTTGAGCGTGTCGCGCGGCGTCGCCGCGAGATAGAGAAGGTCTGAACGATGGAGATCGTCCTCCCGATCCTCGTCACCGTCGGGATCATCGTCGCGATCCTCGGCACCCAGATGGGCTCGAGCCTCGATCCGGTCCAGGCCCGGCTGCAGCAGATCGCCGTGCGGCCGCGCAGCCTCGAGGAGCTCGAGCTTCAGCGCCCACTCTCTGACCGCACGCTCAAGCCGATCATCCGCGGGCTCGCCAGCGTCATGGCGCGCTTCTACCCCGCGAACACGATGAAGGCGCTGCCACTGAAGCTGAAACGGGCCGGCATGGAGCAGACCAGCGCCGAGTTCTTCCTGGGGGTGAAGGCGTTCGCCGCGATCGTCGGCGCGATCGCGGTCTCCGCGGTCGTGAACCTCCTGACCAGCGACCCGACGCAGACCCTCGCGGGCACGGCGGGTGGGCTCATCGTCGGATTCATGGCACCTGACTTCTACCTCGGCAACCGCGCCAGTGGCCGCGGCACGCAGATCCTCGAGACGCTCCCGGACGCGCTCGACCTCCTGACCATCTCCGTGGAGGCCGGCCTCGGCTTCGACGCGGCGCTGGTCAAGGTGACCGAGAAGCTGAAGGGCGCGCTCTCCGAGGAGTTCAAGCGCGCTGCCGGCGAGCAGCGTGTCGGGAAGTCGCGGCAAGAGGCGCTGCGCGGCATCACCGATCGGGTCGACCAGAAAGAGCTCACGAACTTCATCTCCGCGATCATCCAGGCCGACCAGCTCGGTGTGTCCATGTCCAAGGTCCTGCGGATCCAGTCGGAGCAGATGCGCCAAGAGCGACGGCAGCGAGCCGAGCAGAAGGCCGCCAAGGCTCCGATCCTGATCATGCTGCCGACCATCGGATGCATTTTCCCGTCGCTGTTCATCGTCATCCTCGCGCCTGCGGCGCTGTCGGCGCTGAGCAGCTGCGGTAGCGTCTAGCACCGCGCGGCTCCGCAATCGCACGCGGGGCACGATCCTCGCGACCGATTGCCGCACCGCCAACAACTTCCTCACCCGGGGTATCGGCCTGCTGCTGCACAGCCGGCTGAGCGACGGGGAGGCCCTGCGGATCACCAAGACGTCGAGCATCACCATGCTGTTCATGCGGTTCCCGATCGACGTCGTATTCCTCGATCGGGCCGGGCGCGTCGTGCGAGTCGTGCCCGACCTGCGGCCGTGGGTGCCCGCCGTCGGCGCGCGCGGCGCGAAGGAGGTCGTCGAGCTGCGCGCCGGGACGATCGCCGAGAGCGGCACGCAAGCCGGCGACGACCTCGTCTTCGAAGATGGCCGCTAGCGGGCTCGCCGCCCTGCGCGACGTGCTCGTTCCGCCACGCTGCGCGGGCTGCGGCAGCTCTGGAAGCTGGTACTGCGTCGGCTGCCGCGACGGATCCGACCCGATCGTCCGGCGCATGGATGCGCTCGTCCTGACCGCTGCTGGCGCGCATGAGGGCCCGCTCCGGGAAGCGATCCACCGGCTGAAGTACGGCAACGAGCCGGGCCTCGCGGCGGAACTCGGGACGCTCATCGCAGGCCGGATCGCCGTGGATCTCGCGCAGGGCATCCGCCTCGACGCCCTCGTGCCCGTGCGAGCTCATCCGCGCCGCGAGCGCGAGCGGGGCTACGACCAGGCCGCCCGGCTCGCGGCGGTCGCCGCCGCCGTCGTCGGCCTCCCGCTTCGCTCCGCGGTCCACCGGCTGCGCGTGGGTCCCGCACAGGCCACCCTGGGCCAGCTCGAGCGCCGCACGAACGTGCGCGGGGCGTTCGCCGGGGTCGCGGGGTCGCTGCACGGCCTGCATGTCGCGCTCATCGACGATGTCGCGACGACCGGCGCGACGCTGCTGGACGCGGCCGCCGCCGCACGGGCGTGCGGAGCACGTGCCGTGCGGGCGTACGTGGTGGCGTTCGAGGAATGAAGACCCCATCGACCCCGTGGTTCGTGCGTGGCGCGCTGTTGGTGCTCCTCTCGTTCGCGAACCTCAATCTCATCTGGTCGCCCGACGTGCTGCCCAACACGCTGTTCGCGTGGACGCTCGTCCAGAGCGGCAACGTCGACTACGACGAATTCGCGAGCGAGTCCGGCGCGCCGGAACGGCCGGATCGGATCGACCGGAACGCGTACTTCTTCCGTGGCTGCTCGGACCTACCGTCGAATGTCCAGATCTTCGTCCCGTCGACATCGCCGCGCAGCGCGGGCGGGCCGCCGCCGCCGCTGCCGGGCGGGCACGTCTGCTCGATCTTCCCGCCGGGCGTCGCGATCCTCGCGCTCCCGGTGCTCGTACCCGCCGTGCTGGCGGGCGTGTCGCCGTCCAACGCGACCGCCCTGCTGCTCCTCGGGCATCTGGCCGCGGCGATCATCGAGGCGATCGCCGCGCTGCTGCTCTGGTCGGTCTTCCGGCGCTTCGTGTCCGCGCGCTGGTCCGTCGGGCTCGTCCTGCTCTACCTCCTTGCCACGAGCGTGCGGACCGTCGCGTCGCAAGCCCTCTGGCAGCACGCCGGCGTGCACCTCGGGATCGCGTTGGGCCTGTGGCTCGTCCTCGACGAGCGGCCGATGAGCCGGACCCGCGCGTTCCTTGCCGGCCTCGCGCTCGGCTTTGGCACCGTGGCTCGTCAGACGACCGCGATCGCGCTCGCCGGCATCGTGTCCCGTCGCACGTTCTTCCGATCCGTCGCGGGCTTCGGCATCGGGATCATCCCGCTGCTCGTCTACAACGCGCTCGCGTTCGCCAACCCGTTCGAGCAGGGCTACGGCAGCAAGCCGTTCGACACGCCGGTCCCGATGGGCCTCTACGGACTCCTGCTCTCACCGAGCCGCGGCCTGTTCGTGTACGCGCCGTACCTGGTGTTCGCGGTCGCGGCGCTCGTGCTGGCGTGGCGCAGG
Organism: Saccharimonadales bacterium (SeqCode); assembly: GCA_035493615.1. Lineage (GTDB taxonomy): Bacteria > Chloroflexota > Limnocylindria > P2-11E > P2-11E > UBA4735. The sequence continues at coordinate 8,894 of DATJHW010000011.1, read as the reverse complement.
CGCGGCGAGGTCGCCGCGCGCCTGCGCGGGTTCGGCCTCGCGGCCCTCGGGACGCTCGTGCTCTACGCGACGTATACGGAGTGGTGGGGCGGCCGCGTGTTCGGCCCACGCTTCCTCGACGATCTCGCGCCGGTCCTGTTCGGCGCCCTCGCGTGGGGCATCGGCCGCGGGCTGCTGGACCGCGCGCTGTGGCGCCGGCTGTTCTGGGTCGCCGCCGGCTGGTCGCTCCTGTTGTTCAACGCGGCCGCGCTGGTCTATGACCAGAAGTGGGACACCGAACCGGTGAACGTCAATTTCCATCCCGAGAAGCTGCTCGATTGGAGCGATCCCCAATGGCTCGCGGTGCTGCGCGCCCTGCCAAGTGGCGGCGCGCGCGCGGCCGCGGGTCTTGCGCTCTCGCTGCTCGTGATCGGGCTGCTCCTGCGGCTCGAGGGGCTCTGGCCGCGGCGCCTATCGTCGGCGAGGTGACCGCCACCGCGTTCCTGCTCTTCTTCGGTCCGGGCGGCGAAAGCGCCGTCGAGGCGCAGCTCGATCGCATCCGGATCGCCATCGGTACCGGCACGCTTCGCCGCGCGGCGGCGGCCGGGTTCGCGCCGCTCATCGCCGTCACCGCGGACCCGGCCGGCGCGCGCGCGTTCGGAGAGGCGGGCGCCGAGACCATCGCTCCCCGCACCGAGCCCTTCCACTTCGGCGCGGAGCTGAAGCGGGTCGTGAACGAGCGGCGGATCGACCGGGTGTGCGCGATCGGGGCCGGCGCCGGTGCGCTGCTCACCGCGGGCGACCTGCGATCCCTACGCGACGAGCTCGAGCGCGCTCCCGCGCTGGTGCTGTCGAACAACTACTACTCCGCGGATCTGGTCGCACTCACGCCGACGAGCGCGCTCGATGCCATCGCCTTGCCCGCGACGGACAACCCGCTGCCGCGGCTGCTCCACCTCCAGGCCGGACTCCCGTCTCGCCAGCTGCCGCGATCCGCGGCGACGTTGCTGGACGTCGACACACCGCCGGACGCGACGGTGCTCCTGCGCCATCCCCACTGCCCGCCCGAGCTGCTGTCGGTGGGCGCGTTCGAGCCCGAGCTCGGGCCGCGCGTCGATGCCCTCATGACCCTGGTGACGACCCCGGAGCTCGAGCTGCTCGTCGCCGGCCGCGTTGGTGCTCCGGTGTGGTCGTACCTCGAATCGCAGACCGCATCGCGCGTCCGCATGCTCGCGGAGGAGCGCGGGATGCAGGCGGCGGGCCGCGACAGCGCGGGCAGCGCACGGACGGCGCTCGGGTTCCTCTACGAGCTCCTCGGACCCCGGGACTTCTTCGCGCGGATGCACGAGCTCGGCGACGGCATGCTGTTCGATTCGCGCGTGCTGTTCGCGCATCTCGGCTGGCGACCGAGCGCGCCCGATCGATTCTCGTCGGACCTCTTCCAACCCGAGGGGATCGAGCACCCCGGCGTGCGGGAGTTCACGGTCGCCGCGCGTGACGCAGGATTCCCGCTGCTCCTCGGTGGACAGACGCTGGTCTCAGGCGTGCTCTGGACGATGGTCGACGCCGCGTGGTCCGGCCACCCCGAGCAGTAGTGCGACTGTTCGACCACCACATCCATTCCAGACGTTCGGACGGGACGGTGTCCCTGGAGGATCGCGCGAAGAGTGCCGCGACCGGACGGCCGCACGGGATCTCCGATCACTACCCCTGGCCCACGGGGATGCACACCGATGACGACGTCCTGCGGTACGTCGACGACGCCGCGCTCCTGGGCCTGCGCGTGGGCATCGAGTACGACCTCGGCGTCGCGCCGCCGCTCGCACGCTCGACGCACGACGCCCTCGACTACGTCATCGGCTCGGTCCACGAGCTCACGCTCGACGGGAAGCGGCTCGGCTACGACCTGGCCGGCGCGCACCTCAAAGGCCGGACGGCCCCGCCGTACGCGGAGGCCTCGCGATTCGCCGATCCGGCGCTCCAGCGGCGCGTGCTCGAGACGCATCTTGCGCTCGTGCGTGAGGGTATCCTCGAGACCGGCATCGACGTCGTCGGCCACCCGACGATGTCACCGCTCGCGGCGCTCGGCGATCCGGAGGCCGCGTATCCGGTCGACTGGCAGGAGCGGTTCATCGCGCTCTGCGTCGCACACGGCGTGGCGATCGAGATCAATGAGGCCTACGGGGTCCCGCACCGCGGCTTCCTGGAGCGCGCGCATGCTCGCGGCGCGCGGTTCTCGGTGGGCTCGGATAGCCACTTCGCGCTCACTCCGTTGGACCGCACCGAGGCGATGATCCGCGAGGCCGGCGTGGCGGACGGCCCATTCCTGGATGGACGCCGCGCTCAGGACGGCGTGTCGAGCGAGACCAGCTCGTAAAGGAGCAGGGCCACGGCGGCCGCGAGGAGCAGGTGCACGCCGTTCCCGCCGACGTCCAGGGCGAGGGCCACGAACCACGCGGCGACCAGGGCGACGACACAGATCCAGCGGAGCCGGCGGCCAAGTGCGTTGCTCATCGGCGTGAAACGGTAGCGGGTACACTTGGGTCTCCTCGAGACTCGCCAGGAGGGGAGCCGTGTTCCGGGGTCTTTCCGTCTACACGGGCAACGCTCACCCTGCCTTCGCGCGTGACATCTGCCGCCACCTCGAGATCCCGCTCGGGCAGGCCGAGGTGTTCAAGTTCGCGAACGACGAGATCTTCGTGAAGATCAATGAGAACGCGCGCGAGCACGATGTGTTCATCGTTCAGTCTCTCGTCGGCCCATCCGTGAGTGACGCGATCATGGAGCTCCTGATCATGATCGACGCGTTCAAGCGCGCATCGGCCGGCCGCATCACCGCGGTCATGCCCCAGTTCGCCTACGGCCGGAGCGACAAGAAGGACCAGCCGCGGGTGCCGATCACGGCGCGGCTCCTCGCCGACCTCATCAGCGTCGCGGGCGCGGACCGGTTCCTCACCATGGACATGCACCAGATGCAGATCCAGGGGTTCTTCAGCATCCCCGGCGACGAGCTCTCGGCGCGTGGCCAGATCATCGAGTACCTCCGACCGATCGTCGCGGAGAAGCCCGAGGACACCGCCATGGTCGTGCCGGACCTCGGCTACGCGAACGCCGCCCGGCGGATCGCGGAGATCCTGGGCATCCCGCTCGTGTTCATGCAGAAGACCCATCGCGACAACAGCGGCAAGAGCGAGATCGTCGGCGTGATCGGCGACATCGACCGCAAACGCGCGATCATCATCGACGACGAGATCGATCGCGGCACGACCGTGGACAACACCGTCAAGATCCTCCAGCAACACGGCGTGAAGGAGATCTACGTCGCCTGCACGCACCCGACATTCTCCGACGATGCCGCCGTGAAGCTGTGCAAGACCGGCATCAAGGAGCTCATCGCCACCGATACCGTCCCCCTGAAGCCGTCAGCGCGCAATCTCCCGCAGCTCCGCGTGCTCACCGTCGCGCCCCTCTTCGCGGAGGCGATCCGTCGCATCCACGAGGGCGAGTCGGTCGGCGCGCTGTTCAACCCGCCGGGGATGCAGCTGCCGCTGCAGGTCACCTAGCGGCCGCGAGTTGAGCGCCCTCACCAAGCTGTTCAGCCTCGTCGACAGCAACGAGGCGGAGGTCCGGCGGCTCCGCAAGGTCGTCGATCAGGTGAATGCCCTCAAGGCGGAGACGGCCGCGCTCAGCGACGATGAGCTGCGGGGCCGCACCGCGTCGTTCCGCGAACAGCTCGCCGCCGGGAAGATGTTGGACGACATCCTGCCTGAGGCCTTCGCCGCTGTCCGCGAGGCCGGCACGAGGACGCTGAAGCAGACGCACTTCGACGTCCAGCTCCTCGGCGGCATCGCGCTCCATCGCGGCCACATCGCGGAGATGAAGACCGGCGAGGGCAAGACGCTGGTCGCGTCACTGGCGCTCTACCTGAATGCCCTGGAGGGCAAGGGCGCGCACCTGGTCACCACGAACGACTATCTGGCCAAGACCGGCGCCGGCTGGATGGCGCCGATCTACCACGCGCTCGGCATGACCGTGAGCTACATCGCGCACGACAAGAGCGCGATCTACGACCCGAGCATCACGCTCGACGAGCTCGATCCGCGTCACCAGCACTGGCGCGACGTCTCGCGCCGGGACGCGTACCTCGCCGACATCACCTACGGCCAGAACAGCGAGTTCGGCTTCGACTACCTACGTGACAACATGGTCATGGACCTCGACCAGACCGTGCAGCGCGAGCTCCACTACGGCATCGTCGACGAGGCCGACTCGATCCTGATCGACGAAGCGCGCACCCCGCTCATCATCAGCTCGCAGGCCGAGGACGCATCGCAGCTGTACTACTCGTTCGCGCGGGTCGCCGCGCGCCTCGTCGAGACCGAGGACTACATCCTCGAGGAGAAGCACCACGCGGTCACGCTCACCGAGGCCGGCATCGAGAAGGCCGAACGGCTGCTGAACCGCCCGAACCTCTACGAGGGCGATGTCTCCGCCGTCCACTACCTCGATAACGCCCTCAAGGCGCGGGCGCTCTACCACAAGGACAAGGAGTACATCGTCACGCCGGCCAACGAGATCGTGATCATCGATGAGTTCACCGGCCGGCAGATGCCCGGGCGGCGCTGGAGCGACGGACTCCACCAGGCCGTCGAGGCGAAGGAAGGCGTGAAGATCCAGCAGGAGACCCGCACCCACGCGACGATCACGATCCAGAACTACTTCCGGATGTACAAGAAGCTCGCAGGCATGACCGGCACCGCGGCCACCGAGGCCGAGGAGCTGTTCAAGGTCTACAAGCTCGAGGTCACCCAGATCCCGACGAACCGGCCGATGATCCGGCAGGACCTCAAGGACCTCGTCTACCGGACCGAGCAGGGCAAGTGGGACGCGGTCGTGGCCGAGGTGACCGAGCGGAACACGAAGGGGCAGCCGGTCCTCATCGGCACCACGTCGGTCGAGAAGTCGCAGGCCCTCTCCGACGAGCTCGCGCGCCACGGCATCAAGCACGACGTCCTGAATGCCAAGAACCACGAGCGCGAGGCCCTCATCATCGCCGGCGCGGGGCAGCGGGGCGCGGTGACCCTCTCCACGAACATGGCCGGCCGTGGCGTGGACATCCTGCTCGGCGACGGCGTGCGCGAGCTGGGCGGCCTGCACGTCATCGGCACAGAACGGCACGAGGCCAGGCGCATCGACAACCAGCTCCGCGGCCGCGCCGGCCGGCAGGGGGATCAGGGCTCCTCGCGCTTCTACGCCTCGCTCGAGGACGAGCTCATCCGGATCTTCGCCTCGGACCGCATCGCCGGTCTCATGACCCGGCTCGGATTCGACGATTCCGCGCCGATCGAGTCCGGCATGGTGACGGGCGCGATCACCCAGGCCCAGGTGAAGGTCGAGGGCCGCAACTTCGACATGCGCAAGCGCGCACTCGAGTTCGACGACGTCCTGAACAACCAGCGGAACGTGATCTACGGCGAGCGCCACAAGATCCTCGCGAAGGGCGACGTGCGTGAGACGGTCCTCGACTACCTGCACGACGCGGCGGCGGATCTGCTGGACGCGAGCGTCTCGTCGTCCGATCCCGAGGACTGGGACCTGGCCACCCTCGCCGCCGCCCTCGATCCACTGCTCGGCCGCGGCGGCGAGATCACCGCCGCCACGTTCAGTGGCATCGATTCGCGCGAGGACCTCATGACCAAGGTGGGGGACCTGGTCGACGAGACGTACGAGGCCCGCGAGGCCACCCTCGGGGAGGAGACCTCGCGCGCGATCGAGCGCTGGCTTCTGCTACGCACGATCGACACGCACTGGGTCGAGCACCTTACCGCGATGGAGGAGCTCCGCGAGGGGATCTACCTGCGCGGGTACGGGCAGCAGGACCCACTGGTCGCGTACAAGAACGAGGCCCGCACGTTCTTCGACGAGATGACCACGAAGATCGCGAGCGACGTTGCCCAGACGATCCTCCGGATCTCCGTCCGCACCGCGGAGCAGGCCGAGCAGGACGAGAAGGACAAGGCCGCCGCCGAGGCGACCCATCAGCACAACCGCACGACGACGACATCGAACGCAGCACCGCAAGACAATCAGACGACCAACACCAGAACGACCCCAGGAAACGGACGAGCGGCACCGGCGAATCCGAACCGTCTTGGAAGGAACGACCCGTGCTGGTGCGGCTCCGGCAAGAAGTACAAGAAGTGCCATGGACGCTAGCTAGCTGATCACGCTGCCATTCGATCCCAACCTGCACCTCGGCCCGGTGCAGCTCGCGTGGCACGGGATCTTCACCGCGGTGGGTATCTTCTTCGGCGTGTGGCTGCCGGTGCGCGTCCTGCGCGGGCGCGTAGCGGAGGACGCGCTCTATGCGGTCGCGACGCCCGCGGTCATCGGCGGCATCATCGGCGCGCGCCTGTTTCACGTCGCCGAGTGCTGGACGGTGTGCGGGGCCGACCTGGCGCCCGGCTACTCCGCGCATCCTGAGCTCATCCCGCAGATCTGGAACGGCGGGATCTCGATCATGGGCGCGCTCGTCCTGGGTGTCGTGACCGGCTACGTTGTCGCTATCCGGCGGGGCGACATCCCGATCGGCGCGGCGGCCGATGCCGCTGCGCCGGGTATCGGCCTCGGCATGGCCATCGGCCGGATCGGCGACATCATCAACGGCGAACACCACGCGGTGCCCTGCGGCGCGCCCGGGATCTGCGTCGGTTACGACAACCCGGACACGCTCGGGCAACCCGGACCGGTCCACCTCGCCGTCGGCTACGAGATGCTGTGGGATCTGGCGGGCATCGCGCTCGCTCTGCTCCTCCGCCGAGCGCTCACCGATCGGACGCCGGAGGGTCGGATCTTCTGGATCTGGCTCGCCTTCCAATCGCTGGGCCGGTTCGTGATCTCGTTCCTGCGGGTTGATCAGCCCGGGCTGTTCGGGCTGTATCAGGCGCAGCTCATATCGATCGTCCTCGTCGCTCTCGCCATCCCAATGTTCGTCGCGCTGACCCGCATGGCCCGCACCGCGCGCGCGACGCCGATCTAGGCGCGCGGCCGGTGGATCTGCCGTTCGACCCGAACCTCATCCTCGGGCCGCTGCGCATCTCGTGGCACTCATTCTTCTCGCTCGTCGGCATGGGCGCGGGCAGCTGGCTGAGCTTCCGGCTCGCCCGCCGGCTCGTGAAGGACGAGCGCATCTACCCGTTCGCGATCTCGGTCGTCATCGGCGGGCTCATCGGAGCGCGGACCGGTCACATCGCCGACAACTGGCCGTACTACAGCGCGCATCCGGACCAGCTGCTCGCGTTCTGGAATGGCGGCGTCGCGGTCGCTGCGGCGCCGATCGGCTCGGCGATCGCGGGCTGGATCGCGGCGAGGCGACTGCGCCTGCCGGTCGGTTTCATGTTCGACATCACGGTCATCGGCATCGTGCTCGGCGAGGCGATCGGCCGGATCGGCGACATCATCAACGGTGAGCATCACGCGATCGCGTGCTCGGGACTCCCGTGGTGCGTGCGCTACACGAATCCGGCGACGCTGGGTCAGACGACCTTCGTGCATCCGGTCGTCGCGTACGACCTGCTCGTCGACCTGCTGATCCTGGTGATCCTGCTTCGCTACTGGTCGCGCGTCCGCGGTCACGCGCCCGAGGGCCGGGTCTTCTGGCTGTACCTCGTGCTCTACGGCGGCTTCCGCTTCGCGACCTCGTTCCTGCGGCTCGATCCGATCGTCTTCGCCGGCCTGCAGGAGGCCCAGCTGCTCGGGCTCCTCTACGTGCTCGCGGGCGTTCCCGCGCTCATCTGGGCTCACCGCTCGCGTGCGCCAGCCCGCTCATCGATTACTACACCTGCGTAGTATGTAGGCCGTGCGCATCGCCATCACGGGGGCGAACGGGTTCGTCGGCCGCCACGTCATCGCCGCGCTGCTCGCCGGCCAGACGCCGGACGAGGTCCGCGCGATCGTCCGTGATCCGGATCGGGCGAGGGGCGAGCTGACGGCGGCCGGGCTCGACGTGCGCCGCGCCGACGTGACCGACCCCGCGTCGCTGGCTAGCGTGTTCGACGGCGTCGACGCCGTCGTCCACACCGTCGCGATCCCGACCGAGCGCCACGGGAGCTTCGAGCGGGTCAATGCCGAGGGCACCCGCGCCGTGGTCCGGGAGGCCGAGCGCGCGGGCGTTCGCAAGATCGTCCACCTGAGCGCCATCGGCGCCTCGCCAGACAGCCCGTACCCGTTCCTCCGGAGCAAGGGCCAGGGGCAGGCCGCCGTTGCGTCGTCGGCCGTGCCGCACGTCGTCCTGCGGCCGTCGGTCCTGTTCGGACCGGGAGACGACTTCTTCCCGCGGCTGCGTTTCTCCCTCCGCTTCCCGATCGTGCCGCTGCCCGGCGGAGGCGTCGCCCGGTTCCAGCCACTCCACGTCGACGACCTGGCGCGGGCCATCGTCGGGGCGGCCCGCGGGCGGGTCACCGGGGTCTTCGAGGTCGGCGGGCCTGCCCCGGTGACCTACCGGGAGCTGCTGGCGGAGACGATGCGGGCCTACCGGATCCGGCGGCCGACCGTGCCGCTGCCCGTCGTCCTGATGAAGCCCGCGGCGTTCCTGTTCGAGCGGCTGATGGGCGATCCGCCGGTCACCGTGCGGCAGCTGGACCTGCTGGCTGTGGACAACACGCCGCATCCCAACGCCATAGACCAGGTGTTCGGTGTCCGGCCGCGGGCCTTCCTGGGCGGCGGACTTTCGTATCTCGGACAACCCGCTGAGCCGTCATGAAGGTCTTCCAACGGGGCGGTCCGGCGGTTATTCTGCGTACGAAAACCGGCACAGAACAGGCGTGGGGAGCGGTGTCCAAACGGTCTCTGGGGCGTGAAAGACGGCTCCCGCGTGCCCGAACTGCGTCTAGAGAGGACAGTCTCGCATGAAGGAA
>DATJHW010000010.1:0-6681 GCA_035493615.1 Saccharimonadales bacterium (SeqCode) | reverse complement strand
CCCCCCACGAGTGCCCGATGTCCGTGTATGTACGACTTGGATTGTATCGGTTTTCGCATCGAAAAGCGACTTTGCGTCATGCGACACGATCGCAGGGTCGCCGATCGCACCAGCAGAACGTGCCCGCGGCTATCGCGGTCGCGCTGTGGCGGCCGGAGACTCGGCCGAGGCTGGCGCGGGGACACGGGTGACTGACCTGTTCGGGACCCTCCGCGATGGGTGGGGAGTCACTCCTCCCCGCGCCGATGCCGTAGCTCGGTGAGGATCGCGCTGGTCGATGACGTTCCGAGCCGGCTCGCTCCGGCCTCGATCATCGCGAGCGCCTCGTCGAGCGTGCGGATCCCGCCGGAGGCCTTGACCCCGAGCTTCTCGCCGACCGTCTGTCGAAGGAGCCGTACGTCCTCGACCGTCGCGCCCTCGGGCCCGAACCCGGTCGACGTCTTGACGAAGTCCGCGCCGGCGGCGGCCGCGATCTGCGCCGCGATCACCTTCTGCGCGTCGTCAAGGTAGCTCGTCTCGAGGATGACCTTCACGAGCGCCTCGTTCGCGTGCGCGAGCCCCACGACGGACGCCACCTCGCGCTCCACGGTCGCGTAATCCTTGTCGATGAGCGCGCCGATGTTGATGACCATGTCGAGCTCGGTCGCGCCCTCGCGAAGGGCATTCGACGCGGTCGACACTTTGACCTCCGGCGACTGTCCGCCGTGCGGGAATCCGATGACGGTCGACGTGTCGACACCGCTGTCCTTCAGCATCCGCGCGGTGATCGGCACGTAGAACGGCTTGACGCACACCGACGCGATGTGCTCCTTGCGGGCGATCGCGCAGGCGTCCACCACGTCGCGCTCGGTCTGGGTTGGTTTGAGCACGGCGTGATCGATGATCGCGGCGAGCTCGGGAACCGTGGGCAGACCCATTGCCATCAGTATCGGCCTCTATGCTCAGATCGTGCCCGGCTCGTTCCGCATCGGGCGGATCTTCGGCATCGAGATCAGGCTCCACATCTCGTGGCTGATCATCTTCGCGCTCGTCTTCTTCGGCCTCTGGCAGGGCCAATTTGAAGGGACGGCATGGTCGCAGGAGAAGCGGCTCGTCATCGCGACCGTGACCGCGCTCCTGTTCTTCTGCTCGATCCTCGCGCACGAGATCTCGCATTCGCTCGTCGCCCGCCGGTTCAACATGGCGGTCTCGTCGATCACCCTGTTCCTCCTCGGCGGCGTCGCGAACCTGCGGCAGGAGCCGCCCAGCGCGCGGGCGGAGTTCTTCATGGCCGCGGCCGGTCCGGCGATGAGCGTGGTCATCGGCATCATCGGCCTGGCGATCGGCGGCGGGGACATCCCGTTCGTGAATCTCTCGGTGCCCGGGGTGCTGGACATCCGCACGACCCCGTCGCTGGACGGCGTCATCGCGATCGCGAGCTACATCGGGACCATCAACCTGTACCTCGCGGCGTTCAACATGCTCCCCGGCTTCCCGCTGGACGGCGGCCGGGTGCTCCGGTCGATCATCTGGGCCGTTCGGGGCGACCGAGCGAAGGCGACGCCGATCGCCGCGCGCGGCGGCCAGCTCGTCGCGGGCCTGTTCGTCATCTGGGGACTCGTGCAGTTCACCGACGGCGACGCCCTCTGGTTCTGGCCCCTGCTGCTCGCGTACTTCCTGTACAACGCCGCGACCCAATCGATGCGCCAGGAGCACCTCGGCGGCCTCGTCGCCGGGACGCGCGTCGCGCCGCTGATGAACACGACGTTCGCGGCCGCCGATCCCGGCTCCTCGATCGCGACCGTGGTCCGCGACCTCATGTTGCCGCGGAACCTCCGGGCGGTGCCGGTCGTCACGAACCAGAACTTCCTCGGCCTCATGACGACCGAGGACGTGCGGAAGATCGACCACGAGCGCTGGGCCACCACGCCGGTCGAGCAGGTGATGACGCCGTCCTCGAGCCTCGCGAAGCTCGGGCCCGACGACGATCTCGGCAAGGCCCTCGAGCGCTTCGGCGACGCGGCTGTGCTCCCGGTCGTCCGCGATGGCCGGCTGGTCGGGCTCCTCGATCGCGACGGGGTCGTGAACTACATCCGAATGCGGGATCTGTTCGCCCAAGGTCAGCAGGGTCGGTAGATGCGCGGCGCCGTCGCGCTGCTGGCGGCCGTGCTGATCTGCGGGTGCGCCGGACCGGCTGGCGGCACGGCGTCAGGGGTGCCGGCCACCGCGTCGCTCTCGCCCTCGCCGCCGCTGCCGAGCGGCACGGTCGTCCTGCCGACGCAGTCGCGGCCGCCGCTCGCGGAACAGCCGTCGCCCTCGCCGCTGCCCGACTTCCCGCCCGGGGCGTGCACGCTGCCGGGGCTCCCGGATCGGCAGCTCGTCGACCACTGGATCGCCCTCGCTGGACGCCACGACGTGCTCGCCGTGCGGGATTGCTTCACCGCGGCGTACGGCGTCCCGGCGACGATCGTCGACCGCTGGGCGAACGAGGGGCTGGTGTCGGCGTACGTCGTGATGGATCCCGCGGGCACGCTCATCCGTAACTGCCGGTGGTTCGGCGTCAGCGCGGACTTCCCCGACGGCAACCCGTACGCGCCGGTCCAGGATCCGACGCGGATGTTCCTCGCCGTCGGGATCGGCAACGACGGCGGGGAGCCGCGGATCTTCGGGTCGGCGACCGCGATCGCCGTGCCGAGCCCGGAGAACGATCCGAACAACGGCATGCCGTACTGTCCCGCGCGGTGAGCGAGCCGCGCGTCATCCCGATGCTCGCCTACGCCGACGCCGGCGCCGCGGCAGACTGGATCTGCCGGGCGTTCGGCTTTCACGAGACCGAGCGGTTCGCGGATCGATCCGGCACGGTGACCGATGTCGTGCTCGAGCGAGATGACGGCGCGACGGTCCTGGTCGGCCATCCCAACGACGCGTACGAAGGCCCGCGCCTGCACGCCCAACATTGCGCGACGGCCGCACGCTGGCTGGACCGGCCGGTCATCGTGGACGGCCTCGTCGTGTACGTCGACGACGTCGAGGCCCATCACGCCGCCGCGGCCGCGGCCGGCGCGCGGATCATCTCCGGGCTCGAGACGAACCCGTTGCAGCGGCAGTACCGGGTCGAGGATCTCGAAGGCCATCGCTGGATGTTCGCGACGCGCGTCGGGCGCTAGCGACCCGCGAGCCGCTCCACGACCGGGGCGAACTCATCCATGCCCGAGCCGATCATCACGTTGCTGATCCCAAGCTCGTCGCGAAGCCGGCCGAACTTCTCCACGAGCTGACCGACGGTGCCGATGAACACGTGCGGGGAGTCGAAGAGATCCTCCACGGTGAGCCCGCTTGGCTCGCGCTCGTTGATCTTCGCAAGGAGATCCTCGGCCGCCTTGCGGGGCTCGTCGGTCACCGACGCGGGCCGGAACGCCGGGTAGGTCTGGAGCTCGATCTGGTCGAAGCGCGATCCGGCCGCGTCCCTGACCCAGCCGATCTTCTCGCGCGTCGCCTCGAAGGTGCAGCTCCGAAAGCCGCCGACCTTCGCACCGATGCGCGGCGCGAACCCGACGATCTGCGCTTCGCGGCCCGCGAGCGCGAGCACGCGCTTCCCGCCGCCACCGATGAGGAACGGCGGATGCGGTTTCTGCACCGGCTTCGGGCGGCCGTCCATCGCCGTGACCGTGTAGTGCGTGCCCGCGAACGAGAGCTTCTCCTCCGCGAACAGACCCTTCAGGATGGTGATCGACTCCTCGAGCCGCGACACCCGGACGGACACCGCCGAGAACGGGATCCCGCTGGCCGTGTACTCGGGTTCGTTCCACCCCGCGCCGATGCCGATCTCGAGCCGGCCCTCGCTCAGCACGTCGAGCGTCGCAAGCTCCTGGTGCAGGACCGCCGGATGGCGCAGGTCGTTGTTCAGGACGAGGTGGCCGATGCGCAGCGTCTCGGTGGCGGTCGCGATCGCCGCGAGGGCGACGTTCGGCGCGAGCGTGTTGAGCAGATGGTCCGAGACGACGTACGTGCTGTACCCGATCGCCTCGGCCCGGCGGGCGCGCTCCGTGAGAACCCGCGCGCTCACGGGCTCGCCACCGCCGACGCTGAACCGGAACGGGCGTGTCGTCAGGCGTCGCGCTCGAGCCACGCGCGAAGAGCGGCGCGAGCCGCCTCCTCGCGCTCGGGCCGCTCGTTCTCGCGGAAGTACGCGATCGCCGCGAGCGGCACATAGAGGTCATAGAGCTCGGCACGTGCCCGGAGGTCGGGACCGTACGGCTCCAGCGCGCCGTAGGCCGCGTTGAACGGCGCGGCCATCGCCGGCCACGCGGCGATGGTGGTCGCCCGCAGGCGCGCGAGATCGAGGAGCGGGTCGCGTCCGCGCGCGCGCTCGAAATCGACGAGCGCCACGAATTGCCACCCTTCCGCGCGGCGCTCGACGATGATGTTCTGGGGCGATGGGTCGTCGTGACTCAGCCGGCGCGGGACGTCCTCCAGGGCACCACGCCGCTGGTCGTAGTACCCGACGATCCGGTCGACGGCGGCCTTGTCGATCGCGTCCAGGACCACGCACTCGGCGACCCGTGTGCGGAAGCGGTCGTCGAACTCGGTGGCCCACGACGTCGGCGTGTCGACGTAATCGATCTGGTGCAGCGCCCGGAACGCCAGGGCGAGCTTCGCGCCGATGCGGTGCTGGTCGGTGAATGACAGCTCGGAGCCGACGGACCCCAGATCCTGCCCGCGCAGGAAGTCCTGGATGAGATACGGGACGTCGAGGGTGATCTTGTCCATGTCGTACCAGCGGAGCGCGGGGTGCGGGACCTCGCGCTCGCGCAACATCCCCGCGATGTGGATGTACCGGCGCATCCGGCCGGCGTGCCGCATCCGCGCCGCCTTGAACAGGTACTCGCGCCCGTCGCGCGCGGTCAGCAGATAGGCATGATGGTCGTGCGCGCGCGGCCAGCGGGCGACGGTGGCCTCGCCGAGCGTGCCCTCCGAAACGCGTGCCGCCGCGCGAGCGACGTCGTCCTCCGCCGGCGGGACGGTGAGCGCGCTGAGCACGGGCGCACCCTAGCGCGGCCGGAGGGCACGCGCTTTTTCACATGCCGGCGAGCGCGGTCGCGATCGCTGCGGCCACCCGCACGTTGTTTCGGAGGAGCGCGACGTTCGCGTCGAGGGTGCGCCCGGACGACGCGCCGCCGAGCTGGGCGAGCAGATACGGCGTGACGTCGCTGCCGCGCACGCCCGCGGCGTCCGCGGCCGCGAGCGCCGCGTCGATCTCGCGCTCCATCTCGGCGCGCGGGAGCGCATTCGCCTCGGGGATCGGGACACACACGAGCATGCCCGCGCCGCGTTCCAGCTGCAGGCGCGCGATCCGGGCCGCGGCGATGGGATCGTCGACGCGATACGGCACCGGCAGGCCGCTCGAGCGCACGTAGAACGCGGGGAGCTCGCTCGTCCCGTACCCGACCACCGGGATCCCGAGCGTCTCGAGCTGTTCGAGCGTCTTCGCGAGGTCGAGGACGAGCTTCGCCCCCGCGCAGACGACCACGACCGGATCCCGCGTGAGCGCGAGCAGATCGGCCGAGACGTCCATGGTCCGTTCGGCGCCGCGGTGCACCCCGCCGATCCCGCCGGTCGCGAAGACCTGGATGCCGGCGCGCGCCGCGATCTCCGCGGTGGCCGCGACCGTCGTCGCGCCGACTCCCTCAGCGGACGGTCGCGCGAGGAACGGAGCCAGGTCCCGGGTGGAGATCTTCGCGACGTCGTCCTCGTTCGCAAGGCGTGCGAGCAGAGGTACTCCGGCGCCGACGATGAGCATGCCGTCGGCGACGCAGACCGTCGCCGGCACGGCGCCCGCGTCCCGGACGTCACGTTCCAGGAGCAACGCGGTCTCGAGGTTCCGCGGGCGCGGGAGCCCGTGCGCGATGACCGTGGACTCGAGCGCGACGACGCCACGCCGGGCGTCGATCGCCTCTTTGACGCCCGCACCGTAGGCGAGCCTCATGCCGGGTTGCGGTGGCCGCCTTCGCCCGACCCGCCCGCGAGCAGCTCGACCGCGTGCGCGAGCACCGGGATGAGGATCTCGAGCGATTCTCGTGCGGCTTTCGGCGAGCCCGGGAGATTCACGACGAGCGCGGCACCGAGCGTGCCCGCGACGCCGCGCGAGAGCATGCCGTGCGGCGTCTTGGTCAACGAGTGCGCACGCAGCGCCTCGGCGATCCCGGGCGCCTCGCGATCGATGACGCGCCGGGTGGCTTCGGGGGTCATGTCGTTCGGCGACAGACCGGTGCCGCCCGACGTGATCACGACGTTCGCCTTCTGCGACGCCTCGCGGATCGCGTTGCCGACCGGCGTCACGCCGTCAGACACCAGCTTCGTGTGCACGACCTTGATCCCCGCGGCCTCGAGGGCCTCGCGGATGGCGGGGCCGCTCTCGTCGATCCGCTTGCCCACGGCGCCCTTCGTGCTGACCGTGATGACCGCGGCCGTGAGGATCGTCACTCCGCGGTGTACGTCCCGCTCTTGCCGCCGCTCTTCTCGACGAGCCGGATGTCGGTGAGCCGCGCGCCGCGCTCGACACTCTTCAGCATGTCGTAGAGCGTCAGCCCGGCGACCGCGACGGCGGTGAGCGCCTCCATCTCGACACCGGTCGGGCCGGTGGTCGCGGCGATCGCCTGGATCGCGAGCCCGTCGTCGGTGAGCTCGACGTCGACGGCGAGG
>DATJHW010000009.1:0-2332 GCA_035493615.1 Saccharimonadales bacterium (SeqCode) | reverse complement strand
CCGTGAGGGAGCGGGTAGCGCGGACGAACGGGGAACTTCACATGGTGGCCCCGTAGTGGCCCTTCGCCCCGCGCTGAACCACATCGGCGGGGCCTGGGTCGAGTCGTCGTCGCATGCGACGGTCGAGGATCGCGATCCGGCACACAACGGACGGATCCTCGCGAACGCGACGGCGTCGACCGCGGCCGACATCCGCTACGCGATCGACGCCGCGGAGCAGGCGTTGCCCGAGTGGCGCGCGACGCCGGCGCCGCAGCGCGGAGATGTCGTCCGCAAGGCCGCCGATCTCATGGAGCGCCGGCGGGACCAGCTCGCGCGGCTCCTCACGCAGGAAGAGGGCAAGGTCCTCGCGGAGTCGTTCGCCGAGGTGGACCGCGCGATCGCGAACGTGCGGTTCTCGGGCGGCCAGGGGACCCGCCTCGTCGGCGAGACGATCCCGTCGGCCCAGCGTGGAACGCTCATCTACACGACCCGGGAGCCGCTCGGCGTCGTCGCCTGCGTGACCCCGTGGAATTTCCCGATCGCCATTCCCGCCTGGAAGATCGCGCCGGCGCTCGTCGCGGGCAACACGGTCGTGTTCAAGCCGGCGTCGCTCACGCCGCTCTGCGCGACCGAGGTCGTGCAGTGCTTCCTCGACGCGGGGCTCCCCGACGGCGTGCTCAACCTCGTCCTCGGGTCGGGCGAGACGCTCTCGAGCGCGCTCGTCGACGACGAGCGGATCAAGGCGATCTCGTTCACCGGCTCCTCGGCCGTGGGCCGCGCGCTGTACGCCCAGGCCGCGAAGCGGCTCTGCAAGGTCCAGCTCGAGATGGGCGGGAAGAACGCGGTCATCGTGCTCGCCGACGCGGATCTCGAGAAGGCCGCCGAGAGCGTCGCGTCCGGCGCCTTTGGCGCGACGGGCCAGCGCTGCACGGCGACGAGCCGGGCCGTGGTCGCGAAGCCGCTGCTCGCGGACTTCGTGAAGCTCCTCGGCACGAAGGCGGACTCGTTCATGCCCGGCGACGGCCTCGCCGACGGCGTGAAGATGGGGCCGCTCGTGGACGCGTCGCAGCTCAAGAAGGTCCGCGCGAAGATCGCCGACGGCAAGCGCGAAGGCGCCACGCTCGTGCGCGATGGGACCGACCCGGGCATGACCGACGGCTACTTCGTCGCGCCCACGATCTTCACGGAGGTCGATCCACGGATGAGCGTCGCGCAGGACGAGATCTTCGGCCCGGTGGTGAGCGTCATCCCGGCGGACGACCTCGAGTCGGCGCTCGCGAAGGCGAACACGGTCGGATACGGCCTCTCCTCGTCGATCTACACCCGCGACCTGCACTCGGCGTTCCGGTACGCCGAGGCGTCGGAGGCCGGGATGCTCCATGTGAATCTGCCGACCTTGGGCGGTGAGGCGCACGTCCCATTCGGTGGGATCAAGGACTCGGGCTTCGGCGATCGCGAGTGCGGGACCGCCGCGTTCGACTTCTTCACCGAGCAGCGCGTGGTGTACGTCGGGTACTAGGTGTCCCGAGTGCGGCGCACCGGGCGCCGCGACGAGCGAGGCGTGCGAGAAGCGGTTCCAGGCTCTCGGGGCGGAGCGGTTCGATGACTCGGAGCTCGCCTCGGACTGGCGGCTCATCGTCGACTGCTACTCCGTGCAGCACGACAGGTACATCTTGTCGGGCCGTTCGCTCGCCGCGCACCTGACCGGTGTCGGGATCGCGCTCGAGCACGCCGGCGACGAGTCGCTGCTGCGCGCGGTGCAGCAATGGCTGAGCCGGACGCGCGAGCTGCCCAAGCCGGCGGTGCCGGCGCTCCGCGGCGACGTGACCATCGACGACGTGATCGCGGCGGCGCCCGAGGACCGGCACGCGGTCGTGCGGCGGTGGGCGCAGTCGGTCTGGTCGGCGTGGGCTGAGCACCACGCGCTCGCCCGGAGCTGGATCGCGTCCGCTAGGAGGCCTTGACCCCCGCGACCAGCTTCGCGACCGCTTCCTTCGCGTCGCCGAACAACATCTGGGTCTTCGGGTCGAGATAGAGATCGTTGTCGATGCCGGCGAAGCCGGGCTTCATGCTCCGCTTGATCACGATGATCTGCTGCGCCTTGTCCACGTCGAGGATCGGCATGCCGTAGATCGGGCTGCCCTTCGTGCTGCGCGCCGCGGGATTCGTCACGTCGTTCGCGCCGATCACCAGGGCGACATCCGCGCGAGGGAACTCCGGGTTCACCGCGTCCATGTCCATGAGCTTCTCGTAGGGCACGTTCGCCTCCGCCAGGAGCACGTTCATGTGCCCCGGCATCCGACCCGCGACCGGGTGGATCGCGTACACGACGTTCACGCCGCGCGACTCG
>DATJHW010000008.1:0-9115 GCA_035493615.1 Saccharimonadales bacterium (SeqCode) | reverse complement strand
GAAGCCGGCGGTGACCAGCACCGATCCGGTCGAGCGTGGCCACCAGCTCACGCTCACGTACTGCACGACCTGCCACAGCTTCGCGACCGGCACGAACTCGCCGGTGCCGCAGGCGCCGAACCTCGGCCAGTACGGCTCCGCGGGCCCGTTCAACGCGGAGAACAAGGCGGCGAAAGCCGCGGCCGGATCGAGCGACCAATGGCTCATCGACTGGGAGTCGCACGCGCCGAAGGTGAAGCCCGGGATCATCATGCCGGTGTTCGCGCAGGCCGAGGGCGGCCAGCTGACCCCGGAGAACATCACCGACATCGTCGCCTACCTGAAGAGCCTGAAGTAGGAGGAGCGATGATCACCGAGATCGGCGAGGCCAACGAGTTCTACATGGTGTTCGTGACGGTGATCGTCCTCATCGCCATGATGTACTTCCTGCAGAAGTGGTGGACCAACTACCGCTAGACGGGCCGCCGCGACCGCGTCCGCATCTCCGCACGCTCAACCTCCTCGTCGGCCGGATGACCACGATCAAGCTCGCCTACTGGGCCGCGCTCACCGGCTGGGAGGTCTGGGGGCCGCGCGGCTGGTCGATCACGTTCGCCGCGCTGACCTCGATCGGCGCGATGGCCTGGGCGGCGTGGTCCGCGCGGCGCGTCGACGCGCGCGCGGGCTCGATCGCGCGCTCGATCCCCACCGTCGCCACCGCGTTCGTCACCGCGTCCGTGGTCGCGGCGCCGGCCAGCCTGCCGCTGCTCCTCGTCGAACGGCAGCGCTCGATCGAGGGCTGCCTTCCGCCGGGCAAGACCTGCAACGAGCCGGCGCTGCTCCTTTGGGTCGCGGTCTTCGCGATCGGATTCCTGGTCATCCCCGCGGTCTTCGCCCTCGCCCTGCGGCGCACGTCAGCCCTCTAGCATCCCGGCGTGACGCGCCGGATCATCCCGTGCGGCGGGCGGGAGCTGTTCCACCCGCAGCTGGTCGACTACGTGCTGTCGTTCGCCCGGCGTTCGCGGCCGAAGGTGCTGTTCCTGCCAACGGCGTCGGGTGACTCGCCGGGCTACCTCCTGACCTTCTACCAGCAGCTGGCCGGGCGCGACCTCGCGCTCGACCATCTCCTGCTGTTCGATCGCACGGTCGACGATCTCGACGCCCTCATCCGCGCCCAGGACGTGATCGTGGTCGGCGGCGGGAACACCGCCAACATGCTCGCGATCTGGCGGGTCCATGGCGTCGACCGCGCGCTTCGCGCCGCGTACGACGCGGGCACGGTCCTCACCGGATGGTCGGCCGGCTGCATCTGCTGGTTCGAGGGCGGAACGACCGACTCGTTCACCCCGGAGCTCGGCCCGCTGCGCGACGGCCTGGGCTATCTGAAGGGGAGCGCGACCCCGCACTACGACAGCGAGGCCCGGCGGGCGACGGTCTACGCGCGGGAGATCGCGGCCGGACTGCCGGCGGGCATCGCCCTGGACGACGGCGTGGCCGCGAGCTACGCGGACGAACGCCTCGCCGAGGTGGTGAGCGGACGAAGCGATGGCCGGGCTTTCCTGGTCGACGGCGCGGGCGAGCATCCGCTCCCCGTGCGCGTCCTGCCCTAGCCGGTCACCGCGGCAGCGGGGCGAAGAGATCGACGACGTTGCCGTCCGGATCGACCACCTGGGCGTACCGCTGGCCCCAGAACGCGTCCCACGGCGCGGTCTTCGACGCGTATCCGCCGTTGGTCACCTTCGCGTGCACCGCGTCGACCTCGGCCGGGTCCGCGCACCGGAAGGCGAGGTTCATCCGGTGGCCCTTCGGCTCGGTCCACTCGGGGTCGAGCTTCTTGATCAGCTCGAGCGTGTCGAGCATCAGCCGCAGGCCGTTCGGCAGGGTGGCCTCGACGTGGTCGCCCTCCGGCTCAGGGAACGCGACGCCGAGCAGGCCGTAGAAGCGGATGGCGGCCGCTACGTCCTTGGTGACGATCCCGATGGCGTCGAGTGACGGCACCGGCCGACCCTAAATGAACGCGCGCAGGCGCGCCACGAACGCGTCCGCGGCGCGCGAGTGATGGCGGTCACGCCGGAACGCGACGCCCACGGATCGCGAGAGCGTCGGCTGCGACAACCGGACCGCGACGAGCGGGCCGCCGCGCTCGACGACCATCCGCGGGACCACCGCGACGCCGACACCCGCCGCGGCCATCCGCAGGACGCCGTCCATCTCGGCGCCCTCGACCGCGAACGTCGGATGGAATCCGGCCTGCTCGCACGCGGTGATCGTCGCGCTCCGCAGGTCGTAGCCCTCGCGGAACATCACCAGCGGGACGCCGCGCAGATCGCCGACCTTGACCGTCTTCCGGCGCGCGAGCGGGTGGCGCTTCGCGACGGCGAGGACCAGCTCCTCGCGGATGAGCGTGGAGGTCTCGAACAGCTCCTCGCGTGGAACGGGCAGGATCACGAGCGCGAGATCGAGATCTCCCGCGGCCAGCCGGTCCACGAGATCGCGCGAGCCGGCTTCGATCACGGTGAGCGTGATCCCCGGATGCTCGGAATGGAACGCCGCGAGGACCTGCGGCAGCAGGACCGTGCAGAGGCTCGGCGTCGCCCCGACCGACAGCCGGCCGCGCTCGAGCGTCGCAAGACCCGCGACCTCCGATCGCGCGCCGTCCAGGTCGGCGAGCATCCGCTTGGCCCAGGGGAGCAGGATCGTCCCCGCGTCTGTGAGCGTGACCCCGGTCCGCCCGCGCTCCAGCAGCACGGCATCGAGCTCCTGCTCGAGCTTCCTGACCTGCTTGCTGATCGACGGCTGGGCCACATGGAGGTCGCGCGCCGCCGTCGTGAACTTCCCCGAGTCGGCGACCGCGACGAAGTAGCGCAGCTGCTGGAGCTCCATCCCCACATAGCCTATGGCTATCGATCCGGTTCCATCTATGTCTTTGCCTCCAGCCTCGGCCGGCCCTAGCGTCAACGTGATGGCGACGGCGTCCGGCGTGCGCCGGATCGGTGACCGCGTGGAGCGCAAGGACCTCTGGTGGATCGAGCCGCTCATCTACGTCGTCGTCCTGGGCGGCTTCGTCGTGTATGCGACGTGGGCGAGCCTCGTGAACGGCAACTACTACGCCGATCCCTACCTGTCCCCGTTCTACTCGCCGTGCCTCGCCCAGAACTGCGTCCATCCGACGCTGCCGCTGCTCGGCTCGTGGTGGAACCTCTCGCCCGCGATCCTCATCGTCGGCTCGCCGCTCGCGTTCCGGCTCACGTGCTACTACTACCGCCGGTCGTACTACCGCGGCTTCTTCATGTCGCCGCCGGCCTGCCTCGTCCCGGATGGGCCGAAGAAGTACAACGGCGAGACACGCTTCCCGTTCATCATCCAGAACTTCCACCGCTACGCGCTGTATCTCGCGCTCGTCGTCCTCGTGGTGCTCTGGTGGGACGCGATCGAAGCGTTCAACTTCCACGGGCACTTCGGCATCGGGCTGGGCACCGTGATCATGCTTGGCAACGTGCTGCTGCTGACCGGGTACACGTTCAGCTGCCACTCGGCGCGCTACCTCGTGGGCGGATACCTCGACTCGTTCCACCGCGCGTCCCTCCGGTTCAGGCTGTGGAGCTTCTCGAACCGTCTCAACGTGCGCCACAACCGCTGGGCCTGGGCCAGCCTCGTGGTGGTCGGGCTCACCGACCTGTACATCCGCCTCGTGGCCGCCGGCGTCGTCGTCGACCCGCGGTGGGTGACCGGCGGATGAGCGCCGAGGGTATCGAGCGCCACGACTACGACGTGATCGTGGTGGGGGCGGGAGGAGCCGGGCTGCGCGCGGCGGTCGAGTCGTCGGCCGCCGGGGCGCGCACCGCGCTGGTCTGCAAGTCGCTCCTCGGGAAGGCCCACACCGTGATGGCGGAAGGCGGCATCGCGGCCGCGCTCGGGAACGTGTGGAAGGAGGACAACTGGCGCGTCCACTTCCGCGACACCATGCGCGGCGGCAAGCTGCTCAATAACTGGCGGATGGCCCAGCTCCACGCCCAGGAGGCTCCGGACCGGGTCCTCGAGCTCGAGGAGTGGGGCGCTCTCTTCGATCGCACGAAGGACGGGCTGATCCTGCAGCGCGACTTCGGCGGCCACCGCTACGCGCGCCTCGCGCACGTCGGCGACCGCACCGGCCTCGAGATGATCCGGATCCTCCAGCAGCACGCGGTCCACAAGGGCATCGACGTCTACATGGAGTGCAACCTCCAGCGGCTCCTCACGGATGGCGGGAAGATCTCGGGCGCGTTCGGCTACTGGCGCGAGAGCGGCAAGTTCGTGCTGTTCGCCGCGCGAGCGGTGGTGCTCGCCACCGGCGGCGTCGGCAAGGCGTGGAAGATCACATCGAACTCGTGGGAGTACACCGGCGACGGCATGGCCATGGCCCTCGACGCCGGAGCCGATCTCATCGACATGGAGATGGTGCAGTTCCATCCGACCGGGATGATCTGGCCGCCGAGCGTGCGCGGCCTCCTCGTCACCGAGGGCGTCCGCGGCGACGGTGGCACGCTGAAGAACAGCGCGGGCAAGCGGTTCATGTTCGACTACATCCCGGAGTTCTTCCGCGCCGACACGGCCGACAGCGAACGCGAGGCCGACGCCTGGTACGACGACAAGAAGAACAACCGGCGCACACCGGACCTCCTGCCGCGCGACGAGGTCGCACGCGCGATCAACACCGAGGTGAAGGCCGGGCGCGGGACGCCGCACGGCGGTGTGTACCTGGATATCGCCTCACGCCGGCCGGCGGAATACATCAAGAAGCGGCTTCCCTCGATGTACCACCAGTTCAAGGAGCTGGCCGACGTCGACATCACGACGACCGCGATGGAGATCGGACCGACCTGCCACTACATCATGGGCGGCGTCCGGGTCGACCCCGAGTCGGCCGCCGCGACGGTCCCCGGGCTGTTCGCGGCGGGTGAGGTCGCCGCCGGGATGCACGGGGCGAACCGGCTCGGCGGCAACTCGCTGTCCGATCTCCTCGTGTTCGGCCGGCGCGCCGGCGCGGGCGCCGCCGCGTACGCGAGCCGGACGAACGCGCGCGCGATCGACGACGCGCAGGTGGAGGCCGCCGCGCGCTCGATGCTGGCACCGTTCGAGGCGGAGGGTGGCGAGAATCCGTACGCGCTGCACGCGGAGCTCCAGGAGACGATGCAGGGCCTGGTCGGCATCATCCGGACCGAGGCCGAGCTCAACGAAGCGGTCGGCGCGCTGGACCGGCTCGAGGAGCGGCTCGACCGCGTGACCGTCGAGGGCAACCGGCAGTTCAACCCGGGCTGGCACCTCGCGCTCGACCTGCGCTCGATGCTCACGATCTCCAAGGCGGTCACCCGCTCCGCGCTCCTCCGCACGGAGAGCCGCGGCGGCCACACCCGCGAGGACTTCCCCAAGTCCGATCCGCAGTGGGGCACGAAGAACGTCGTGACGCGCAAGCGCGGCCGGCAGCTCGAGCTCTCCACCGACCCGCTGCCCCAGATGCCGGAGGAGCTCCGTCAGCTCGTGATGAGCGAGGAGAAGTCGTGAAGCAGGACCTCATGGTCTCCGCGAAGAGCCAGGGGAACGTGACGGTGCAGGTCTGGCGCGGCACGAAGGCCGGCGGCCGGTTCGAGCCGTACACCGTGCCGGCCGACGAGGGCATGGTCGTGCTGGACGTGATCCACAAGATCCAGGCCCTGCGCGCGCCCGACCTCGCCGTCCGCTGGAACTGCAAGGCCGGCAAATGCGGATCCTGCAGCGCGGAGATCAACGGCCACGCCCGGCTCATGTGCATGACCCGCATGAACACGTTCGCGCCGGGCGAGGACATCACGGTCTCGCCGATGAAGACGTTCCCGATCATCAAGGACCTCGTGACCGACGTGTCGTTCAACTACGAGAAGGCGAAGGAGATCCCCGCGTTCAAACCGAAGCCGAAGGAGGCCGACGGCACGCGCCGGATGTACCAGGAGGACGTCGACCGGGTCCAGGAGTTCCACAAGTGCATCGAGTGCTTCCTGTGCCAGGACACCTGTCACGTCATCCGCGATCACGAGGAGAACAAGAAGGCGTTCTCGGGGCCGCGCTTCTTCGTCCGGCTCGCGGCCCTCGAGATGCACCCGCTCGATTCCAACGACCGGCTGGAGCTCATCCGGGCGAAGGCCGGCCTCGGGTTCTGCAACATCACGAAGTGCTGCACCGAGGTGTGCCCCGAGGACATCCACATCACCGACAACGCGATCATCCCGCTGAAGGAGCGGATCGTGACCGAGTACTACGACCCGCTTGCCTGGGTGAAGCGCCGCGTGATGGGTCAGCGCGCCACAGAGCCGGGCAAGGGCGAACCGGAGCCGCCGTCCGCGAAGGCCTAGTGGACCGCCGGCGCACGTTCGTCGTCATCGCGGGCTCGGTGATGCTCCTCGTGTTCCTCCTGCTCGTGGTCCAGCCCGGGGTCGAGCGCGGCGGGGTCCAGGAGATCCTGATCATCGGCGCGATCTTCGCGGGGGTACTGCTCTTCGAGCGGTACCTTCGTTCGCGGTAGCTGATCCCGCGTCGACAAGGGACGGGAACTGACCCCCTGATAGCCTGACCGCGACGATGGATGGCCCGCGGAAGCGCTCCGCGACGACGGGCCTGATCCTCGCGACGGCGCTGGTCTCGCTTCCATTCCTCGCCATCGGTGTGATCGGGCTGCTCATGCTGCCGGTCGAGCTGTGGCTCGTCGCCGGTCTGTACGTGGCGACGGTCCTCCTCGCGGCCCGGCCGATCAAGATCCACCCTGACGCAGACCTCAGCCCCTCGGACGTGGCGATCGTCGCGGGCATCGTCTTCCTTCCGCCGGGTGCGGTCTCGATCGTCGCGGCGGTCGCGCGCATGACCAGCGACCTCATTGGGCGCAAGCGCCCCGAGCAGATCATCCGCAACGCGGCCGCGATCGCCGTGTCGAGCGGCACCGCATCGCTCGTGTACGCCATCCTCTGGCGCTCGCTGGGCACGGACATGAGCGTGACCGCGTCGATCCCCGCTGCGGTGCTGGCCGTGCTCGTCCTCGTCGCGGTCGACCTCGGGCAGCTGTACCTGCTGCTCAGCGCGCTGCGCGGCAGCCTCGTCCTGCAGGGGTGGCGCTGGTTCGTCCGCACCGGACGGGCGCAGCTCCTCTGGGGCCTCGCCGCCGTGATCACGATCGAGATCATCCTCATTCAGCCTTGGTTCCTGGTCCCGGGTGTCCCGCTGTTCGTGTTCGGCTACCTCGACATCCGGGCGCGCTTCGTGGCCGAGCGGCGCGCGCGGCTCTTGGCCACGCTGGTCGAGGTCGGCCACGCTGTCGGGATGTCGCTTGACACGACCGAGGTGTTCCGCGCGGTGTACGCGCAGGTGCGCACCGTGCTCGAATCCGATGCGTTCTTCGTCGCGATCGTGGACCGCGTGCGGGCGGTCGTGGATTACCGGTTCCTCGTGGATCTCAACACCGAGCTGCCCCAGGAGGACGGCCCGCTGGAGGGCACGCTCGCCGGCCTCGTCGTCGAACGCGGCGAGCCGGTGCTCGTCCGCGACACGATCAAGGACCTGCCGAAGCTCGGGCTCGTTCGGAGCGCGTGGGGCACCATCAACGAGCGTTCGGTCCTCGTCGCGCCGATGCGCATCCAGGGCGTCGTCGTCGGCGCGCTGTCGGTGCAGAGCGTGAAGCCGAACGCCTACGACGAAGGCGACCTCGAGCTGCTCTCGGCGATCGCCAACGAGGCCGCCACCGCCATCGAGCGCGCCGACCTGTACGCGCGGGCGAGCGGCCTGTCCAAGCGGCTCGTGGACCTGCACCGCACCGGCGTCGAGCTCAACAGCCAGCGCCGGATGGCGGACGTCGTTCGGCTGTTCGCCCGGGCGTTCGTGGAATCGATCGGCGCGTCGGCCGCGGCCGTGTACCTCGACACGGGCGGCGAGACGCTCGAATTCGCGGGCAACACGACCGGGCGGCTGCCCTCCGAGCACTTCGCCCTGGCCAAGGCCGGCCCGAGCGCGATCGCGGACGCGATCGAGTCCGGCAAGCCGGTCGAGATCACCGATTCCGAGCAGACGGCTGAGCCGACGCGATCCCGTCTGACCGAGTGGGGGTATCGCGCGCTGTACGTGCAGCCGCTGCGCGTGGCGTCGGAGTCGGTGGGCGCGCTCCTGGTGACGTGGGAAGACCCTCATCGGTTCACCGGTGACGAGCGGGAGCTCATCGGCGTCCTCGCCGGCATGGGCGCGACGGCGATCCGCTCCATGCGCCTCTACCTGAAGCTCGACGACGCGTATCTCTCGACGGTCTCGAAGCTGACCGCGATGATCCAGGCGCGCGATGGTTATCACGAGGACCACCAGCGGCGCATCGCCGCCGACGCGGTCGCGATCGGCGAGCGCCTCGGTCTCGATGATCCGACGCTGCGCGACCTCCGCTACGCCTCGCTGTTCCACTCGCTCGGCAAGATCGGCGTGCCCGCGACGATCCTCGCGAAGAGCGGCCCGCTCACGCCTGAGGAGCGGAAGATCGTGCAGGAGCATCCGCTGCTCGGAGCGCGGATCCTCGAGTCCATCGAGTTCCTCCGCTCGGTCGTGCCGATCGTCCGTCACGCGAACGAGCGGTGGGACGGCACTGGCTATCCGGACGGTCTGAAGGGCGAGGTCATCTCGCTGCCGGCCCGGATCCTCGCGGTCGCGATCGGCTACGAGGCGATGCTCGTTGACCGTCCGTACCGCCGCGCGCTCCATCCCGAGGCCGCGGTCGCGGAGCTCCGCACCCTCGCGGGTGCCTGGTACGACCCGGCCATCGTGGACGAGTTCATCGCGATGATCGAGGCCCGGGGCGCCGTCGCGGCGGCCGAGGTCGAGGTCGGGGCGTCGCGCGAGCTCGCGATCCTCGCCGAGATCACTCCCGAGTTCCACACGCTGCTGGACATGCAGCAGCTCCTGTCGCGCATTCTTGCGATCCTCGAGCGGCACATGCCGGGCGCCGCGTTCACGATCCTCCTGCGCGAGGAGTCCACGGGCGACCTCGTGGTCCGATCCGCCGCCGGCGCGCGCACCGACCTCGCCGGTCCGACCCGCGTCGAGCCCGGCGCCGGTATCGCAGGCTGGGTCGTCGTACACGGCGAGGCCCAGATCGTCG
>DATJHW010000007.1:0-34536 GCA_035493615.1 Saccharimonadales bacterium (SeqCode) | reverse complement strand
CCGATGTACTTCTTCGCGATCGACACGACCAGCCGGAGGTTCGCCTCCGTGAGGTTGTGGCGCGCGTCGTCGCCCTTCTGGATGAGCTCGTCCGCGAGCCGCCGCAGGCCGCGCTGCTCGTCGGCATCGTCGCGGACCAGGCCCGGACCATCCGCATCCCCGTCCACATGGTCGAGACGATCAACAAGCTCATCCGGGTCTCGCGCGGCCTGCTCCAGGAGCTGGGCCGAGAGCCGACGGCGGAAGAGATCGCCGAGCGGATGCTCATCACCGCCGACAAGGTCCGCGAGATCGTGAAGGTCTCGCAGGAGCCCGTCTCGCTCGAGACGCCGATCGGCGAGGAAGAGGATTCGCACCTCGGGGACTTCATCCCCGACAACCAGGCCCTGGCGCCGTCCGACGCGGCGTCACACAAGTTGCTCAAGGAGCAGGTCGAGAGCGTGCTCGAAGGGCTCACCGGACGCGAGCGTCGCGTGCTGCAGCTCCGATTCGGGCTCGAGGACGGCCGCACCCGCACGCTCGAAGAGGTCGGGCGGGAGTTCAACGTCACCCGCGAGCGCATCCGGCAGATCGAGGCGAAGGCGCTGCGCAAGCTCCGGCACCCGAGCCGGTCCCGGAAGCTCAAGGATTACCTGGAGTAATCGAGGGGGGTCGGGCCGCCGGTCGTGGCGGCCCGACCGCCGGTCAGCCAGTCAGCTCGCGGAGGATCCCGTCGGTGGTCGCTTCGGCCGCTTCGGCGAAGTCGACGAAATCGAGGTTCGCGATCGACAGGTTGTTCTCGACGCTCTGGAGAGCGCTCGGGATCGCGCGAAAGGACCGGCCAGGCTCCTCACCAAGGTCGATCACCAGCACCGGATGGTCCCGGTGGCTCATCGCGAGGGCGTCGGCGAGCACAACGAACCCATGCCGGTAGTGCGCGCGGGAGAGTGCGAGCAACTCGACCGGCCCGACGCCTTCGTACGATCGATCGTCCAAGAACTCGAGATAGGCGAGGAACCCTTCGGGACCCACCGGTGATCGGGCGATGCGTTCGATCTCGCGCCACGCGTCGTCGTCCTTGAAATCCGCACGTACCACAATCGGGTTCGGCGTCCGCGGCAGGTCGTTCAGCGCTGCGGCTTCCCCCAGCGGTCGTGGCTCACGATCTCAGACAGCGGCTTGCGGCCACCGGCGCGCGGGTTCGGCCGCGGATCCTTGATCGACACCGGCCGGCCGATGGCGACCATGGAGCGGGCGGTCCGGTCCGCCGGGATGCCGAGGATCCGCTTCGCCTCCGCCTGCTGCGCGTCATCGCCGAACCATGCCGTCCCGCCGCCGAGCCCGAGGGCGTGCGCGGCGACGAGGAGCCGTTCGGTGACCCGGCCTTCGTCGTAGGCCTCGCTCGTGCCCGCGCCGTCGAGGACGATCGCGATCGCGAGTGGCGCGCCGGCGAGCCAGTTGATGTTCGGCCGCAGATCGCTGATCCGTTTGAGCGCGTCACGATCCCGTACGACGACGAAGTGCCACGGCTGGGAGTTCTTGGAGCTACCGGTCCAGCGCGCGACCTGGAGGAGCTGCGCGATGACGTCGTCGCCGACCGGGTCGGTCGCGTACTGGCGGATCTGCCGGACGGTGCGCAGCGTTTCGATCATGCGGTCGAGCATATGGCGGTCGGCCGTGGCACCATCCGCGCGTGACCGTCGACCAGGGCGAGCTCGAGCGGCTGGCCTCGGCCCTCCGGCTCGCGAGCTCCGCGCTCGAGGAGGCCCTCGAAGCGGCCGAGAACCTCGGCAACTTCGACCATCGGTTCGACGTGCCGCGCGCCCTTGGCGGCGCGCAGCGCCTCGTCGGGAACGCGGAGGAGGCGGTCGCGGCGGCGCGCGAGGTCCGCTAGCTCGCGGTCGCCTCGACGCTGAGCGCGACGTTCCCCTGGAGCGCCTTCGAGATCGGACAGTTCTCCTTCGCGTCCTCGGCCACGGCCTTGAGCTTCGCCGCATCGCCGTCAGGCGCTTGGGCGCGTGCCGTGAGCGCGCTCGAGAGGACCGCGTTGCCGCCCTCGGGCTTCGGCCCGAACGTCACCTTCGCGGTGACCGTGATGTTCGGATCGGCCACGCCGGCCTTCGCAAGACGCGCTGCGAACGCCATGGTGAAGCAGCTCGCGTGAGCGGCCGCGAGCAGCTCCTCGGGGCTCGTGGCGCCAGCGCTGCCGGTGCCCTCGGTGCGCTCCGACCAGCTGGTCGCGGCCTGCTTCAGCGCGCCGCTCTTCGTCGACACGTTGCCCTTGCCTGAGCTCAAGTCGCCGCGCCAGGTGGCGGTCGCTTCATGGGTCGTTGGCATCATTGCCCTCCTGTCGCTCTGATCGGACCGAGGCTACTTGCTCCAGCGCACGTTCGCTGGGAGCGCATCCTCCAGGATCGGCTCGAGCACCCGGACGTACTTCGCGAGTGTCTTGGTCAGATGGGCGCTGTAGCGCTCGTCGAATGTCTCGAGTGGGACCGGTTGCCAGACGCGGGCCCAGCCCTTGTCCCAGCTTTCGATGCGCGCGTCCGGCAGCTTCGTCGCGATCGCCTTCGCGCGTACGCGGATGGCGCCGAGCAGCAGCTGGTTCGTGAACGTATCGCTCTCGAAGTGCAGGCCGACCTCGACCACTTTTCGGCGCAGGTACACGCCGCACTCGTAATGGAGGTCCTTGTTGCCGAACCACACCTTGACCATCCAGCCGGTCGAGCTGCTGTGTGGCGCGGCATCGTCGCCGAGCTCCGCGGCGAGCGCACGCGGGAGTCCCTTGCAGAATGTCTGCGACGTGTCCACTACGTGATGTACGTGTGGAGGGGGTCTAGAACGCGGCGCACGTTGACCATGAGCATGCCCAAAACACGTGCCGGAGACGATCGATCCCGAACGCAGAAGCGTCCAGGGTCGTGAATGGTCCCGCCGCCGTCATGCGATCACTGGCGATTCTGTCGTAGACTCGCGCGGACGGTCCCCGGTGGCGCAATGGTAGCGCGGCTGACTGTCCCAAAATTGGTGGCAGCCTTCTGAGGAAACTCAGGAGTGAGAACTGGGTGAATTGCGGGAAACCTAAAGCGCGCGAGCGCCAAGGCAATCCGCAGCCAAGCCCGAGGACACGCCTCGGGAAGGTTCAGAGACTAAGCGCCCAGTGCCTAATGCGCGGTGACGCGCGATGGCAATGAGATAGTCCACGTCCGAGGGAAACCTCGGGGAGCGGGTAATCAGTAGGTTGGAGGTTCGAATCCTCCCCGGGGAGCAGGGCTCGGCACGCAAGGGAGTGCCGATCTTCCACATGTGGCCACATGTGTTCTGTGCAACGAGACGATCCCACCGACAGTGGTTCTCAATGGTCTCCGGATAAATTTGCGTGGCCGAAAGCACTGTCTCCGGTGCGTACCCCATCGTCCGCTCGGTCATCCGCGCAAGCCCGTTCTACGAACAGCGCGCCCGAAGCTCTGCCAACGGTGCGGAGGCCCGTTCCCGCGCCGGATCGCGATCGACGGCATCCTCCGGAACCTCGATAGTCGGCGATTCTGTTTGGATTGCTCGCCTTTCGGACAGCACAACACGACCGGCTCACCGGCCGGGGCCCTCTCTTCAATGGATCTAGCTGAGTTGCGGCGGAAGAAGCGGAACGCGAAGACCTATCGGTATCAGAAAAAGGCGCGCGCCCGGCTTCGCGCCGAGCTATTGGAATCGCGAGGTAACGCTTGCGAGGACTGTGGCTATTACCGTGCTGCCGCGGCGCTTGAGTTTCACCACCGCGACCCGCGATCCAAGGACTTCACGTTGAGTAGCGCGAGCACCAAGCCGGCAAGGATCTGGGCGGAAGCGTCGAAATGCGATCTGGTTTGCGCCAATTGCCATCGCCGACGACATCTTGCCGTCCAAGTACCGAACGAGGATCCCGTCGTCCGGTCCAGACGCGAAACGAAACGCCGAGCCGTCGCGCTATTGGGTGGCCAGTGCGTGGGCTGCGGTGGAACGTTCCCTGAGCCGCTGTTCGAATTCCATCACCTCGACGCACGGACGAAGGAGTTCGCGATCTCGCACGACGGGATTACTCGTCGCTGGAAGAAGATCGAAGCTGAGCTCGCGAAGTGCGTCCTGCTCTGCGCGAACTGCCACCGCGAGACCCACGCTGGGCTCCGGACCTTCACCACCGATCCCGGGGTCGCTGAGGCTGCCGCGGCCTACCGCGCCGCCTGATCGGCTCCTTTTTCACTGGGCGCACGGGACCCTTTGTTAGGCTCCGAACACAACTCACAGGGGAGGGGTCTTGCTCCGGACCGTCGCTGCCGTCTACCAGCCGCGCCCCTGGTTCTTGCTGGCGTCCGTGTTCTGCCTGACCCTGCTCTTCGGCTTCATCATTCAGGCCGCCGGCAGCCTGTACCTGCGCTGGACCGCCGATCCGATCATCCTCCACTACCGGACGACGCTCTCGTACACGTCGGCGATCGTCGGCGACGCGTTCCTCCTGCCGATCGTGAACCTGTTCATCGTCAGCCAGCTCGCCCTGTGGCGCCGCCGTCCGCGCGTTGCGGAGATCACCGGCGCGGTCCTGGGCGGCGCGGTGATCACCGTCGCTGTTCACCTCTACCAGGCGACGCACGCGCTCCTCAATTGGACGATGACCCAGCCGTACTCCTGGACGCCGCTCGGCTACGTGCACGCGGCGTTCATGTTCAGCGAGCTATCGCTCGTGCTGTTCTTCTGGGGCCAGGTCGCGCAGGTCGCACGCGAGCAGCCCCGGGCGATCTTCTCGCACCGCGTCGCGATCGTCGTGCTCTGTTCGCTGTTCTTCCTGCGGCTGCTGCTCGGGGACTACGGCTACTTCGCGTAGCTGACTAGCGGATCCCGGTGTCGGCGTGGAGCTCGACATCCGTGAACTGACCGGCTACGACCACGACCGTCGAGGACTTGAGCGTCGGCAACCCCGTCTTCGATCGCAGGGTGTAGGTCCCCGGCGCGACGCCGACGCTGAACTTCCCGGCCGCGTCGGTCGTGACGGTCGCCGTCACGGTCGTGCCGGACACGACCTCGACGGTCATCGCGACCGGCCGATCGGGACAGGGACTGTCCAGCCGCACTGGCCCCGGACAGGCCGGCCCGGCGAGGATCGTCCCGCGGATGCCCGAGCCGGGCGTGGCCTGGACCTGGCCGCAGGCCGCGAGGACGAGCGCGAGGACCACGAGTGCTCGCATCAGCTGTAGACGTCCGCGGGCCGGATCAGTTCCCGTAGATCTTGCCTGGGTTGAGGATGCCCTTCGGATCGAACGTTTCCTTGACCTTCCGCATCACATCGAGAGCCGCGCCGTGCTCGAGCCGCATGTACTGCTGGCGGACCGCGCCGGTCCCGTGCTCCCCGGTCACCGTCCCGCCCACCGCGACGGCGAGGCGGTGCAGCCGGTCGGCGAGCTCGTCGGCGCGCTTCACCTCGTCGGCGTCCGACGGGTCGATGAGGATCGCGGAATGCACGTTCCCGTCACCGAAGTGGCCGTAGAAGATGACCGCGATCCCGAGCTCGGCGGCCGCGTCGCGCGCGGTGCGGATCGTGCGCGGGATCTCCGACAGCGGGACCGCGAGATCCTCACCGGCGAAGATGCGGTGCTTGTCCGGATGTGCGAGCGCCGACGCCGCCGCCATGCCGCTCCGTGCCGCCCAGAGCTGCCGGATCTCGGTCTCGCTCTCGGCGAACCGGGTGCTGCTCGCACGCGCCCGGACGATCCCGTCGACGTAGCGGACCGCTGACGCCACGTAGTCCGGCGTGCCCTCGACCTCGATGAACAGGACGGCCTCGCCGTCGGGGAGTCCGAGCTCCGGCCGGTAGCGCTGGATCGCCTCGACCGCGCTGCGGTCGAGCAGCTCGGCCGTGGACGGCAGGATGCCCGCCGCGAACAGATCGTCGAGCGACAGGACCGTGTCATCGACGCTCGCGTACGCGGCGAGGCAGACCGCGCGGGCCGATGGCCGCGGCTGCACACGCAGCCGAAGGCGGGTGAGGATCCCGAGCGTGCCCTCCGAGCCGACGAACAGCTTCGTGAGGTCGATGCCGCTGGACGATTTCAGCGCCCGGCTGTGCTCGCCCCCGGTCACGATCACCGATCCGTCGGCCAGCACGACCTCGGCGCCGAGCACGTACGCGGACGTCGTGCCCCAGCGCACCGCATGCGGTCCGCTCGCGTTGTTCGCGGCCATGCCCCCGAGCGTGCAGGCCCGACCGCTCCCCGGATCCGGCGGGAAGAACAGGCCGTGCTCGCCGAGGGCCTGCTGGAAGTCGGCGAACACGAGGCCGGGCTCGACGATGGCCTGCAGGTTCGGCCGGTCGATCCCGATGATCCGGCGCATCCGCGCGAACGAGACGACGATGCCGCCCCGGGCCGCGACGGCGCCTCCGGTCTGGCCCGTCCCGGCACCGCGCGGCACGATCGGCGTGCCCGTCTCGTTCGCGATCCGCATCGTCGCGACGACCTCGGCGGTCGTTTCGGGAACGACCACGACGTCAGGCCGGTGCTGCATCCGCAGCGACCAGAACGACGCGTCGTAGGCGTATGGCTCGAGCGTGGCGGGATCGTCGATGACGCGATCGGCGGGCAGCACCCCGCGCAGCCGCGCGGCGAGGTCGTTCCGGGTCTGCAACGCCATGCGGCCACGTATCGTATGGCCCATCTCCATTCAGACCGCCCCGACCATCCTGTCCTCGCACGTCCGCGCGGCCGACCTCGCGACCTGCATCTCGTGCGGTCTCTGCCTGAACGATTGCCCGACGTACCGCGTGCTGGACGACGAGGCCGACTCGCCGCGCGGGCGCATCCAGCTGATCCGCCAGATGGTCTCGACCGAGGGCACCGCGGTCGACGAGCGCGTCGCCGGTCACCTCGAGGCCTGCCTGGTGTGTCGCGCGTGCGAAACGGCATGCCCGTCCGGCGTTCCGTTCGGCCGGATCATGGAGGGCGCGCGCGAGGATCTGCGCGAGCGCGAGCGACCCCGCCGGGTCGCGCAGGCCATCCGCCGGCTGGGGCTCGCGACGGTCGCCGATCAGGGCCGGCTACGGGTGGTGACGCGGCTCCTCGACCTGTACGTCCGCAGCGGCGCCCAGCGGGTCGCACGCGCGTCGCGCCTGTTGCCGAGGCGCCTCCGCGCAATGGAGTCGCTCGCGATGAAGGCCGAGGGCACGCCCTACGTGCCGATCGAGCGGCCGGACGCCGACACCGCGTTCTTCGCCGGCTGCATCATGCGCACCGCCTTCGGCGAGACCGAGCGCGCCACGGTGCGGATGCTCGAGCGCGGCGACGCGCGCGTGAGCGCCTGCCGGGAGCAGACCTGCTGCGGCGCGCTCCACGCGCACGCCGGCGACGGCGACACCGCGCGTGCGCTCGCGCGGCTGAACATCGACGCGTTCTCCGGCATGGAGGGGCCGATCGTCGTGAATGCGGCGGGCTGCGGCGCGCAGCTCAAGGCGTACGGCGAGCTGCTGGCCGCAGATCCGGCGTGGCGCGACCGCGCCCGGGCCTTCGGGGCCCGCGTCCGCGACGCGTCGGAGGCCGTCGCGACCGGTTCGGTGCGGAGCCGCGTGCCGCGACCGGTCCGCGTCGTCTATCAGGACGCCTGCCACCTCGCGCACGGGCAGCAGATCCGCCGTCAGCCGCGCGCGCTCCTTTCGGCGATCCCGAACGTGACGCTCGTCCCGATCGCCGACGCCGAACGGTGCTGCGGCAGCGCGGGCATCTACAACCTCACGCACCCTGAGGTCGCGGGGGAGCTGCAGCGCCAGAAGGTCGCGGCGATCCTCGCGGCGCGCCCGGACATCGTCGTCTCGGCGAACCCGGGCTGCATCCTCCAGGTCGCCGCCGGGCTGCGGGCCGCCGGGTCGGCCGTTCCAGTCGTGCATTTGATGCGGTTTTTGGACGATCCCAGCGCTAGCTTGGGCGCTTCAGGGCCTGCCTGACCGCAGCCGACACAGAGGCCCCGCGATGTGCGAAAATAGTGCTACCGAATGAGCGTTTCTCGTAGCACCTACCGCCACCGTCTCAGCTCCGAAGATGTCCGCAAGGGTCGGATCCTCATCACGAAGGACGCCTGGAAGCTGTTCCCCGAGCCCGGTGCGCCCGTGCACCTGCGCATCGGCGCGCGCCGCTTCGACGCGGAGATCCAGGCGGAGCGCTGCATGTGCGTGCCCCCGGAGCACGAGCACTACCACCTGTTCTGCAAGGACCTCAAGGGCCAGAGCGGCTTCAAGAACGGCGCACTCGTCGTGATCGCCAAGGATTCTGACGGGGGCTACCGCTTCGTCGAAGAGCGCGGGTAACATCGTGACGATGGCCGGTCCGTCGTACATCCTCATCCACGTCTTCGGGACCGTGCGCGACGAGCTTGACCGCGCCGACCGCGGCAAGCGCAGCTACTCCGGTTGGCTCCGCGAGTTCGTATCGGACACGCCGCAGCGGCTCACCGAGATCGCGCGCCTCGTCGACCTGTTGACCGAGAACGGCTGGAGCCTCGTCGGCTCGCCGTACGACTGCGACGTGATGCTCGAGCGGGCGATCGACCGGAGCGCCGCCGAGCAGGAGCTTCGGCGCGCCGAGGTGTGGGACCGCCTCCTTCAGGTCTGCTCCGCCGACGACGACGGCCACGCGATCTGGCACGACCACCCCGAGGGCAAGCCCTCGAAGCCGCGCCGCCGCCGTCGCGTGCGGCGCCCCCCGACCAGCAGAGAGCAAGGCTCCTAGCGCGCCTCACCCTCTCGGAGACGAGCTCACCGAGCTCCACGTGCATCTCGGCGGTGCCGTCGACCCAGCCGCGATGTGGGGTATCGCGCACGCGCAAGGCATCCGCCTTCCGACAAAGGACTACTGGGAGTTCGTCGACCTCATCACCGTGAACCCGAAGCGCCGGAAGTCATTCGAGGACTTTCTGGAGCTCTATCACTGGACGGAGCTCATCCAATCCAGCCCGATCGCGCTCGAGCAATCGGTCTACGAGGTCATCGGTGGCGCATATCGGAAGGCGAACATCACCACCCTCGAGCTCCGCTACAACCCGCTGAAGCGCAACCGCGGCGGCGAGCAGGACCTCGACCACATCATCATGGCCTCCATCCGCGGGCTCGACCGCGCAGCGCTCGAGTACCCCGTGAAGGTCGGCCTCATCTTCTGCCTCGATCGGACGTTCGACCACCGGATGAACGAGATCG
Organism: Saccharimonadales bacterium (SeqCode); assembly: GCA_035493615.1. Lineage (GTDB taxonomy): Bacteria > Chloroflexota > Limnocylindria > P2-11E > P2-11E > UBA4735. Next base: position 25,352 of record DATJHW010000007.1, on the reverse strand, counting down.
TCGTCGACAAGGCGATCCAGTACCGGAAGCGCGGCGTGATCGCCATCGACATCGCCGGGCCGAAGAACCCGGACTTCCACTACGCGGACTACGCGGCGCTGTTCAAGCGGGCGCGCAAAGCCGGGCTCGGCGTCACCGTCCACGCCGGAGAGGACGAGGACTGGCAATCGGTCGACGAGGTCCTCACGCATCTCGAGCCCGATCGCATCGGGCATGGCATCCACGCGGCGCAGGACGCCGGGCTCTGCAAGCGGCTCGCGGAGCGGGGGATCCATCTCGAGATCTGTCCCTCCTCGAACCTGGACACGAAGGTCGTGCGCGACCTCGACGAGCTCCGGGAGTTCATCGCGGTCTTCCGAAAGCACAAGGTGCACTTCAGCTTCAACACGGACGGCCCCGAGATGCTCCAGACGACGCTCCGCGACGAGCTCAAGCTCGCGGTGCGAGCGAATCTCGTCTCACGCGACGAGCTCGCTCAATGCGGCGAGTGGGCCCGCGAGGCCTCATTCCTGCTGAAGGCCGGAGCGTGATCGACCGCGAGCGCCGAGCCTGGATCCGCTTCCTCATCGTCATCGCGGCCGCGGCGCTCGGCCAGACGCTCGGCTTCTGGCAGGGGCTGCCGTTCAGCGACTCGCTGCTGCCGGTGCTGTTCGGTGCCGGCGCGTTCTACCTGACCATGGGCCTCACCGCGCCCCGCTACCGCAGCAATGGGAACGTGCGCTACTGGCGAGGACGCAGGATCGACGACGACTAGGGCTGCGTTATTCGCCGGAAGGCGAAGCCAGCTTCCTTACTTGCCGCCCTCGTCCTTCGGCCTCACGGTCGCACCCGCCGGCGCCGGCGCGCCGAACTTCACGCCGGGCTCTGCCCCGAACGATGCCGCGCGGAGCGAGTCCATCTCGGCCGGGTTGTCATGCCGCATGACGAACGGGGCGAGCGCCCAGACGATCGCGCGCAGCGGCTCCGGGTCAGGGTTCGCTTTCCCGAATCGATCCGACACGAACTCGAGGAACGTGTTCGGGCCGACGAGCAGCTTCACCTCTTTGCGGTGCGTCGCGCCGGGTGGAGCGCAGGCGACGTGGGCGAGGGTGAAGTCACGCTCGGCGCGCCCATCGGTCACCCACGTGACGACCGCGTCGCGCGGCTCCATGGTGATCGCGCAAACGTCGCACACCAGGTCGTACTCGCTCACGTCCGTTCCACGATAATCAGAGTCAGATGAGCGAGCGTTACGGCAGCTGGGGCAAGGTCCTGCGCGTGGACCTCACGACGGGGACCACCTCCGTCGAGGAGATGGACGAGCCGGCGTTCCGGCGTCACCCCGGCGGCCGCGCGCTCATCGCCCACTACCTGCTCACGGAGCTGACAGCGGGCGCCGACCCGCTCGGGCCGGAGAACATCCTGATCTTCGCGATGGGTGTCCTCACCGGCACGCCGCTCTCGGGCGCGTCGCGGCACGCGGTGGGCGCGAAGTCTCCGCTCACCGGTGGGTTCGGCGAAGCGGAGGTCGGAGGCTTCTGGGGCGCCGAGCTCAAGCGCTGCGGCTGGGACGCGATCGTCGTCACCGGCGCGTCGTCGAAGCCGGTCTACCTGTGGATCAAGGACGATCAGGTCGAGCTCCGCGACGCGGCCCATCTCTGGGGGCTCGAGATCATGGACACCGAGGAGAGGCTCAAGGCCGAGGTCGGCGAGCGTCTCGCCCGGGTCTGCGAGATCGGTCCGGCCGGCGAGAATCTCGTCCGCATCGCCGGCATCGTCAACGACTTCAAGGACATCGCCGGCCGCGCGGGTCTCGGCGCGGTGATGGGCAGCAAGAAGCTGAAGGCGATCGTCGTGAAGGGTTCGCACGCGGTGCCGCTGCACGACGCGGCGAAGGTGAAGGAGATCGGGCGGTGGGTCGCGGACACGCTGCAGGAGAACCACTGGGCGTTCCACAACTTCGGCACGGGGATGGGCCTTGACGGATACACCCGCGTGGGCGGCATGGCCGTCCGCAACTACAACGGCGGACCGTTCGAGGGTGCCGCCGAGATCAGCGCCGAGGCCCTGGTCGAGAAGGGCTACCGGGTGAAGATGGAGGCCTGCTGGGCCTGCTCGGTCCGGTGCAAGAAGGTCGTGAAGCTGGAAACGCCGTACGCGATCGACCCCAAGTACGGCGGCATCGAGTACGAGTCGATCGCGGCGCTCGGCGCCGACTGCGGCGTGGACGATCTCGCGCTCATCTCGAAGGTCAACGAGCGGTGCAACGCTCTCGGTCTCGACACCATCTCGCTCGGCGCGACGGTGGCGTGGGTCATGGACCTGCGCGCCAGGGGCTTGCTGCCGGACGCCGAGCTGGACGGCCAACCGGTCGAATTCGGCAACGGGAAAGCCGTCCTCGCGTCGCCGGACGCCGTCGCGTTCCGCCGCGGCCTCGGCGACACGCTGGCCGAGGGCTCCGTCCGCGCCGCCCGGACCCTGGGTGGCGCCGAGCTCCTCACGGCCGTCCGCGGGCAGGAGCTCGCGATGCACGATCCGCGGCAGCGCACCGAGTACGGCAAGCAGGTGCGGGTGAGCTACGCGACCAGCCCGACCGGCGGGGACCACATGAACTCGAACCTACCCTCGCGCTCGGCGAAGAACACCGTGGGGATGTGCTTCTTCCTCCGCTACGACGACCCGAAGCTCACCGACATCGTGAACGCGGTCACCGGATGGGGTCTCGACCCCGCCGGCCTGGCGGACATCGGCGAGCTCTCGCTCACGCTGGCCCGGCTGTTCAACAATCGCGAGGGGTTCGGCGCGGCCGACGACAAGCTCCCGGAGCAGGTGATGAAGCCGCACGTGTCGGGGGTGCTGTCCCGGGTGCGGCTCGACGCGGACGACGTCGCGGAGCAGGTCCGCGCGTACTACCGGAGCCGGGGTTGGTCGGACGAGGGCGTGCCGCATCCGGAGACGCTCGCGCGGCTCGGACTCACCGAATACAGCGTGGGCTGAGTCACGGACTCAGACGACGATGTACAGGCGGACCGCGGAGCGGTCCGATCGTTGGGCAGAGCATGAGTACGACTTTCCCGCGCTCACGGAGGCGGATCTGCCGCTCATCCGGCGGTGGCTGCTCGAGCCGCACGTCAGCCGGTGGTGGGCCGATCCGCCGCGCGACACGTATCCCGACGACGAGCTCGACAAGTACCGCAAGCGGGTGCGCGGCGAGGGCGATCCGACCGACCTCTTCTTCATCCGCCATCGCGGCCGGCCGATCGGCTTCATCCAGAGCTACCTGATCGACGACTATGACGAGTACGGGCAGGCGCTGGCCCTCGATGCGCCGAGCGCAGGGATCGACCTCTTCATCGGCGAGCCCGCGGAGATCGGGAAGGGCCACGGCCCGCTGCTGATCCGCGCGTTCCTCCGGGACGTCGTGTTCGCGCGCTACGACGTCGCGCAGTGCGTGATCGGCCCTTCGGTGAAGAACACGAGCGCGATCCGGGCATACGAGAAGGCCGGATTCCGGTTCTTCCGCGATGCCCGGGTGCCCGACGAGCCGGACCCCGAGCACCTCATGCGGATCCGCCGGGACGACCTCACGGCACCGTGATGACCACCTTCGCGCGCGCCGTGCCGGTCCCCACGTAGCGGACGGCCTCGGCCGCCTCGCTCAGGGGGTACTCGCGGTCGATGATGGGCATCAGCTTTCCGGCCTCGACCAGCTCCTTGAGGGCGACGAGATCCTCGTTGGTGATCGAGGCCATGTGCAGCACGAGCCACTTGCTGCCGAGGCGCGCGCGCAGCGCGCTCGTGCCGAGGCGGGCGAAGACCGCGAACCAGCTCTTCTTCGCCGCGCCGATCAGGACGATGCGCCCGTTCGGCGTCAGCAGCCGTCGCATGTCACCGAAGGAACGGTCCCCGGCCACGTCGACCACGAGGTCGTACCGCTCAGGACGCTTGGTGAAGTCCTCGGCGCTGTAGTCGATCACCAGATCCGGGTTCATCGAGCGCACGAGCTCGAGGTTCTTCGTGCTGGTCACGGCCGTGACCCGCGCGCCGAGCGCCTTGGCGATCTGCACGGCGAAGGTACCGACGCCGCCGCCGGCGCCGTAGATCAGCGCTCGCTGGCCCGGCTTCAGCTGGCCCTTGTCGCGGAGGCCCTGCAGCGCCGTGACGGCCGCGACGCCGAAGCAGGCGGCCTGCGCGAATGACAGCTGCCCCGGCTTGGTCACCAGGACCCGTTCGGCCGACGTCGCGTACTCGGCGAACGTGGAGCGGCCGGTGCCGAAGACGAGATCGCCCGGCCGGAGGCGCGTCACGTTCTTGCCGACCGACTCGATCTCGCCGGCGACGTCGACGCCCCGGACCGGGATGTTCTGCTGGCGCATGAGCTTGCCGACGATCGTGAGGATCCGCCCGCCGTGGACGTTGTGCCAGTCGAGCGCGTTCACGGAGGCGGCGCGGACCCGGATGAGCACCTTGTCGTCGGTGATCGCGGGCCGTTCGATCTCGCGGAGGTGCAGGACGTCGGCGGAGCCGGTGCCCTCCTGCACGAGAGCCTTCATCGTCGTTCCGGTCTGCTGGGTCGCCATCGCGGCTACCACCTTCGTTCTCCTTCGGCGCGTTGAGCACAGCGTGGTCCCGCGGTGTGAACGGCGTATGAACGGGCGACGCAGCTCCTGCGGCTTTCCCGGCCGCTCAGAGCAGGCCCATCAGCCTCCAGGCCGGCACGCTCGCGGCGATCGCGACGAACCGGACGGCGGTCAGGGCCAGCCCGATGCGCGTGCCCTGGCGGTCATCGAATGCCTCGCCCGCGGTCGCCTCGCGCGCGACCAGGTACTCGAGCCCCTGGTAGGGGAGGATCCAGATGTTCGCCGCGAGCAGCACCACGAGCCCGGCGAGCCACGGCGAGATCCCGAGCTGCGGCGCGGCCGGGACCACTGCGAGCGCGAGCAGCAGCATCGTGGGCCGGCTCGGCAGCACGAAGCGCAGAAGGATGGTCGCGGCCGCGATCGCGATGAGCACGATGCCGGGATCGCCGAGCCCCGCGGTGCGCTGGACGAGACCCGCCGCGATCCAGGTGTCGACGTGGGTCGCCTGCATGACGTTGCCGGAGCCCAGCAGCGCGCCGAACAGCATCAGGAAGCCCCAGTCAATGCCGGCACGGAAGCGCTCGCGATCGAGCGCACCCGCGGTCACGACGACGAGCGCGAGCAGCGCGAGCCATGCCGGCTCGACGTTCAGGATCGGCTGCGCCATGAGACCGGCAAGCAGCAGTGCCGCGGCACTCATCGCGATCCGCTCGCCGCGAGACAACGGACCGAGGATGCGCTGCTGCCGCCGGGTCGCGTCCTGGATGCGCGCGGCGGCGCGCTCGGGCCGGAACAACAGGAGCAGCGCGGCGGCCGCGCCGGCGAGGCAGAGAACGCCGACCGGCGCGGCGGCCACCAGCCAGCCGATCCACGAGAAGCGGGTGCGGTCGGCGGGGGACAGCAGCTGGACGACGAAGAAGTTGGTCGCGAGCCCGGTGAGGAAGATGCTCGAGAAATACCAGTACCCGACCAGGCCGGCGAACGCGAGCCGCGCGCTGCCGTTGCTGCGGGGTGCGTAGCCGAGCGACTGGCCGATCTCGCTCGCGACCGGCATGATCGCCGCGACCCGCGCGACCGAGAGGGGCACGAGCGGCGTGATGAGCACCCCGCCGAAGAGCAGCGCGAACAGCTGACCCGTCGCCGTCGCCGGGAACGCCCGCAGCAGCAAGAGCGCGGCGCGGAACAGCAGACCGGTCCGGGCCATCGCGGCCGCGAGCGCCAGGGCGCCGAGTGCCAGCAGCCACGACGAGCTGGCGAAGCCGCTGAACGCGACGGCCAGCGTGACCAGACCGGTGGCGCCCCAGGCCGCCGCGAGCGCGAGGGCGACGGCGAAATCCGGGACGGGCTCGGTGAGCCACGCGATCGCCGCGCCGATCAGCAGGACCACGACGCGCCATCCCGCGGGCTCGAGCCCGCTCGGGGGTCCGACGTTCCAGAGCGCGAGCGGCAGGGCGATCGCGGCCAGCGCACCGGCGACCCGGGTCCGGCGCCGCGACGGGGGCCGGTCCTCGCGCGCTCGTTCCTCTGGGCGCCGTTCGGGCTCGGGCGCGCCGACGTACTCGCGCGAGCGCCGGTCGACCGCATCGGCGAGCGCCGCCGCGACGGCGAGGGCGATCTGGGGCCGGTCCTTCACCAGCGACTCGAAGCGCGCGCGGGGGAGACGCCAGGCGACGACATCCGTGACCGCGCGCGAGGTCGCGGTGCGGCGGGCGAGGAGCAGGCCCAGCTCGCCGAAGTGGGCCGGCGCCCCGACCTCGCGAAGCGACATCTCCCCGTCCGGCGAGGCGACCGTGATCGCGACGGTGCCCTGTTCCAGGAGGAAGAGCGCATCGGCCTCGGTGCCTTCGTGGGCGATGACCTCACCGGGCCCCGCGCGGATCTCCTCGAGCGCTCCGAGCAGGCGCGCGAGATCGACGCGGTCGAGTTCCCGGAAGAACGGGACCCCGCGCAGCAGGTCGGCGACCGGGTCGGCGTCGAGCGCGCTCACGCGCGGGAGTATCACGCGTGGCGCAGACTCGATGCGATGCGGATCCTTCTCACCGGCTTCGAGCCGTTCGCGGGCCGCGGGGTCAACCCATCGTGGGAGGCGGCCCAGCAGCTGCAGGGCGCCAGCGCCGGCCCGGCGCGGATCGACGTGCTGCGGGTGCCCGTGGTCTGGCGCGAGTCGGTCGCCACGATCGTCCGCGAGCTCGATCGGGTGCCGGCGGACGGACTCGTGATCGGCGGGCTGTCGTTCGGCCAGCCCGCGATCAGCGTCGAGGCGATCGCCCACGCGATCGGCGACGTGCCGTGGCAGGCCGACAGTGCCGACCAGGTGCTGACCGCCGAGCGATCCGACGGCGACGATTCGGGCCCCGACGCCCTGCTCGCGACGGCTCCGGTGCGCGCCATCGCACAGGCCATCAACGCCGCGGGGATCCCGGCGCACGTATCGTGGGACGGAGGAGCGTACGTGAGCAACGCGACGCTGTACGGTGCGCTGCGTCACGCCAGGGATCGCGGCCTCGAGCTGCCGACGACGTACCTGCACGTTCCGGCAACGCCCGAGATGACCACCGGGACGGCCACGCCGTCGCTTCCGCTCGAGCTCATCGTGGCGGCGTTCCGCATCGCGTGCGAGGTCATCGCGACGCACGACGGTCCCGACGCGCGTCTGCGGCGCTGGCCGACGGCGATGGCGCCGCTACCGCGCTAGGAACGCTCCGATCGCGGCCGCGACGTCGTCGGCGGCGTCGGCGATCACGTTGTGCTTGGCCCGAACGGACTTCAGCTCGAGGAAATCGGCGAGCTCGTACTTGTAGCGGTCGCGCTGCTTCTGGGTCACCAGCGCCGACTCGGATCCGACGATCACCAGCGTCGGGAGTCGCAGCGACTCGAACCGCGGCGGGGGCGTCGCAAGCTCGCTGTAGATCGTGATCGCCGCGGGCCGCGAGAACGGCAACCGGAGCCGCCCGTCGGCTCCGAGGACCAGCCCCTCCGACCAGAGGTCCCAGTGCTCGCGCGGCGCATAGGGCGCCGCCCCCGACCTCAGCCGGCTCTCGATCGCTTCCGCGGCATCGGCCCACGAGGTGTCGAGCAGCAGCTCGTTCGTTCTCGCGACGACGCTCTCGTCGGTCATCTGGATCGCGGGGTCGAGAAGGATGAGCTTGTCGACGCGCGATCGGTCGGCGGCAACGAGCTCCATCGCGAGCCGGCCGCCGAAGCTGAAGCCGATGAACGGCGCTCGCGCGATCCCCAGCGAGTCGAGCGTCTCGCGCACGTCGCGCAGGTGCATCGACAGATCCCACGGCGGGTCCGCGCGGGAGCCTCCATGGCCGCGAAGGTCCGGAGCCACGAGCCGGAAGCGCGGAAGACGGTGAGCCAGTCGTCGGAAGACCGTGGCCGCTCCGGTGACGCCGTGCAGGGCAACGATGGTCCGCCCCGCGCCGGGACCGAACTCGTGCACGTGAAGCCGCACGTGGGCCATCATGGGCCAACACCGCGGGGCGAGGGGGTGACGCATGGGCTTGCTCGACGGAAAGAAGGCCATCGTGATGGGCGTGGGCAACCAGCGCAGCATCGCCTGGGGCATCGCGACGGCGTTCCAGCGCGAAGGTGCCGAGCTCGCGTTCAGCTATGCGACCGAGCGGCTGCGCGAGAACGTCGAGAAGCTCGTCGTCACGCTCCCCGGGCACGACCGGATGCCGGTCCTGCCCTGCGACGTCGGCAAGCAGGAGGAGATCGACGCGTTCTTCGCCAAGGTCGGCGAGGCCTGGGGGAAGGCGGACATCCTGGTCCACTCGATCGCCTTCGCGGCGGTCGAGGACCTGCGCGGCCGATTCCACGAGATCTCCCGCGACGGCCTCAAGCTCGCGATCGAGGTGAGCGCGTTCTCGCTCATCGCGCTCACGCGCGCCGCGCTCCCGCTCTTCGAGAAAGCCGGCGCCGGCTCGGTCATGTCGCTCACGTACAACGCCGTCGATCGCGTCGTACCGAGCTACAACTCGATGGCCATGGCGAAGGCGGTCCTCGAGTCGGCCACCCGCTACCTCGCCGCGGACCTTGGCCCGCAGAACGTCCGGGTGAACGCGATCTCGGCGGGCCCGCTGAAGACGCTCGCCGGCAGCGCGGTCAAGGGGATCAGCAGCGCGCGCGACCTCATGGAGGAGAAGGCCCCGCTGCGCCGCAACATCACCCAGGACGAGGTCGGGAACGTGGCGGTGTTCCTCGCGAGCGATCTCTCGCGCTGCGTCACTGGGGCGACGATCTTCGCTGACAACGGCTTCAACGTGCTGGGGGTCGCGGACTAGTTTTTCGCGGCTGCCCAGATCCCGTCGATGCCGTCGCCGTTCGTGTCGCCTGACTTGAAGTCCCCGGCGTAGAGGTACAGCGGCTGGCCGTTCAGCGTCACCTGCACGGTGCCGTCGGACCACGTCACGACGCCGAGCGTGCCCATCAGGCCGGCCGGGGCCGCCGGCGCGCCGGTCGTGGTGAGCAGCGGGGGCCAGATCGCGGCGCACGCGGCGTTGCATGCGCTCGAACCGGGCTTGTCGTTCTTGTTCGTGTAGAGGGTCATCCCGTTGCTCGCCGCGAGCACCGTGCCGAGCTTGGTCCCGCTGGTCAGCTGCAGCGGACCGCCGGGCGATGCGGCCTTCGGTGCCGGCGTGCCGTAGCCGTAGTAGTCGCCGTAGCCCGAGGTGTCGGCGGCCGTCGATTGGGGGGCGGGCACCGTGTACGGCGTCGCCGCCGTGGTCGCCGTGGGCGTCGGGGTCGGCGCGGCACCGACCGAGGCGGCACCGCCGCAGGACGCGAGCACAACGGACAGCAGAACGACAGCCGATCGGCGCACCCGGAGACCCTCCCTGTGGATGCTACGGGCAGACCGCCGCCGCGGATGCCTCCTCACGGCCGGAGCCGGAGCTCGTAGCCGCCCCAGCTCGCGACGATCGGGTAGCCGAGCGCGTCATTCAGCGCGAGCATGGCCGGATCCGCCTTCGTCGCCGTGGTGTGGATCTCGCTGACGCCGTGCGCCCGAGCCCACGCGTGCACGCGCAGCTTCAGCAGCCGGCCGATGCCCCGCCGGCGATACCCCGGCAGGACCCCGGTGATCCCCATCCGAAGCGTGTCGTCGCCGTCGCGCAGCGCCGACGAGACGCCGACGTACCGTGCCCCGTCGAGCGCGACGAAATGGGCGTCCGGCAGCGCGGACCCGCCCGCGACGTTCTCCGCCAGCCAGTCGCCGAACGGCTGCGGCGTGGCTCGGCCGAGGCCCCCGTGGTCCAGGCGGCAGGCCGACTGGAGATCCCAGGCCGCCTCGAGCGCCACATCCCCGAGGGCGTCGCGGAGGGCCGCGAGCGTCGTGACGCGCACGCCCGTGCTCGCCACGCGCTCCTCGGTCGCGCGGGTGGGCAGCGGCGCGGACGCGACCGCGAGCACCTGCGCGTACGAGCGAGCGACCTCGACGAAGCCGCGCTTCGTGACGAACGCCTGACAGGCCGTCGCGTCGCCGGCCCAGAGCCCGACGACCTCGGCCGATCGTCGCGCGAGCTCCGCCGCGAGGTCGGTCCAGAGCGCGGCGCCGATGCCACGTCGGCGCCGCTCGGGATCGACGCCGAGCCGGAGGAAGTAGCGGCGCGGGTCGTACCGCAAAGGCTCGTGGTGGATCTCGCCGTAGCCGACCGGCGCGTCTTCCTCGTCCACGGCCACGACGCGAAGCCGGTCGTAGCGCGCGTGATCCCAGCGTGCGTCCGCGGCGCGTGCGGAGGAGGGATCCAGACGCTCGCCGTCGGCGACGCTCGCGATCCGGGCGTACGCGGTGTAATCGGCATCGGCGAATGGACGGACCCGCCAGGCCGTCACTCGAAGCGGAATCCCCGAAGCCAATGCAGCTCGTCGGCGATGGTGGTCGCGGGACCGTGTCCCGGGAACACCCGGGTGGCCGGGGGCAGGGTCGCGATGCGCGCGAGGCTCAGCTCCATCTGACCGGCGTCACCGCCGGGCAGGTCGATCCGGCCGACATTGCCGGCGAACAGCAGGTCGCCGCTGAACACGACGCCGTCATTCGGCAGGTAGAAGCAGGTCGAGCCTTCGGTGTGGCCCGGCGTGTGGATGGCCACGATCCGAACGTCGCGCAGGTACGGGAGCGGCCCATCGGCGATCAGATCGTCGGCCACCGATACCGGCGGGTCGAGCTGGCTCGCGGGACGCGTCGCTGGATCGAGCCGATACGCGTCCGCGGCGTGGATGGCGATCCGCGCCCGCGTCTGCTCCTGGATCCGGGCGTTGTCGAAGACGTGATCCTGATGGCCATGGGTGTTGAGGATCTCGAGGATCCGCAGACCGTGCGCGCGCACGGTGGACATGGCCTCGCGCTCGCCTTGCGACGGGTCGATGAGGATCGCATCGCCACGATCGTCGGCGACCACGTACATGCCGTTGTCGAATGGCTCGACGCGGTGCGCGTAGAGATGCACGCCGAAAGCGTAGCGGCCCGCCGTCGCGTTATCGTGCGAACGGATGCGCGACATCAGGGTCGAGAGCACCGCGCCGCCGCTCGCGATCACCGAGGGCCGGCCCGCGGTCCTCGGTGCCAAACACATGGTGAGCACGTGCCATTACCTCGCGTCGCTGGCCGGGCTGCGGATGTTCCCGCGCGGTGGGAGCGCCATCGACGCCGGCGTCGCGGCGGGTGTCGCGCTCAACGTCGTCGAACGGCATCTCACCGATTTCGGCGGGGTCGCCCCGATCATCGTGTACCGCCCCGGCATGGCCGGACCCGAGAGCATCGATGGACTCGGACGGTGGCCGGCGTCGCTCGATCTCGACGGATACCGCGCGAAGTACGGCGACGACATGCCCATCGGCACGCCGCGGTCGGTGACACCAGCGGCCTGCGACGCCTGGCTCACCGCGCTCGCGCGGCACGGCCGGCTCACGCTCGCCGACGTCCTGGCCCCGGCGATCGAGCTCTGCGACGGGTTCCCGGTGTATCCGCGTCTCGCGCGGTCGATCACGATGCTGCAGGACCGCATCCGGCAATGGCCGACGAGCGCGGCGGTGTTCCTGCCGAACGGCAGGCCGCCGGAGGTGGGTGAGCTGCTCGTCCAGCGTGAGCTCGGCGATCTCTTCCGCCGGCTCGTCGCGATCGAGGCGGCGCACGCCTCGCGCGGGCGCGCTGCCGCGATCATGGCCGCGCGCGACGCCATTTACACCGGCGACATCGCCCGCGAGATCGTCGCGCACATGCAGAAGGAAGGCGGCGCGCTCTCGGCCGAGGACCTCGCCACGTATCGCGTCTCGATCGAGCCGCCGGTGCGCTCGACGTATCGCGGGATCGACGTCTATGCGTGCGGCCCCTGGTCGCAGGGCCCGCTCGTGCCGATGACCCTCAACCTGCTCGAGGGCTACGACATCGCGTCGATGGGCCCCGGCTCGCTCCCGTTCCTGCACCGTTACACCGAGGCGATGAAGCTCGCCTGCGCCGATCGCGAGGGCTTCTTCGGCGACCCCGACCAGGTGGACGTGCCGATCCGCGGCCTGATGGACAAGGCCTACGCCGAGGAGCGGCGCGCGCTCATCCGCGACGACCGCGCGTGGCCCGAGCTCCCGCCGCCCGGCGACCCGTGGCGGTACGAGGGCCGCACCGGCCCGGCCGGTTACGTGCCGCGCCTCGCGGCCGGCGTTGGAGCGCCCGACACGTCGTACGTAGCCGCCATGGACAGCGAGGGGAACGCGTTCTCCGCGACCCCGTCCGACCCCGGCCTCGGCGCGCCGCTCATCCCCGGCCTCGGGATGATCGTGTCGACCCGCGGGGCGCAGCTCTGGACGACGCCGGGCCATCCATCGGCGATCGCGCCGCGCAAGCGGCCACGGCTCACCCCGAACCCGGGCCTCCTCATGCGCGACGGCGCCCCGCTCATGCCGTTCGGCTGCCCCGGCGAGGACGCGCAGTCGCAGGCGATGGTCCAGGTCGTGTGCAACATCGTGGACTTCGGGATGAACACGCAGGCCGCGATCGAAGCGCCGCGGGTCATCTCGCGGAGCTTCCCGTGGACCTTCTTCCCGCACGCGTACGAACCGGGTGTCCTCACGGTGGAGGCGCGCGTGGCCCGCGACGTGCGCGACGGTCTCGCGGCGCTCGGGCACATCGTCCGCGACGTCCCTGGCTTCACGCCGGCGAGCGCCAGCGTGTGCGCGGTGCGGCGGCTCGAGAACGGCGCGCTCGAGGGTGGCGCCGATCCGCGAAAGGAGAGCTATGCCGTCGGCTGGTGAGATCCGCGCCTGGCGCGACGAGTTCCCGATCACCCAAGAGTGGATCTACCTGAACAACTGTTCCCTGACGCCGCTCCCGAAGCGCGGGGCGGCCGCCATCGCCGAGTACGCGCGCACGTGGACCGAGCTTGGCGGCCGCGCCTGGTACCAGCACTGGGTCGGCGAGCTCGACCTCCTGCGCGCGGACTTCGCGCGCGTCCTCGGCGCGGATCCGGACGAGATCGCCCTGGAGCCCGCGGTATCCGCGGCGCTGGTCACGATCGCGTCCTCGTTCGATTACTCGAAGCGCAACAAGGTCATCGTCGCGGACATCGACTTCCCGACCGACGGCCATACCTGGCTCGCGCTCGCGAAGTCCGGCGTCGAGGTCGAGTTCGTGCACAGTCCGGACGGAGCGACGGTCCCGCTCGAGCTCTTCGAGCGCGCGATCGACGACCGCACCGCGCTCGTCTGCACCGGCCACGTGTACTACACGAGCGGCTACATCCAGGACGTCGCGCGGCTCGCGGAGCTCTGCCATCGCAAGGGCGCCGCGCTGGTCGTGGACGCCTATCAGTCGATCGGCGCGTTGCCGTTCGACGTCCACGCGTCCGGCGTCGACTTCCTCGTCGGCGGCACGCTGAAGTGGCTCATGGGTGGACCGGGCATGGCCTTCCTGTACGCCCGGCGGGACCGGATCGCCGGCGCGAGCCCGACGGCGATCGGCTGGTGGGCGATGCGCGACCCGTTCACGTTCGACGTGCAGCACATCGACCTCTCGCCGACGGCCCGGCGGTTCGAGTACGGGACGCCCGCCGTGGCGGCCGCGTACACGGCGCGCGCCGGCATCGCGCTCATGGAAGAGATCGGGGTCGATGCCATCCGCGCACGGCACATGGTCCTGTCCCAACGTCTGGTGGACGGCGCGCTCGCCCAGGGCTGGAGCCTCGGGTGCGTCCGTGAGGCGGAGCGCCGGTCGCCGATCGTCACGCTCCGGCACCCCGAGCCCGCGCAGGTCGTGGACGCGCTGCGGGCCTCACGCTGCATCGTCGACTTCCGTCCCGGTCTCGTCCGGCTCTCGCCCCATCACTTCAACACCGAGGACGAGATGGACGCGACGCTCGAGCTGCTGGTACCGCTGCGCGAGAAGGTGCCGGCCTAGCGCCGGATCCGCCCGACGAGCGCGATGAGGTCGCTCCCGTCGTCCGCGACGTCGCGTCCCGCCGCACGCGTCTCGCCGGCGAGCACGTGCGCGCGCAGGGTCCCAGCCGGGATGAGCGGTTCCGCGAGGTTCGTCTGGTCGCGATCCACGCCGAAGCGGTCACGGACGGCACAGCGGATCGCCGCCCAGCGCACGATCGCGTCGCGATCCTTCTCCGGCAGCGCCGCGTACGCCTCGACGTCGTTCAGCGCGGCGCGATACGGCCCAAGGGTCCGCTGCTCGGTGCCGCGCGGGTGCTCGCGCGCGAGGGTCAGCTCCCTCTCAAGCAGCTCGGCTGGTCGCTTATCGCCTCCCGTCCTCGCCGCCTGCTCAGGGCTGGTGGAACTCGCTCGTCGCGGCGAAGCCGCTCCTCGTTCGTTCTCTGTCACTTGGTCAGCACCCTGTCATCGTAGGCGCGTGCCACCGGCCGGCTTCTCCGCGGCGACGGTCCTGGACGACGTCAAGGCCGGCGCGAGCTTGCAGTCGGTCGCGGACGCGCACTCGATGGAGGAGATCGTCGGCGCCGTGCGGGATGCCTTGACGGGACTGCGGCTCGGGGTCTCGTCCCTGGGCGAGGGGGCGCTGCATCGGGTCGCGGGCCTCGAGCTCTGGTCGATCGCCGAGATCGCCGGCCACGCGCTCCGGATGGACGAGGCCGCGCACGCGATCGCCCGATCGCTGGCGGTCGGGCAGCGGCCCGGCGTGCGCCTCCCGTACGGCGAGGCGGGATCCGCCGGCGCGACGCGCGAGCTTCTGCTCGACGGGATCCGCGCGGCGGAAGAGCGGCTCGCCGCGACCCGCGTGCTCGCGGCGGGCGGCCCCACATTCGCGCACCAGGAGCTCGGAGAGCTGACCGCTCGCGGATGGATCCTGTTCATCGGCCTGCACGCGGCGGCCCACCTGCACCAGGCGGCCGCTGTCGTGCGCGCCCGCTAGCGTGAAGCGGTGACGATGGAGGATTCCGCGAGCGAGCACGACGTGCTGGTGCTCGCCAAGACGGTCGCCGCGGACTCCTTCCCGGTGGAGCGGCCGGCCGTCATCGGTGTGGACCGCGAGAGCGGGCGGCTCGAGCGGCTCAGCCCGTTCCCGTGGAAGGGCGCCGACACGGACCCGCCCCTCCTGCGCTGGTCGTGGATCCACGTCCGCACGACGCCGGCCGATCGCGACCCGCGGCCCGAGTCCCGCAACGTGAACGGCGAGATCGTCGCGACCGCGTACGTCGACCCGAAAGACGCGTGGCGGCTGCGCTGGCCGTTCGTGCGGCCCCATCTGCGGGGCTCGCTCGAGTCGCTGCAGGCGCTCGCGCGCGACGGCGTGGCGACGGCCGGGTTCATCCGGCCGGCCGTCTACGAGTCCGACATCCTGCAGCTGCCGCTGCGCCTTCAGTTCCGCTGCGAGAGCGATGAGTGCACCGGCCCGCACGAGCTGCCGGTGCTCGATTGGGAGCTCCACGAGATGGCCCGCGCCTCGCGCGAGCGGCACGGCCAGCGTTGGGCGACGAAGTTCCGCGAGACCTGGGGCCGCCCGCTGTTCGAAAAGTACGACGTCCACGTGCTGGTGTCCGCGTACGCGCAGTCACCGACGAAGTTCTACGTGGCCGGCCTGTTCTACCCACCCCGCGCACCCGAGGATGCGCATGAGCACCTGCACCACGTCGCACACCGCGAGCACGTGCACGGGGAGCCGGCCGCCCCCTAGGCCCGGCTCAGGCCGGGATCAACCGCTTGGCGTCGACGTCGGTGCGCTTGCTGCCGATCTCCTCGTCCTTCCCGTGGTACCCGTGCGGGAAGAGCTTGAGCAGGAGGTACGTGCCGGTGGTCGGGTCGTCGCTGCGCTCGAGGACCAGCGCCGGGCCCCACCGTGAATCGAACTTCTCTCCGAGGGCGGGCTTCGGGCGATCTGTTTCGAACCCGGCACGATCCCACTGCAGGACGGCGTAGCCACGCACGATGCGCTCCTCGTCACCGCCCTCATCGGGACGCCACACGTGGACGCCGTCGTGCTGCCGCTGGCACACGGCGGGCGATCCCGAGAACATCGTGACCCACTTGAAGACGTCGGCGTCCTTGGACTGCGCGCCCTGCGGGTACGCCGTGCGGTGCAGACCCTCGCCGGTGGTGCACAGGTAGTAGAAGAGCACGAGCGCATTATGGAGAAATGCGCACGTCCACGATCGCCGCCGCGGGCTCGCGGATCCGGGTCATCGAGGACGGGACCGGTGAGCAGGCCGTCCTCTTCGTGCATGGCGTGGGCGGCTGGGCCGAGAACTGGTCCGAGGCGATCGAGCGCGTCGCGACATCCGGGCGCCGGGGGATCGCGTTCGATCTTCCGGGCTTCGGTGACAGCACGAAGGTCGATGGCGCGCGGTACTTCGATCCGCGGGCACCGTTCTATCCCGCGGTGGTCGACGGCGTCCGGCGCGCGCTCCGGCTGGAGCGTCCGCATCTGGTCGGCCACTCGCTCGGCGGCGCCATCGCTGCGGTGACGGCGGTCGTTCATCCCGAGGCCTGGCCTTCGCTGACGCTCGTTGCGCCCGGTGGATTCGGTCCGGAGATCGCGCTGCTGTTCCGGCTCCTGGCGCTGCCGCTCCTTCACGTCACCACGTGGCTGCCCCGGCCCGCGTCGGCTGGCCGCGCGGTGCTCGAGTCTTGCTTCCACGACCGGGCGAAGATCCCGGTCCATCTCTACGAGGAGAACGCCCGCTACGACCGCACCTACGCCGAGACCCTGCGGGTCATGCGTGGCGTCGCGACGTTCCGCGGCGTGCGCCCCGCACTTCGCAACGCGTGGCTCGAGCGCGCGGGTGCGTATCGGGGTCCGGTGCTCGTCGTGTGGGGGAGGCAGGACGGGATCATCCCCGCGACGCACGTCGGGGAGCTGCGGCGCGCGTATCCGGATGCCGAGCTGCGCGTCATCGAGGACGCCGGGCATCTCGTGATGCCCGAGCAACCCGAGGCGTTCGCGGCGGCGCTGCTCCCGTTCCTCGAACGCGCGGAACGCGGAACCGCGGGCGCTCGTACCATGGGATCCGGAGTGGCACATCAAGAGCGGTAGCCGCGCCGCTCCGCCCATCGCGGCCGGAACGAGCGCGGCGTCCCCGTCTCGCCTGCAGCTCAGCCCCGCGGAGATCGTCTCCGATTACCGGCTCGCGTTCCGCTCGCGCGTCGCGAGCGTGTCCGGGCGCCGCGAGGTCCTCACGGGGAAGGCGCCATTCGGGATCTTCGGCGACGGCAAAGAGGTCGCGCAGCTTGCCATGGCGAGGGCCTTCCGGCCCGGAGACTGGCGCTCGGGCTACTACCGTGATCAGACATTCATGTTCGCGACGGGCATGTCCGACCTGCCCGAGTTCTTCGCGCAGCTCTACACGAACACCGACCGCGAGACCGAGCCGGCATCGGCCGGCCGGCAGATGGTGAGCCACTTCGCCACGCGCACGCTCGACGAGGGGGGACGCTGGAAGCCGCTCGCGGAGGCGATGCAGTCCGCCGCGGACCTCTCGCCGGTCGCCGCGCACATGCCGCGCTCGCTGGGTCTCGCGTACGCATCGAAGCTGTACCGCGCCGACCCGAAGCTGCGTGCCGCGGCGCCGGGCTTCTCCGTCTCCGGCGACGAGATCACGTTCGCGACCATCGGCAACGCGGGCACGAGCGAGGGCCTGTTCTGGGAGACGATGAACGCCGCGGGCGTCCTTGCGATCCCGCTGCTCGTCTCGGTCTGGGACGACGGGTTCGGGATCTCGGTGCCGAACGAGTTCCAGACGGTGAAGGGCTCGATCTCTGCCGCGCTCGCCGGATTCCAGCGCGAGCCGGGGACCAACGGGTTCGAGATCCGCGTCGTGAAGGGCTGGGACTACCCGGCGCTCGTACGGACCTATGCGGCCGTGAGCGACATCGTGCGCCGCGAACAGGTGCCGGCGCTCATCCACGTGACCGAGATGACGCAGCCGCAGGGCCATTCCACGAGCGGGTCGCACGAGCGCTACAAGTCGAAGGAGCGCCTCGCGTTCGAGACGTCGGGCGATCCCATCGCGAAGATGCGCGAATGGATGATCGCCGACAAGATCAGCACCGCGGCCGAGCTCGACGCCTTCGAGGACGAGGACCGCAAAGCGGTCGAATCCGCGCGCGTCGCCGCGTGGGAGGCGTACCAGGCCCCGATCAAGAGCGAGCTCGACCGGGCGCGCGGGCTGATCGAGCGAGCGCAGCAGGAGGCTCCGGACGTCCGTCTCGCGGAGGTCGTCGCGGAGCTGGCCGACCCGCTGGAGATCAGCCGCCGGATCGTGCAGTCCGCCGTGCGTCGGGCCGCCTACGCACTGCGCGGCCGGGAAGGCGCAGCCTCGGGCGCGCTGCGCGCGTTCGCCAAGGAGTACGCGGAGCGGAACGCGGACCGCTACCGGTCGTTCCTCTACAGCCGGTCGGAGGACTCGCCGCTCAAGGTGCCGCCGGTCGCGGCGGAATACAGCGATCGCTCCGAGAGCGTCGACGGCCGCATCGTGCTGCTCCGCAACTTCGATCTGAACTTCGCCCGCGATCCCCGCCTGTTCGTCATGGGTGAGGACGTCGGCCGGCTCGGTGACGTGAACCTCGTGTTCGAGGGCCTGCAGGCGAAGTACGGCGCCCGGCGGTTCACCGACACCGGCATCCGCGAGGCGACGATCCTCGGGCAGGGGATCGGCGCTGCCCTCCGTGGCCTCCGACCGATCGTCGACATCCAGTACCTCGACTACCTGCTCTACGCCCTGGAGCTCGCCAGCGACGATCTCGCGCCGTTGCACTTCCGGACCGCCGGCGGCCAGAAGGCGCCCGTGATCATCCGGACCAAAGGCCATCGCCTCCAGGGGATCTGGCACACCGGCTCGCCGATGTCCGTGGTGCTGAACGCGCTGCGGGGCATCTACGTGGTCGTGCCGCGGAACATGGTCCAGGCCGCCGGCTTGTACAACACGCTCTTCCGCGGCGACAACCCCGCGGTCCTCGTCGAGGTGCTCAACGGCTACCGGCTCAAGGAGCGGGTGCCAGACAATCTCGGCGAGTTCCGGCTGCCGCTCGGCGTGACCGAGACGGTTCGGGCAGGCAGCGACCTCACGATCGTCACCTACGGAGCGCTCGTGCGCATCGCGGTCGAGGCGGCGGCCATCCTCAGCGCGCTGGGTGTCGACGCGGAGATCATCGACGCGCAGACGCTCAACCCCTTCGACGTGCGCGGCGCGATCGCGAAGTCGCTCGAGAAGACGAACGCGCTCCTGGTCGTCGACGAGGACGTTCCGGGCGGCGCGTCGACGTTCATCCTCCGCGAGGTCCTCGAGGTCCAGCACGGCTTCGACCACCTCGACGCCGCGCCGCGCACGCTCGCGGCCGCGGAGAACCGCGCGCCCGTCGGCGTGGACGGCGATTACTTCGCGAAACCGAATCGCGAGCAGATCGTGGAAGCGGCGTACGCGATCATGCGCGAGCGCCGGCCGCACGATTTCCCGGACCTGCGCCTGGGCGGGGCATGACCGAGAAAAGCAACGTCCAGGCCGTCCACGACACCCTTCGAGACGAGTTCCGGCGCGACGAGCGGGTCATCATCCTGGGTGAGGACGTCGGGGTCCGCGGCGGCGTGTTCCGCGTGACCGACGGGTTCATCGAGGAGTTCGGCCCCGATCGGGTCATCGACATGCCACTCGCGGAATCGAACATCGTGGGCGTCGCGATCGGCGCAGCGATCGCGGGGCTCATCCCGATCGCGGAGATGCAGTTCGCGGACTTCAGCGCACCGGCGTTCGAGCAGATCGTGGACGAGGCCGCGCGTATCCGGTACCGCTCGAACGGGCAGTGGCACGTGCCGATCGTCATCCGGATGCCGTGGGGAGCGGGTGTGCACGGTGCCCTGTACCACTCGCAGTCCCTCGAGGCGTTCTACGCGCACGTGCCCGGACTGAAGGTGGTCGTGCCGAGCACGCCGAAGGACATCACCGGCATGCTGCGCTCCGCGATCCGGGACCCCGACCCGGTGATCTTCCTCGAGCACAAGGCGACCTACCGCGCCGTGAAGGGCGACGTGCCGGACGGCGACTTCACGATCCCGCTCGGGCCGGCGGACGTGAAGCGAAAGGGCACGGACATCACCGTGTACGCGTACGGCCTGATGCTCCATCGCTGTCTCGAGGCGGCCGGCACGCTTGCGGGCGAGGGGATCTCGGTCGACGTCGTCGACGTCCGGAGCCTTCGGCCGCTCGACTGCACCACGATCCTCGACGAAGCGCGCAAGACCGGGAAGTGCTTGGTGGTGTACGAGGACAACCGCATGTTCGGGGCGGGTGCGGAGATCTGTGCGCTGATCGCCGAAGAGGCGTTCGACTCGCTTGACGCTCCGGTCATGCGGCTGGCCGGCCCCGAATCCCCGGCGACCCCGTTCAACAAGGTCCAGGAAGACGCGTTCCTGCCGAACGCGGACAATATCGCTACGAAGATGCGGGAATTGGCGGCGTATTGAAGATGAGTGTGTTTGAGCTGAAGATGCCGAAGCTCGGCGAGTCCGTCACCGAGGGCACGATCGGGAAGTGGCTGAAGCAGCCCGGTGAGAAGGTCGAGAAGTACGACCTGCTCGTCGAGGTGCAGACGGACAAGGTGAACACCGAGATCCCGTCGCCGGTCGCCGGGACGTTGAAGGACGTCAAGGTGAAGGAGGGCGACACGGTGCCGATCGGGGCGCTGCTCGCGACGTTCGACACCGCCGACGCCGCGGAGGCGGCGCCCGAGCGTGCGTCGGGGGCGGCGGGCGCGCCGCCGCATCCGGACAACCCGGCGCCGACGCCCGCTGCAGCCACGCCTGAGGTGCCGTCGGCGCCTCAACGTCCGGCCGCGGCGACGCCCCCGCCGCCCCAAGCACCGCGCGCGGCGCCTGCCGCGACGCAGCCCGCGCCGGCACCACAGCCGGACGGGTCTTCCTCCGCGCGCGTCGCGACGGCACCGCCGTCGAACGGCGACGTGCGGGCCACGCCCGTCGTGCGCAAGCTCGCTTCGGAGCACGGCGTCGACCTCGATCGCGTCCAGGGCACCGGGCTGAACGGCCGGGTGACCCGGCAGGATGTCGAGCAGTTCGTTGCCCAGATGCAGTCCCAGCCGCAGCCGCAGCAGCGCCAGGCCGCCCGCCCCGCGGCGGCGCAGCCGGAGATGCCGCAGCCGATGGCCGGTGACGAGGCGATGCCGCTCACCCAGATGCGCAAAGCGATCGCGAATGCGATGGTCCTTTCGAAGACCACCATCCCGCACGCCGCGGCGATGATGGAGATCGACTGGACGCAGGTCGCGAAGTTCCGCGAGTCGGTGCGCGAGTCGTTCAAGGCCCGAGAGGGCTACGAGCTCACCTACCTTCCGTTCGCGATCAAGGCCGTGACCATCGCGCTCCGCCGCAACCCGAACGTGAACGCGCGGTGGACCGACCAGGGCATCCTGAAGGTCAAGGCGATCAACCTCGGCATCGCGATCTCGCTCGGCGACGAGGGGCTCGTGGTGCCCGTCATCAAGAACGCCGACGATCTTTCGATCACGGGGATCGCCCGCGCGGTGCGTGACCTCGCGACGCGCGCGAAGACCAAGAAGCTCACCATCCCCGATTTCGAGGGCGGAACGTTCACCGTGAACAACGGCGGGACGCTCGGCACGTACCTCAGCTACCCGATCGTGAACCCCGGCCAGGCGGCGATCATGACCACCGAGGCCATCGGCAAGCGCGTCGTCGCGCTCGACGACGACAGCATCGGCATCCGCACAATGGGCAACGTCGTCATGTCATTCGACCATCGGGTGATGGATGGCGCCACCGCCGCAGCGTTCCTCCGCGACGTGAAGGCCTGGATCCAGGGCGTCGATCCGTCGAACGTCGCGCTGAGCTAGTGGCAGAGCTCGTCCCGATCGCGTTCGAGATGCCCGGCGACGTCGAGCGGCCGCGGTCGCGCGGCCGCAGCGCCGCGAACCAGCGCGTGCCGATCGATCACGCGCGTCCGGACTGGCTGAAAGTGCGCCTGCCGATGGGGCCGCAGGTCGAGGAGCTGCGGCGGCTCATGCGCAGCAAGTCGCTTCACACCGTCTGCGAGGAAGCGCACTGCCCCAACATGGCCGAGTGCTGGGGCGCCGGCACCGCGACCTTCATGATCCTGGGCGACACGTGCACGCGGTCGTGCGGGTTCTGCGCCGTGAAGACCGGGAAGCCGACCGAGCTCGATCTGGCCGAGCCGGCGCACGTCGGCGAAGCGGTCGCGCGCATGGGCGTGAAGCACGCGGTCGTGACCAGCGTGAACCGGGACGAGCTCGAGGACGGCGGCGCGCAGATGTTCGCCGAGACGATCCGCGAGATCCGCCGCCAGTCGCCCGGCACGTCGGTCGAGGTGCTCATCCCCGACTTCCGCGGCGTCCTGGGCGCACTCGATACCGTGCTCGCCGCCCGTCCCGAGATCATGAACCACAACGTCGAGACCGTTCCGCGCCTCTACCCCCGCGTGCGGCCGCAGGCGCGCTTCGAGCGCTCGCTCGAGGTGCTCCGTCGCACGAAGGAGCGGGCGCCGGCGCTCGTGTGCAAGACCGGGATCATGGTCGGTCTCGGGGAGAGTACGGACGAGGTCGTCGACACGATGCGCGCCATCGCGAAGCAGGGGACCGACGTGCTGACCATCGGGCAGTACCTGCGACCCTCGCCGGAGCATCTGCCGATCGAGCGCTACTGGACGCCGGCTGAGTTCGCCGAGCTGCGCGACGTCGGATCGAGGATGGGCTTCGCTCACGTCGAGTCCGGCCCGCTCGTGCGGAGCTCGTATCACGCCGAGCGGCACGTGGGAATGGCCAGTGCCGGCTGAGCTGCGGGCCACCTCGCTCGGGCGCGTCGGCTACCTGGACGGCTGGCGGCTGCAGGAGGCCGTCGCGACGCGTCTTGCGGCCGGCGGGCCCGAGCGGCTGCTGCTGCTCGAACACGACCCCGTCTACACGATCGGCCGGCGCGGGACGCTCGAGCATCTGACCGCCTCGCCGAGCGAGCTGCGCGCCGCCGGCGCGTCCGTGTACCGCGTGGACCGGGGCGGCGACATCACCTACCACGGGCCGGGGCAGCTGGTCGGCTATCCGATCGTCGCGCTCGGAGATGCACCCGACGTCGTGGCCTACGTGCGGGCCATCGAAGATGGACTTCGCGCCGCGCTCGCGGACTTCGGGATAGCGTCACGGACGATCGACGGGAAGACCGGCGTCTGGGTGACGTTGCGCGATGGACGCGATGCGAAGATCGCCGCGATCGGCGTGCGCGTCTCCCGTGGGGTGACCCGCCACGGGTTCGCGCTCAACGTGGGTACCGACCTTGCGCCGTTCGCGCGGATGATCCCGTGCGGGTTCCTGCACGAGGTCGGATCGTTCGCGCGTCTCGGTGTCACCGCGGGGGTCGTGGATGTCGCGCGCGCCTGCGCCTCGCGGGTCGCCGAGCGGCTCGACCGCGAGCTCGTCTGGGATCCCGCGATCATGCCGCCCCGGGATGACGAGATCCCGGCAAACGCGCCGGTGCGCGACGCGGTCGATCTGCTCGCCGCCGCCGCGGCCTAGCCGCGTCTCGCGTGCTCATTCGGGAGGATCCGGCGACCGAGCTCACCGTCGCGACGCGCATCCTCGCGCATACCGACGCCCTCGCCGCTGACGGTCGCGTCGCCCTGCTCACGGGCGAGGTCGTGTACGTGGCCGGCCAGGGGATCCCGAATCGCACGATGACGCCGTACGACGTCACGATCATCCGCCTGCGCGACGGCCTCGATCTCTTCGGCACGCCGCCGGCCGAGGTCACGCGATATCTCGATGCGCTCCGGTCGAGCCCCGCCTCGACGGCAGCCGCGCTCGCCGCGGACGGGACGCTCGTCACGGCCGACAGCCTCGGCGCGCTCGTCCAGGTACTGCTGCACCGACCGTGGGCCGAGGCCGAGGCACAGGCGAAGGCGGCGGGCGCGCTGATCGGCGCGTACCCGGTCGGCTGAGTCAGCTCGGTCGCGGACGCGCGCGATACCAGCCGGCGTAGGTGATGGCCGCCGCGACCATCGCGGCCGCGCACGTCGCGGCGACCACGTACACGCCGAGGGCGATCGCCAGGAACTCGGGCGGCACCGCGTAGCCCGCCAGCACCGCGTTCAGATAGTCGGAGAGCGCGAAGGACTGCGCGCCGCCGCCCGCGAGGCCGGCGAGCGCGCCGCCGACGAGGCCGGCGACGATCGCCGTGCGCGCGGTCGGTCTGTCGATCCCCTGTCCGAGCCGGTAGAACGCGACGAGTGCGATCACCAGCGCCGCCGCCGACGCGAGCGCGCCGAGCGGATCGGGACCGCCGAGTCGGCCACGGACCGGCGCATCCGTCAGGCGGTACGCGGAGAAGAGCGCCACCGCCACCGTGGCCGCGGCGCTGACGAGCGCCGCGGCGAGGGTGCGCGCGGCCACGCCCATTGACCGCTAGCCCGGCGGCTCGAGGTCGAAGGGGAGTGGGTCGGCGCCCTCCTCCCGGCGGTCGTGCGCGGTCTGCATCGCCACCTTCTTGCGGCGCTTGCGCTTCTCGAACGGACCGCGGACGTCGAACCCGAGCTCGAACTGCGTCGCCGCGTTGAGGAGCGCCTCCGCGGGCGAGAGGCCGAGCACGCGCACGAGATCGTCGTACAGCCGGTCGAACCGATCGTGGTCCTCGTCCGACCGGACGATGTCCGGGTACGCGGGCGGCTTGATGCGCTCCGCCGGCGTCGCTATCGGGCGCTCTTCTTCGCGGAGATCGACCGGATGAACGATTCGACCGGGATCGCGCTCAGCGTCTCGATCGAGAGCGTGCCGCGTGCGCCGAGGCTCACCGACACGCGGGCCATCGTCTCGGCGTCCTTCGCCTCGACGACATTGACGAAGTCGTAGCGGCCGAGCGTCGCGTACTGCGCGACGACGCGCGCGCCGGTCGCCTCGATCTCCTTGTTGACTTCCTTGATGCGGCGTGGATTCGCCTGCAGCGTCTTCACACCCGCCGGGGTCACCTTGGTGAGCAGTACGAACGTGGCCATCGATCCCTCCGTGTGTCGCGACGTAGAGTGAGGATATGCCGCAGTTCACCCGCGCCGAAGCCGAGGCGCTGCTGCCGCGCGTGCGGCCGCTGCTCGAGGATCTGAAGCGGCGCAAGGCGACGTACGACGTGCGTCCGAGCGCGCCTGTCGCCAGCGAGATCGAGGCGCTGCTTCGCGAGGTGGCGGAGCTCGGGATCGAGGTGAAGGACATCGACGCCGGGCTCATCGACTTTCGGACGGACCGGGGCGGGGAAGAGGTCTACCTCTGCTGGCGGCTGGGCGAGGGCGATCGGATCGCCTGGTGGCACACGCTCGAGGGTGG
>DATJHW010000006.1:0-6513 GCA_035493615.1 Saccharimonadales bacterium (SeqCode) | reverse complement strand
GCGACGTTGTCGAGGAAGTACCGATCGTGCGTGACGGCGACGACGGTGCCCGGGTAGTCCTTCAGGAACCGCTCCAGCCAGGCGACGGACTCGGCGTCGAGGTGGTTCGTCGGCTCGTCGAGGAGCAGGAGGTCGGGCTTCTGCAGCAGCAGCCGGCAGAGCGCCACCCGGCGGCGCTCGCCGCCCGACAGCGTCGCGACGGCCTGGTCGCCCGGCGGCAGCCGCAGCGAATCCATCGCGAAATCGATGGTCGAATCGAGATCCCAGAGCCCCTTCGCCTCGATGAGGTCCTGGGTCTTCTGGAAGTCGTCGCTCAGCTTCTCCATCTCCGCCGGCCCGAGGTCCTCGGCGAATTTCGCGGAGAGGTCGTTGAACCGCTGGAGGACGGCCTTCTCGGCGGCGACACCTTCCTCGACGTTGCCCCGGACGTCCTTCGCGGGGTTCAGCTGGGGCTCCTGCGGGAGGAAGCCGACGCTGTGACCCTCGGTCAGCCGGGCGTCCCCCTGATACTCCCGGTCGACACCGGCCATGATCCGCAGCAGGGTGCTCTTGCCGGCGCCGTTGGCCCCGAGGACGCCGATCTTGGCGCCGGGGTAGAACGCCAGGTAGATCCCTTTGAGGATCTCGCGCTGGCTGCCGGGGGCGATCTTCTTGAGATCGCGCATGGTGAAGATGAATTGAGGCGGCATGCGGGCCTTAACGGTAAGCCTTTGAATGGGGCTCGGCCGGGCGGCAAGGCCGGGCCGGCCGCACGATTGACTACGCTCTCGGCACATCGATCCTGGGAGGACCGCGTGAACGACTTCCGGCTCGCGAAGGATGTCCGGCCGACGCGCTACCAGCTCCACTTCCTGCTCGACCTCGAGCGCTGGACCTTCCGCGCCGAGGGCGTGATCTCGCTCACGCTCGCGAAGCCGGCCCGCGAGATCACCCTCCACAGCGTCGACCTCGACATCAAGATCGGCCGGGACGTTGCCGGGGCCACGTATGACGGGGAGGCGCAGACCGCGACCCTGAAGCTCGCGAAGGAGCTGCCGGCCGGGACGGCCGACCTGCGGCTCGAGTGGTCGGGCGAGATCGCCGAGAAGCTCCGCGGCCTGTACCGGTCGACCCGCCCGGGCGAGCGGTACGCCGCGACGCAATTCGAAGCGGCGGATGCCCGGCGCGCGTTCCCATGCTTCGACGAGCCCGAGTTCAAGGCAACGTTCAAGGTCGTGCTCACGCACGATCCGCAGCTCGCGGCGATCGCCAACATGCCGATCGAATCCGAACGGGCGGACGGTGGCATGAAGCAGACGACCTTCCGCGAGACGCCGGTCATGTCGTCGTACCTGCTGGCCTTCACGGTCGGCCCGTACGACCCCACGCCCCCGGCGAAGACCGAAACCGACGTCGAGTGCCGGGTGTGGCTCCCGAAGGGCACGGCCGACCAGGCCATCTTCGCGCGTGACGCGCACGTGAAGGCCGTCGAGTGGCTCGAGCGGTATACGGACATCCCCTACCCCTTCGGGCCCAAGGTCGACGCGATCGGTATCCCGGACTTCGAGGCCGGCGCGATGGAGAACCCGGGCGCGATCACGTACCGGACGACGCTCCTCGCCGCGGATCAGAAGACCGCGTCGACGGCCACGTTCAAGGCGGTGTTCAGCGTCGCCGCGCACGAGCTCACCCACATGTGGTGGGGTGACCTGGTGACGATGGCCTGGTGGAACGATCTCTGGTTGAACGAATCGTTCGCGAGCTTCGTCGGCGAGAAGTGCACGGCGATCGTGAATCCCGAGTGGCGGTTCGCGCGCGATGTCGTCTCGCAGAACACGCCGGCGTTCAACCTCGACTCGCTCGTTTCGACCCATCCAATTTCGATGGAGGCCAAGAACGTCGACGAGGCGAACGAGCGCTTCGACGCGGTCACCTACCTCAAGGGACAGGGCGTCCTGCGCATGATCGAGAACTACCTCGGCGAGGACGACTTCCGGTCCGGCGTCCGCATCTATCTCGGTCGCCACAAGTGGGCGAATGCGACGGCCGGCGACTTCTGGCGCGCGCTCGACGAAGCGTCCGGGCGCGACGTGACCGGCCTCGCCACCGCGTGGATCACCGAGCCTGGACATCCGCTCGTGACGTGTTCGGTGCGCGAGACGAGCGGCGGCCTCAGGGTCGATCTCGCGCAGGCCCGGTTCTTCGCCGATCCGGCGGTGCAGCCGACCGGCCAGGTGTGGCCGGTGCCGCTCGTCCTGCGGTACGGCACCCGCGACGGCGGCGTGAGGGAGGCGCGCTACCTCCTCGACAAAGCATCCGGATCGGTCGAGCTACCGGATGCGGTGTGGTACTTCCCGAACGGCGGCGGTGTCGGCTTCTACCGTTTCGCGTTCGACGATCGGTCCATCGCGCTGCTCGCGAAGGAGATCGCCAAGCTCACGCCGGAAGAGCGGCTCTCGCTCATCGACGACCAGTGGGCGCTGGCGCGCGCGAACAAGGCCTCGCTCGCCCAGGTGCTGGGTCTCATCAACGGGCTCAAGGGCGAAGATGACCTCTACGTGCTGCGGAGCCTCGCCGAGATCCTCGCGTGGCTGGACCACAACGCGGTCACGGGCGCCATCGAGCGTCCGTTCCGCGAGCTCGTCGACGCGACGTTCCGACCGCAGCTCGAGAAGCTCGGCTGGGAGAACCGGGCGGACGACACCTCGGACGAGCGTGAGAAGCGGCAGCTCGTGATCGGCGCGCTCGGCCACGCCGCGGCCGCGCCGGACGTCCGGGCGGAGGCCAGGCGGCGCATCGCGGGGCACCTCGACGGCTCGGCGCGGCTCGCGCCCGACGTCGCCGGCCCGATCGCGTCGGTCGCCGCGATCGAGGGCGACGGCCCGCTGTTCGATCGCTACGTCGCGCGCATGCAGGAGGCCCAGAAGACGGATCCCCAGGAGGAGAACCGCTTCCGCGTCGCGCTGACGGACTTCCGCGATCCGGCACTCGTCCAGCGATTCGCGCGATCGATCTTCACCGACCTCATCCGCGATCAGGACCGGGCGATCCTGCTCCTCCGGATGCATGGGCTGGCGCACGCCCGCGAGGTCGCGTTCCGCACCTTGACGTCGGTGTGGGACGAATACGTCACGAAGATGGACCCGGGCGGCAAGCAACGGTGCGGGAACGCACCGGGGCAGCTCACGCCGCGGAGGCTCGTCGAGGAAGCGACGGTGTTCCTGAAGAACAAGCAGACTCCGGACATCAAGGAGACCGTCGCGCAGGCGGTGGAGCGCATGCGGATCGGCTCCGCGAACGCGGAGCGGATGTCCCGCGAGCTCGACGATGCGCTCGGGAGGATCGCGCAGCCGGCCCGGTGACGAGCCTCTGGCTCGACGGCGCGCCGGTCACGCAACGCGCGCCGCTCGATCGGGATCTGACCGCCGACGCCGCGATCGTCGGCGGCGGGATCGCGGGCATCGCCACCGCGTACGCGCTGGCTCGGGAAGGCGCGAGCGTGATCGTGCTCGAGCGCGGCGACCTCGCCGAGGGCGCGAGCGGGCGGAACGCCGGTTTCATCCTCGGCGGGGTCAGCGACAACTACGTCGCCGCGTGCCGCACGTACGGCGCGGATCGCGCGACGCGGGTGTTCCGCTTCACGTTCGCGAACCGCGTGCTCTTCCGTTCCGCCATCCGCACGAACAAGATCGACTGCGAGGCGGCCTGGAACGGCTCCGACCAGCGCGCCGGCGACGACGACGAGTGGCACGAGATCGCCGAGAGCGCCCGCCAGCTCGCAAGCCATGGGGTGCGCGTGCGGCTCGAGCCGGCCGAGCGAAAGGCCGTCTACGAGGAAGATGGCGAGATCCACCCGGTCCGATTCGTCCGCGGGCTGGCCGGCGCCGCCGAGCGGCTCGGCGCCCGCATCCACACCGGCACGACGGCGATCTCGTGCGAGCCGGGGCAGGTGCGCACGCCCAGCGCGACGGTGCGGGCCGGGGCGGTCGTGCTCTGCACGAACGCCTACACGCGGCACCTCGCGCCGAGCCGGGTCCGCCCGGTCCGCGGCCAGATCTGCGCGACCGCGCCCCTCGCGCGGCGCGTCTTCGTGCGACCGACGTATGCGCACCGCGGCTATCGCTACTGGCGCCAGCTGCCTGCCGGCAACGTGATTGTCGGCGGCTGGCGCGACACGGCCGTCGACGAGGAGGTCGGCGAGGACGACCGGACGAGCGACCGGATCCAGCGCCAGCTCGATGGGTGGCTCGCCACCCAGGCTGTGGACGCGCCGGTCACCCACCGCTGGGGCGGCACCATGGGGTTCTCGCACGACGGGTTGCCCTACATCGGACGCGCCGCCGACGGCCTCTACCGGTGCGGTGGCTTCACCGGGCACGGCCAGGGCTACGCGATGGCGGCCGGCGAGCTCGTGAGCGCCCTCATCCGCACGGGCTCCCATCCGGATGCCGAGCTGTTCGATCCCGACCGCGCCTGATGGCATCGGGGCTGCACGCCCGGTGGGCCATGGAAAACGAGAAGAGCCTGCTCGACGGAGAGGATGCGACCGAGCTGCCGGAGCGCGACGCGCTGAGCGTCATCGATCCCAGCCGGATGGGCGGCGCGCTCATCCCGACCGTTTCGCCGGCGGAGCCCACCCTCGACCAAGGGATGCCCGAGACTCGAGCGCCCAGCTAGCGGACTAGCCTCCGATGAACGACATCTCGATCTTGTGGAGGCCGGCGGTCTCGCTCGACCGCTGCTCGGAGTAGCGGTCCGCGCGCTCGACCCAGGTCGCCTCGATCGCGGCGCGGATCTCGTCATCCGACCCGCCGGCGCGCAGCAGCTCGCGCAGGTCCCGGCCGGTCGTCGCGAACAGGCACGTGTAGAGGCCCCCATCAGCCGAGAGCCTCGCCCGGGTGCAGTCGGCGCAGAACGGCTGCGTGACCGACGCGATCACCCCGATCTCCCCGGACCCGTCGGCGTAGCGCCATCGTTCCGCGACCTCGCCGGCGTAGTTGGCTTGCACCGGGAGCAGCGGCAGCTCCGCATCGATCGTGCGCACGATCTCCCGAGCGGAGACGACGTCCTCGAGCCGCCAGCCGTTCGTGTGGCCGACATCCATGTACTCGATGAAACGCAGGATGTGGCCGCGCTCGCGGAAGTAGCGAGCCATCGGGAGGATGCTCGCCTCGTTCAGCCCGCGACGGACGACCATGTTGATCTTCACCGGCTCGAGTCCCGCGGCGACGGCGGCCTCGATGCCCGCGAGCACGCGGGCGACCGGGAAGTCCACGTCATTCATGCACTTGAACACGCTGTCGTCGAGCGAGTCGAGGCTCACCGTGACGCGCTTGAGACCGGCAGCCGCGAGCGCCGGAGCCTGCTCCGCCAGCAGCGAGCCGTTCGTTGTGAGGGTGAGGTCGACGTCGGGGATGTCGGCCAGCATCCGTACCAGGTTGTCGAGCCCTCTGCGCATGAGCGGCTCGCCGCCGGTCAGCCGGATCTTCTTGGTGCCCAGGTTCGCGAACAGCGCGGCAAGGCGGGCGAGCTCCTCGAACGTGAGCAGCTGGTCCTTCTGCAGGAACTGGTAGCCCCGGCCGTAGATCTCCTTGGGCATGCAGTAGACGCACCGGAAATTGCACCGGTCGGTGACCGAGATCCGGAGGTCGTGGAGCGGCCGGGAGCGGGTGTCGAGCAGGGGCATCACTGAAAAGTATGAGGCCCCGCCGGATCGCTCCGGCGGGGCCTCCCTTGGTCGTGCGTAGCCGTTACGGGGTCACGTTCGCGAAGATCACCGTCGCGCTGCCGAGGGTCGCGTTGCTGGTCGCCTCGCGGACGGCGACCGTCGCACGAAGGAACCGGTCAGCGCCGGCCGCCGTGTTCGCGGTACCGGTCGCGTTGAATGACCAGGACTCGCCCGCCGCCCGCGGCGTCGCGGAGTTGGCCGGGACCGTCACTCCGCCGTATGCCGGGTTGGACAGCGAATCGCTGTAGGTGTAGCTGGTGGATCCGCTCGGGACCGCGAATGGGTCGACGAGCGCGATCCAGCGGCCGGTCGCCGGGTCAGCGACCGTGACGCTCTCCTCCGCCGTACCGCCGGTGCTGGAGCCCGCTGGCACGCAGGTTCCGCTCGTGCAGTTGAAGAGGTGGAGGTCGAGGTCCGCGCCCGGATCGCTCGCGCCACCGATGGTGACGTTGAGCGATGTCGTGCCGGAGGTCACGTTGATCACGTACTGCTGCGGCGCGCCGCCCGAGGCGATCGTCGCCGATCGCGAGCTGACGCTGGCAAATGCGGTCGCGGTCTCGACCGTCGAAACCGCAGCGAATACGTTCGTTGCGGTGAAGGACTGGGTGTACGGAGTGCCGACGGTCGTTGGATCGTTCGTCCACGTCGTCGGGGCGAGGGTCACGTTGAAGGCCTCGAACGAGACCTCATAGGTCGAGCTGGCCGGGACGGCGGCACGCGAGGCCGCGTCCACGATCTCCCAGACCCCGTCGGTCGGGCCGGCCGTGATGATGCGGGTGATCGTGGCCGGCCCGGTGGTCAGCGGG
>DATJHW010000005.1:0-23807 GCA_035493615.1 Saccharimonadales bacterium (SeqCode) | reverse complement strand
GTGAGCGTCGCGTAGAGATAGAAGTCGTACCACTCGATGATCGTGCCCGCGGACGAGGCGCCGATGACGAATGGGAGTCCATACGTCGTCCGCCACCCTCCGGCCCGCGGTGCCGCCATGGTTGCCAAGGTCCCCCTCCTTAGATGTCCATCACGTGCGCGTTCAATGGACGCGTCGAGCCCCGCTCCGTCCACCACCTCCTGGCGGCGCGCCTGCGCGCCGAATGGCGGTATTTAGGGCTTAGTTCGGAGCGGAGTCAAGGAGCAGCCGAACGAGCGTCTCCCGCGTGGCGGAACGCCGCCGGTCAGTCCTCCTTGCCGGTGGAAAGCCGGATGGTCTCGACCACGGTCGCGTCCGCCAGCGTGGTCGTGTCGCCGAGCGGCTGGCCGTTGGCGATGTCGCGCAACAGCCGGCGCATGATCTTCCCGGAGCGCGTCTTTGGCAGCTCGGGCGTGAACATGATCGTCTTCGGCCGCGCGATCGAGCCGATCTTCGACACGACGTGCTCGCGCAGCTCCTTCGACAGGACCTCGCTCGAGTCGTTGCCTCCGCGCAACGTGACGAACGCGAAGATCGCCTGCGTGGTCACTGGGTCCTCGCGGCCGATGACCGCCGCCTCGGCGACCTTCGGGTGTGAAACGAGCGCGGACTCCACCTCGGTCGTCGAGATGCGGTGGCCCGAGATCTTCATCACGTCGTCGACCCGGCCCATGAGCCAGAAGTAACCGTCGCTGTCGCGCTTCGCGCCGTCGCCGGCGAAGTAGCGGCCGGGATAGCGACTCCAGTACGTGTCGCGGTAGCGCTTGTCGTCCTTGTAGATCCCGCGGAGCATCGCGGGCCACGGTCGCGTGATGACGAGATAGCCGGCCTGTCCGAGCGGCACGCTTCGACCTTCCTCATCCACGACGTCGGCCTTCACCCCCGGGAACGGGAACGTCGCGCTGCCGGGCTTCGTGGTCGTGATCCCGGGGAGCGGCGAGATGAGGATCATCCCCGTCTCGGTCATCCACCAGGTATCGACGATCGGACAACGCGCGCCACCGATGTGCTCCTGGTACCACAGCCACGCCTCGGGATTGATCGGCTCGCCCACCGATCCCAGCAGCCGCAGCGAGCCCAGGTCGTGCCGCTGGACGTATTCGGGACCCCACTTCATGAATGTCCGGATCGCGGTCGGGGCGCAGTACAGGATCGAGATCTTGTACTTCTCGATGATCGACCACCAGCGGTCCTTGTCCGGGAAGTCGGGCGTGCCCTCGTACATGACGCCGGTCACGCCGCTGGCAAGCGGCCCGAACACGATGTAGCTGTGGCCGGTCACCCAACCGATGTCGGCGGCACACCAGTACACGTCATCGTCCTTGACGTCGAAGATGAGCTTCGTCGTCGTCGCGACGCCGGTCAGGTAGCCCGCGCTCGTGTGTACGATGCCCTTCGGCTTGGCGGTCGTACCGGACGTGTACAGGAGGTAGAGCATGTGCTCGGCGTCGACCGGCTCCGCCGGGCAATCGGCCTTCTGCTTCGCGACGACCTCGTGCCACCACACATCCCGCCCGTCGGTCCAGGCCACCTCCTGTTTCGTCCGCCGCACGACGAGGACCTTCTCGACGGTGGTGGTCTGCGCGATCGCGTCGTCGGCATTCTTCTTCAACGGAACGACGTTCCCCTTGCGATAGCCGCCGTCGGCGGTGATGACTACCTTCGCCTCCGAGTCGCCGATCCGGCCGGCCAGCGCCTCCGCGGAGAACCCGCCGAACACGACCGTGAATGGCGCGCCGATCCGGGCACACGCCAGCATCGCGACGGGCAGCTCGGGGATCATCGGCATGTAGATCGCGACCCGGTCGCCCTTGCGGACGCCCAGCTCTTTCAGGGCGTTCGCGCAGCGCTGGGTCTCATCGAGGAGGTCCTGGTAGGTGAGCGTCCGGGTGTCGCCCGGCTCCCCCTCCCAGTGGTAGGCCACCTTCGCGCCCTTGCCCGCCTTCACGTGCCGGTCGAGGCAGTTCTCCGACACGTTCAGCTGACCGTCGGAGAACCACTTGGCGTACGGAGCGTCCCATTCGAGGACCTTCGTGAACGGCCGCCGCCACGCGAGCGTGCGTGCCTGCTCGGCCCAGAAGCCCTCGAAGTCCTTGTCGGCCCGGTCGTAGATCGCGGCGTCGCTCGCGTTCGCCTGCCGGGCGAACCCGGCCGGCGGCGGGAACGTCCGCGTCTCGCTGCCGAGCGTGTCGAGTGCTGAGCTTTGCGTCGCCTCGGTCGACATGGCGGTCCTCCTGCTGTCGCTGGAATCTAGCGGTTAGAGCGCCGAGGGGCGGCCGTCGCGGTACGCGGAAAGGTGCGCGGTGTAGTGGTTCGGGAGGGTCAGGAGCCAGCCGAAGCAGTTCATCGGTCCGTAGAACGGATGAGCGGCGGTCCGAGCCACGTCGGGCTCGGCCGGGAACTCGGCGTGGAGGCGCTCGGCAACGGCGCCGGCCTTCTCGGCGAGCGAGCGGATACCGTCGCGGCTCACGCCGCTCGGAGCCGGCCGGGGCTGGCCCGTGTTGCCCGCCTCGTCGCCCCGGGCCAGGCGGAGCGCGATCAGGCAGACGCCCCGCTCGACGATCAGGAGGTGGACGGCGATCTGCCCGAGCCCCCAGTCGTCAGGCGTCCCGGCGAGAAGGTCGGCGTCCGTCGTCTCCTCCACCAAATGGAGGAGAGAGCGACGTCCGTCACCCGCGACGGCCGTCACGAGCCGGATCGTCTCCCTGATCCACTCGGGCCGGTCGACCGGGTTATCCACGATTGTGAGGGACATCAAAGACATAGTGCCCCGCGCACATGCACAATGCAGCGGAAATACGCCCGAATGGGCTTATGTGGAGGATCGGCAGGGTGGCCTCGATGACGAAGTCGCAGACGATGGCGACGCTCGCGGAAAAGACGGGACTTTCCAAGAAGCAGACGGCTGAATTCCTGGACGAGCTCAACAACCTCGCGTACAAGGAGGCCAAGAACGGCTTCACGATCCCGGGCCTCGGAAAGCTCGTGATCGTCGACCGCAAGGCGCGCCTCGGCCGCAACCCGGCGACCGGCGCGGAGATCAAGATCCCGGCGAAGCGCGTCCTCAAGTTCCGCATCGCCAAGCAGGCGAAGGACGCGACCATGGCGAAGCCGAAAGGCAAGTAAGTAGCGCCGTCCCCAGCACTTATCTGACGCGGGCGAGGTCTTTCATCGCATGAGCCGGCCGCACATCGCGGAGCTCTCGGTGAAGGACCTCGCTCTGGTCTCGGAGCTGCGCCTCGAGCTCGGTCCCGGGCTCACGGTCCTCACCGGCGAGACCGGCGCGGGTAAGTCGATGCTCGTCGACGCGCTTCTCGCCGCCACGGGCGGCCGGGTGGCGGCGGGCATGGTGCGCGAGGGTGCCGACCGCGCGAAGGTCGAGGCGGTGTTCGCAGGCGTCGGCGATGACGAGCTGGTCCTCACGCGCGAGATCCAAGTTGGACGTGCGCCGGCGCGTATCAATGGTGAGACGGTCCCGCTCGCGAAGCTCGCCGAGTCGGGCGGCGATCTCGTCGCGGTCCACGGTCAAGGTGAGCAGCTCCGGCTCGCGCGCCCGGCGGTGCAGCGCGATCTGCTCGATGCGTACGGCGGCCACGAGCGATCGCGAGCCGCGGTCCTGTCCGCGCACCGCGCCCTGCGCGACATCCTCGCGGAGCGCGCGTCGCTCGGAGGCGATCCGCGCGAGCGCGCGCGCCGGCTGGCCCTCCTCGAACACGAGGTCAGCGAGATCGCGGGTGCGCGCATCGAAGCTGACGAAGAGGCCACGCTCGCCGCGGCGCTGGCGGTCGCGCGATCCGCCGAGCGCCTTCGCACGAGCGCGGCCTCCGTGCACGAGCTGCTCGTCGGCGAGCGCGGCTCAGCACGGGATCGGCTGGCGCTCGCGGCCCGCGATCTCTCGGCGGCCGCGGAGATCGATCCGCGGCTCACCGATCAGGCCACGCGCCTCGCCGCGTCGGTCGACGAGGTGGCGGATCTCGGCGCCGACCTGCGCCGCTACGCCGAGTCGATCGACGCCGACCCGCGCGAGCTGGAGCGCCTCGAGTCGCGCAACGACGCGCTCGCAGAGCTTCGGCGCAAGTACGGCCCCTCGCTGGACGACGTCATCGCGTACGGCGAGCGCGCACGGCGCGAGCTATCGGATGTGTCCACGCAGGAGGCGCGGCTCGCACGGCTCGACGGTGCGCAACGCACGGCTGACGATGCGCTCGTGGCCGCGAGCGCGGCACTGCACACCGCGCGAGAGAAGAGCGCGAAGAAGCTCGGCAAGAGCGTCGAGGTCGAGCTCGCCGAGCTCGGGCTGGCGCGTTGCCGGTTCACGGTCGCGCTCGAGCCGATCGAGCCCGATGCGAGCGGCGCGGATCGCGTGACGTTCCGCATCGCGCCGAATCCCGGCGAACCGTTCGCGCCCCTACAGGAGATCGCCTCGGGTGGCGAGCTCTCGCGGATCATGCTCGCGCTCGAGGTCGTCCTCGCGGCGCAGGACGACACACCCGTCCTCGTGTTCGACGAGGTCGACGCGGGCGTCGGCGGGCGCCTCGGCGAAGTCGTCGGCCGGGCGCTCTGGTCGCTCGCGCGGCAGCATCAGGTCCTGTGCGTCAGCCACCTCGCGCAGGTGGCCGCGTACGCCGACGCGCACATCAAGGTGCGCAAGGAGGTGCGCGGGGGGCGCACGCACGTGGTCGCCGAGCGTCTCGGGACCCGCGACAGTGCCGCGGAGCTCGCGGACATGGTCGGCGCCGGCGGGTCGTCGAGGTCGCTGGCCGCCGGCGCGCGCGAGCTCCAGAGCGGCGCGGCCGACTGGAAGGCGAAGGCCAGGCGGCCCTAGGACGCGGCCAGCTCCTTCGCGAGCGGCGCGAAGGCCTCGATGTGCTCGCCGCGGACGTTGAAGTAGCTCACGCCGAACGCCTCGCGCACGCGCAGCAGCTGGGCGCGCATCTCCGCGAGCGAGCCGACGAGGAAGAACGGCGAGCGGTCGATCATGTTCGGCGGCGCGCCCTCCATTCGCCGCGCGAGCTCGGCGATCGCCGCCGGCCGGTCGTCGGTGACGGCCATCCCGAAGATCAGCGTGTTCAGCTCCACGTCGCGGTCGCCCAGAAGTCGCCGGACGTAGGCGAAGCGGTCGAGGGCCGTCTCCCATGAGTACGCGGCCCGGTCCGGCGCGCCGTCGCGCCGCGTGCGCGGGACGACGCCGACGATATCGGCCTCTTTCACCGCGAGCTCGAGGATCCGGTCGCCACCGCCCGCGATAAGGAGCGGTGGATGCGGCTGTTGCACCGGCCGCGGCCCACTGTGGGCCTTGTCGTGACGGTAGTACGTGCCCGCGTGCGTCACCTCCTCCTGGGTCCAAAGACGCTTGATGAGCGGCACCGCCTCGCTGAGCCGCTCGACCCGGATGCGCGGCAGGTCGTAGGTGATCCCGAGACTGTGGTTGTCGCGATCGTGCCACCCCGCGCCGATCCCGAGCTCGAGCCGGCCGTTCGAGATGACGTCGACGGTGGCGGCCTCGCGTGCGAGGAGCAGCGGATTGCGGAAGTCGTTGTCGAGCACGAGCGTTCCGACGCGCAGGGTGGTGGTCACCGCGGCCGCGGCGGCGAGCGCCGGGAACGGCGACAGCCCGTTGCCGACCACGTGATCGGCCATGACCAGACCGCCGTAGCCGATCGATTCGAGCCGGCGCGCGAACGACGGCCAGTCCATCCCCGCGGGCGGCGCGCCCGCCTGTACGGTGAAGCGAAAGCGATGGGTCATTGATCCACCGTCCGCACCGTAGCGGCTCGCCGGTCCGGCGGGGCTACCGCGGGATCGCGCGCCTCGCTGGGTTCATCGTCGAGGTCGGGGCGCCGGCAGCTCTCTCCATCTAGCGGCGGAGGCGGTCGCGAAGGGGTTCGATCCGCGGCAGCAGGAACCAGAGGAACACGATCACGAACGCGATGGCCGCGGCGCTCGCGATCGCGGCCAGCCGATCCTGCGTGATGACCCGGGCGATCAGGTAGAAGTCGAGCGCCACGCTCAGTCCGAGCAACGGTGTGGCGGTCGCCAGGATCTTCGTCGACAGGTTCACGAAACCTCGTGAGATCCACCCCGACTCCGCTTCGCGGTGATACAGCGCGGGCGTCATGAGCAGCACCATCGCGCTGATCCCGATGCCCATGGCCGCAAGGTGGACGGTCTGCTCGGTGCGGTCGAGGACCTCGCCGAACCGGCTGTTGAATACGACGACCAGCTGGAAGCCGATGAATGCCTGCGCTCCCGGAATGAGCAGCCGCGCTTCCTCGAGAACGTGGCTCACGCTGCTCGACAGCGACTCCGGCTCGCGGGGACCGGGGCCCGGCGGGAAGTCGCGCGTCTCCTCGGACATCGTTCGAGACGCGTTGCAAGCGACGTGCGAAGGGACGCTGCCGGCACAGCCGAGCGCCCGCACGTGTGAGCGACACCATCGGCGATGACCACAAGCCGGGCCACGTGCCCGGTCGTTGCATCTCGCGCAGACTACTGCGGTGATCCGGCAGCTGCGCATCTACGAGATCTTCGAGCGCAACAAAGGCGCGTTCCACGCCCGCTTCCGGGAGCACGCGATGCGGATCATGGCGCGCCACGGCTTCGCCGTGCTGCGGACGTGGGAGACCGCTCACGACGGCCACACCGAATTCGCGTACATCCTGGAGTGGCCCGACCTCGCGACGAAGGAACGCGCCTGGCGCGAGTTCCTGGCAGATCCTGAATGGACTGAGATCAAGCGCGTGACCGCCGCGGCCCACGGCGAGCTGGTCGGCCGGATCGAGGATCGCGTGCTCGCCGAGACCGACTACTCGCCTCGACGCGACTAAGGCGGCGCGCTACGCGACGGGCAGCGCCAGCGCGAAGACGCTCCCGGCACCCGAGCTCGCGTCGAGCCACAGCCGTCCGCCCTGCCGTTCGGCCAGGCGCCGGCTGATGTGGAGCCCGAGACCGGTCCCGGCCACGCTCACCGCCGTCGATGCACGGAAGAACGGTGTGAACAGACCGCCAAGCTCGTCCGCCGGGATCCCGAGACCGTGATCGGCCACCCGGACTTCGACCTCGGCGCCCTGCACCGTCAGGGTGACCTCGATCGGTAGCTCCGGCTCGCTGTACTTGATCGCGTTGCTCAGCAGGTTGTCCAGGATCTGGGTGATGCGCTCGGCATCGCCGATCGCCATCACCGGGCCGTGCGGCCAGCGAAAGGTGATCCGGCGCACTTCGCCGGATTCATGCGTCCCGACCGCCGCGCCGACCACGGCCGCGAGGTCGAACGGGAGAATGCGGAGCTCGAGCGCGTTCGTGGCGAGCCGCGCGGAGTCGAGCAGGTCGCGGAGCAGGCGCGTCATGCGGTCGACCTGCGCGATCGACAGATCGATCGCGGTCTCGACCCGATCCGGGTCCCTGCGGATGTGGCGCCGGCCGAGCTGGAGCTGACCGCGGATGACGGTGAGCGGCTGCCGGAGCTCATGGACGACCGTGTCGAACAGATGGACCTCGGGCGGATCGGCGGCGACCGGCCGGGTGATGTCGGGGAAGACCACGATCCCGTCATCGATCGGCGAAGATGACCGAGCGGGCGCCTCGAGCACCCTGGACAGCGTGGCGAGGAGTGTCTCGACCTCGAACGGCTTGCCGACGAACCCGGCGAAACGGGCGGCGCGGCTGCGCGTGCTGCGGCGTGCCTTGGCTTCGGCCAGCGCGGCGCTGTCGGCGGTCATCATCACAACCGGGATCTCGGGATGTCCTCGCCGGATCGCGGCGGCGTCGGCCCAGCTTCGGTTATGGCCGCTCGCGTTCAGCTCGCCGTCCATGATCACGCAGCGGGGCCTCGAGGTCGCGAGCGCGTGCGGGATGAGCGCGTGCTCGGCGATGACCACCGGCCGATACCCGGCCAGGGTCAGCACGCTGCTGACGACCTCCGACAGCCTGCTGTCATCTTCGACGAGGAGCACGGTCTGCACGATCCGTAACGGTGGCAGCGGCCGTCGTCCACCGCATGACCGTTTCGTAACGCCGAGGTAACGGCCGGACGGAAAGCCGAAAAATCGGGCCTACTCGGCCGAAGTGGCCTCCTGACCGCCCGCGACGAACCGGTATCCGGTGCCGGGGATCGTCTCGATATACCGGGGCTTGTGCCAGTCGTTCTGGAGCTTGGCCCGGAGCGCGCGCACGTGGCGATCGACGACGTTGCTCTCGATGACGAAGTCGCTCCCCCACAGGGCGTCGAGGATCTGCTCGCGGGTCAGCACGCTGCCCGCGTTCGCCGCGAGGAGGTAGAGGAGTGCCTGCTCGAGCGAGGTCAGGTGCAGCTCGTGGTCTCCCGCAAGCACCCTGCGGTTCAGCACGTCGATCTCGAGGTCGCCGATGCGCAGCCGGGGCACGAGCTCGCCGACGCTGCCATGGGTCCTGCGGATGACCGCCCGTGCCCGAGCGACGAGATCGTCTGGAACGAACGGCACGCCGATGTAGTCATCGGCTCCGCGCTCGAACGCGTCAAGCTTTCCGCGCAGATCGCTGCGACGGGTGAGCGCGATCACGCCGATCGGTCCACCGGCTCGAGCCTCATCGATGAGCTGGATCCCAGCACCGGTCTCGAGGTCGATGTCCAGAAGCAGAAGGTGCGGCCGCCACTCTGCGATCGCCGCTCTGGCGGCCGTGACCGTGTGCTCCGACCGCCGCACGTAGCTGCCATGTCGCAGCGTGAGATCCACCGTGTTCGCGAGAGCGCGGTCCTCGACGACGACCAGGACACGGGCCGCGCGACCGGCCGTGCGGCTCACCGCCGGCACTGGACGGGGATCGCTCATCGAGCAATGTTATCGCGCGGTTTCGTAGATCCTCACCTGGAGTTGGCGGGCCAGGGCGAGCGGCCAGTCGCGCGGGTCGGGCCGATCACCGTCCTGATCGTCGTAGCTCCCGAGGAGGACCATGAGTCCGGAAAAACTCCCTATCGGCACGCCGACCCACACGAGTCCGACGTCCGCCGGAGCGTCGCCGGGCTCGGTCGCCTCCCGTACGGGTGCGCCTGGCTCGTCGGCACGGCCGTTGATACCGGATTCGGTGACGGCGAGCCTGTACGAAGAAGGCCGGCTCTCGGCCGATTCGCTGATCCGAGGCCCATATCGCCGCGCCGGCTGCCAGCTTGCCACGAGCGGCGCGAGTGCGACCCGCAGCTCGCGCTCATCGAAGTGCTCTCCGGCACGCAGCCCGCTGACGATCGCGACGTCGCGATGATCATCGATGTTTCGAAGCAGCGGCACGGGAGGCTCGAGGCCGTCGGGGAGCGCCGCGACGATGCGCGCAGCTTGATCTGCGCCGTCGGCGGCGTGCAGTCGGAATTCCCTCAGGACGAACTCGGCGATAGCCACGTGCTCAAAGTCGCGCATGCGCACGCGCTCGGCATGACCCATTCGTCATGCGAGCGAACGCGCGGACCGCGCGGTCGGGGGGTGACCGCGCGGTCGGGAAGCTGGATGGACGTGGTCAGCGCTCGGTCGGTACGGACCTCCGCGATCCAACGACGAGCGCGCCGGTGAGGATGAGCAGAAGGCCCCCGAGCATCAGCGGCGCGGAGCCGTCGGCCGTGCTCGTCGAGGGCAGGCCCGTCACCGGAGCGGCGGACGCGGCTGGGGTCGCGGTCGGCGCGACCGACGGTACCGGGGTCGCCGTGGCCACCGGCGTCGCGGTCGCGCTCGGCGAAGGCGATGCGGTCGTTGCCAGGATCACGTTGGTGACGGTCGCCGTGCATCGGACGAGCGAGCCGCCGCCATTCGCGGAGCCGTTGCACTGGTCGACGTTCACGGGAAGCGATGCGGAGGTCGTCGAGCCCGTGCTCACGGAGCAGATGAAACCGACGCTCGTGCCGCCATTGCCCGAGCCGTTGCACTGGCCGACGGTGGCCGCGCTGACGGAGGTGATGCCGGGCGTGTTGACCGGCGTACATGTCCCCGGAGCTCCGGGGCCGGTGATGACCGACCCGATGCACTGGTAGACGTTGGCCGGCGTCGCCGTGGCGGAGCCGGAGATGTTGTTCGTCATCGTGACCGAGCAGATGAGCACGCCGCCGCCGCCGTTCGAGACGCCGTCACACTGGGTGACCTGGGTGATCGGCTGGGCCGAGGTGGTCGTCGTCGTCGCGCAGGTGCCCGCCCCGGCTCCGATCGGACCGGCGGCCCCGGAGCAGGTGATGACCGTGATCGTGTTCGGTGTCCCAGTGGCCGACCCGCCGGCCGTCACGAAGTTCACGACCGTGACGGTGCAGGAGACGCCCTGCCCACCCACGTTGCTTGCCGTGATGTTGTTGCACTGGTTGATCGGCGCACTGAGCGGGGCCGCATTCGCGGGCGCACCGCCCGAGGCGAGCACAGCCAGGATCAGGAAGCACATCGCGAGGATGCTGGTGATCCGCTGGATCGTCTTCCACTCGCCCAACGTGTTGCCGCCGTCCATTTCGAGCCCGCGACAGGCGTCGCGGCCACGGCTGATGCTGACCGAGGGACCGGCCGGCCGCATGACCGAATCGTCACCCGGGCGCTGGCGTCAGCGCTTCGGCCCAAGCTCCGGCCGCGAGATGTAGATATCCGGAGCCTTGCGCGGACGTTCGACGAACTCGGTGGACTCCGGCTCGGCGTCTGGCGCCGGCGGCACCGCTTGCGGCTCAGGCTCCGGTTTGTCGGGATCGCGCTTGAGCAATGTCCCCACAGCTGTCCCCTTCGACCGGCGATCCGTGATCGCCACCCTCACGGTCCCACGCGGCCGGGTCGTTCACATGACGGTTCGGTCATCGCCGGTCAGTTGTGCGGCGCGGTGCGCGGGCTCGTGGTGCTCCGGGCCAGCTGAGCGAAGGCCGAGCCGGGTCCGGAATCGAGCCGGCCGCGGATCGCTGCCGCGCACTCGTCCGGGCCCTGAGCCGACGTGTCGACCTCGAGGTCGTAGATCCCCGGAACGTGAACGTCGTTCTGCCATCGGAGCACCGGAGCGGGGACCGGCTCCGCTTCGGAGCCGGTCACGTACTGCTCTTCGCGACCGGGCTGACCGGCGTTGCGCCGCGCCATGATGACCTCGATCGGGCAGCGGACCCCGACGAAGAGGACCGGGAGCCCCGCAAGGCGCCGGGCGCTGTCGCCGAGGATCGCGGCATCGTAATGACCGACGTCGACGACCACGTTCAATTCCGCGCGGCT
The DNA here is from genome assembly GCA_035493615.1 of Saccharimonadales bacterium (SeqCode). Taxonomy (GTDB): domain Bacteria; phylum Chloroflexota; class Limnocylindria; order P2-11E; family P2-11E; genus UBA4735. The sequence continues at coordinate 12,585 of DATJHW010000005.1, read as the reverse complement.
GTGCGCGGCGATCGAGTCGTACAGCGCGGCGTAGAAGGCCGGAACGAGCGGCGCGACGGGGTGATCCGGTTCACCCGGGCGCAGCCCCATGCCCGGCCGGTATCGCGGAGGCGTGATCTCGCGCACGAAGACATCGACGCCGAGGTTCATCCACGGCCCATCGAAGGTCCGCTGGATCGCGGCGACGATGCTGGTCTTCCCTGAGCGCGGCGCGCCATTCAGGATGACGATCTGCCCGGGCACGGCGTCGTTCGCCTAGCGTTGCACGCGCGAGAGGCCGATCCACGGATCGATCGCCCCGAGCCCGTTGCTCCCGAGCACCAACGAGATCTCCCCGCTGTGGAACGCATCGTGAGTGAGCATCCGCATGAGGACCGATTGCCGGGTATGGGTCCGGACGACGGATCCGCTCGTGCGATGCACCTGGTGGTCCATGGTGTCGAGCGTCCACGTCGCGAGACACCGCTCCACGATCTTCCACGACGATCCCAGAGCGTCGACGAGCTCGTCGGCGGACCGGGGATGTGAGAGATCGTCTTCCCAACCGAGCCCCGTCGGGTCGGTGAATGGTGTCGTATCGGCGCCGGGCTCCTTGAAGATGTGGCACAGCCAATACACCCGCCCTCCGGCGACGTGCGACGCGCTCGCCCAGATCGGCCACGCCGCCGAGCCGATCGGCAGCGCGAGCTGTTCGGCTGTCAGCGGCGCGAGCGCCGCAACGAGACTCTCGTTGACGAGGTGCCAGCCTTCATAGAACGGAGCGACGGACGAGGATCGCATCGGCGAAAAGGCTAGCGGTTCGAGTCAGGCCCGGCCCGCGGCGTGGGCCGCACCATCGTGAGCAGCATCTTGAACCGTACGCGCGCGGTCACCTCATGGGGCACACCCTCGGGCAGACGCGCGACGTCGCCCGCGCGCGCCACGAAGGCTTTCCCGCCGACTGCGAGGTCAGCTTCGCCGTCGAGCACCTGCAGGTACGCGTCGAAGGCGGTGGTGTGCTCACTGAGCGCCTGACCTGCGTCGAATGCGAACAGCGTGAGCGACGCCGCTGGCTCCTGGACGATCGCGCGGCTGACGATGGAGCCCTCCGCGTAGCCCACGAGGTCGGCGAGCTGAAGCGCAGCCGCTGCCGGCAGCGCTGCGGGCCTGGTTTCGGGCACGCGCTCAGTATGCGTGCAGTCACGTTGCCGGCAGCGGCCGGCGGTCGCGCAGACTCGTCCCGGCGTTCGCGATGAACAGGAGCACCGCGATGCCAATGAGCAAGCTCGACCAGCGCTGCCCGTCCGGCGACACGACCACCGTCGCGACGACGCGCCCGAGCACGGCGATGTCGAGCAGCGCCAGGGGGACATACGCGGCAGTGCGGAAGACGACCGCGCGCCCGAGCACGCCGGGCACGAAGGCAGGCGCGTGTGCGAAGATCGCGGAGAGGACGAAGCCGGCGAAGAGCGCGTGGACGATCGCGTCGTACGGCGCGGCGCCCAGGAAGAGCGCGAGGCCGCCAGTCACTGCGAGCCAGAGATAGGCCGAGGCCATCGCGAGGACGAGGAACCGCAGATACCTGCGTGACCCGACGTGACGCCGGCGCTCGATGAGATCCCCACGGACGCCCCAGGCCACGAGCGCGATGGCCCCGAGCCCGAACACTCGCAGTCCTTCGGGCCCGCGCACGGCGACCGTGAGTGCGCCGAGCAGGATCAGGAGCACGGCGATGCCAAGCAACGGCCGACCCTTTTCTCCGAGCCGCGGGTCGGTGTCGACGCGCTGTCCCGTGATCGCGAGCGCGGCGAACGCCATCCACCAAGCTGTCGCGGCGCCACCCTGGCCCTCACCGAGCCAGAGCGCGTCGCCGATCGCCCACGCCATCGCGGCGAGTCCGAGCAGCGCGAGCGCTGGTCGCCGACCGGCGCGCCACGTACGCAGGGTCGTCGCCAGAAGGGCGAGCGCGGCAGCAATGCCGAGTACCGGCCCTAGCGGGGTTCCCGGCACCGCGATCGCGGCGACGGACGCCGTCGCGGAAAGGACCGGTGGAATGAGACCGACCGCCTCGAGCGAGCGCAGGGCGCGGATCACCCCGACGAGCGTGCCAACGAAGCCGGTGACCATGAGCGGTCCGTGTGAGAGGAGCACCTCCTCGCGGAACGCCGGCCACGGCCACCCGATGCGCACGAGGCCGGCCCATCCAGCGACCGCGAGACTCAGGAGCGCGCCCGCGACGAGCGCGTACCGCAGCGGGCGCAGGCCGAGCCGTTTGATCTGCGGCATCGAGACCGCTACCCCGCGCGCGCGCCGACGTCGGCCTGGACGTGGACCGCGCGGCGGCCCAACCGGCTCAGGCGAGGAGCCCGATGGCTACCTTCTCGGCTCGTACCGCATCGCCACTGCCCCCGAGCCGAGCTCGAGCCGGCTCACGAGCTTCAAGTCGACGTGCTTCGATAGCCCCGCGAACAGCGTCGGCCCGTGGCCCGCGAGCCTGGGATGCACCACGAACTCGTACTCGTCGATCAATCCAAGCTCCGTCAACGCCAGTGGAAGCGTCACGCCTCCCACGAGCAGTCCCTTGCCCGACTCCAGCTTGAGCTGCTGAACGGCCTTGCCTACATCCCCGCGCACGAGCTCCGCGTTCCAATCGACCTGCTCCAGCGTGCTCGACACGACGTACTTCTTTGCCGCGTTGATCGTCCGGGCGAAGGGCTCCATCCAATCAGGCCTGGCTCCCGCGGACGCCGGCGGACGCCACGCCGATTCCATCATTTCGTAGGTCACCCGGCCAAAGAGAAGAGCGTCGGCTTGGCTGAGGGTCTGGGCCGCGTGACGATGCAGGTCCTCGTCCGCAGGGATCGCACGGTGATCGCAGCACCCGTCCAAGGTGACGTTGATGGAGTACCGAAGAGGTCGCACTCGGCAAGCGTACCGGCGATGGGGATCGCCACGTCCGCGACACGCCATGGCCGGCTGCGTCGTGTCAGTGTCCACGAATCGGCGCAGCGTCCCACTCACGATTCGTTGAAGGGTGTGGCTGGTTCAGGAATGACAGCGCCGTCAAAAATCTACCGCGAGGACTCGACGATCTGCCCGTCATCAACCTCGAGGAAACGCCACACCGCCACCCGGGAACGAATCAGCCGGACGCCACTGCGGACGGCCTGTTGCTGGCCCGAGCCTCGGCCTCACTCGACCGCGAAGAACCTCGCTTCAGCGCGTTCCCTCCCAAAGCGTTCTCTCGGTGGCGCGAGGATCGTTGACGATTTCGGAGACGATGTCGAAGCGCATGGTTGCCCGACGGTCTAGGTCGTACTGGGCCCACTGCGGGTCTCCATGCGTGATGAACGAGACCCACGCAGTGTGCATTCTGGTCGCGAGTTCCTGCGGACTGTCGACGAGAAGATCGCCGAGCATTTGGTCGGGACCTTTGTCGAGGGTGTCAAAGACAAAGGGGATCTCTAGGGCGTGGCATGCACCGAAGAGTCCATTCGCGACCGGCGAACGCCACCCGAATTCATACATGTACGTGCGCGAACCCGAGTTGACGTGGGCGTCGGCGAGGCGGATCGCCGGAATGCGGCACCACCAGTCCGTCTGGATCGCCGCCAGAAGCTCACCCGGAGTGGCCGACGGGTACTGAAGGCGATACGCCGCGAGGCCGCGCTCGGCAGGGAGTCCGTAGGCGGCGAAGCTGTGGGATCCAAACTCGGTCACTGCTCCAGTGATCATTCGATCCGTTATCGTGCCGAGCTCTCCCGTGAAGGCGAGGAACATCCGCCAGTCGTCAACGTTCGTGCCGACGATCACGTCGACATCCGCGGCGGAGCCGGAGCGGATCCGTTCGATCGGGACCGATGGGACGATGTCGCCGTCGATTACCGGCTGCGTCAGCATCGCGCCGGCCATGCTGATCCCCCAGCGCGCTGGATCAGGGTCCGCCATCACGTCGGCATCGAGCGCGGCGTGCGCGGCGATGATCCTGTCGTAGGGGAGCGCCGCCATCGCGTCGTGAGTCGGTGCGACGCCGAGCCTCTCGGCGAACAGCTCACCGATCCGCAGGGCAGCGGAAGCCGGGATCACGTGATGAGCCGCACCGCTCTCCAGGATCGCGCGGCAGAATAGGCCCCGTGCACGGGGCATCGCCAGCAGCATCCCGATGCTCATTGCCCCAGCGGACTCACCGCACAACGTCACATTGGCGGGATCGCCCCCGAACGTCGCGATGTTGTCCTGGACCCACTGCATCGCTGCGATCTGATCAAGCAATCCGCGGTTGGACGTGCCATCGCGCAGATAGAGGAATCCCTCCGGCCCCGAGCGATAGTTGATGGCGACACACACGACCCCGTCGCGCGCGAAACGACTGCCGTCGTACCACGCGTTGGAGCCGGCCCGGAACGAACCGCCGGTGATCCAGATCATCACCGGCAGACGCGCCGATCCGAGCTCGGGCGTCCAGATGTTGACGTGGAGACAGTCCTCGCCGACCGGCGCGCGATCCCACGACGCCGGAGCGTTCTCGGTGCCAGGGAAGGGCGGCTGCGGTGGCTTAGGGCCGTCGACGAGCGCGTCACGCACGCCGGTCCACGGCTGCACCGGCTGCGGAGCGCGCAGGCGATTCGCGCCAAATGGCGGAGCGGCGAAGGGAACGGCCCTGAAGACATGGACCCCGTCGACGACGGCGCCGCGCACGGCTCCCTGTCGAGTGCTCACGAGCGAAGTGGTCGCGTATGCAACAGCCATCAACTGACTCCTTCTTCGGGTGAAGCTCTAAACCGTGGTCACGCGGAAAAGCGGATACCAGCCGAGGTACGCCTTCGCGATCTCGCGCGCCAATCGAAGCGGCGGCAGTCCGCGGGGCATCCGCAGGTGCTGTAGCCCCATCTCGACGTAGCTCGCACCCGGGCGCGCCGCGAGGGCGGCCCAGAGACGGCGCGATTCGCCGACGGGGATGACGTGGTCGTAGCGGTCGTGGAGCAGGATGATCCGTCTGGCCAAGATGTCCTGGATGTAGTTCATCGGAGATAGCCTCGCCAGCCGGTCTTGCGCAGCTGGCGGTAGTCCACCCAGAGCGCTCTCGATCTCGTCGGCGCCGGCGCTCAGAACCCGCAGCGCAGCGCGCCCATCCTCGGAAAGTCCGCTCGGATCGATGTGACCGACGGCTGACCGCAGGATCACGGTCTTGTCGGCGTTCCATCTAATGCGGTGTTCGAAGGCCTCGCGCAGACGCGCACCGTCAGCCGCGCTCAGCCAGTCCGTCAACGAGCGCACGTAGGCCTGCCAGGTCAGCGGATCGACATCCCACGGCTCATGCGCATCGCCGAGTGTCCGAGACCCGCTCGCGATGTCCACCGCGAGCGTCCACATCGAGGAATAGGGCGCGTAGGCGAAGACGAACGCGACCTGCTCGCGGATGCTCGGGCTGGCAGCGGCCATCAGCGCGAACGACCCACCGACGCACACTCCGAGGAGCCCGCTGCGGCTCGGATCGACGAACGGCTGACGCAGCAGCGTCGCGTACGCGGAGGCAAGCTCAGGAATGTCGTCGGGATCGAGGCGAAGATCACGCATCGGGGTGGACCGATGCAGCAGGGCCACAAACCCGGCACGCGCAAGCCCTTCACCGAGCCGGGTGACCAGCGGATGCTCGACGCCGGCCGGGACGATGCCGAGGACACACAGGACCGACGGGTGCGGACCGTGAGATGGCGGGCGGTACAGGTCCCCCTCACCCCGGCCGCCCTCGGTCGATAACCAGCGGGGCTCGACAATCGGTCGGTGGGTCATCCAGTCCCACGGCCGCGACGGGATCGGCATCATCTTCAGGAGGAAGATCGCGGACCGAGCGGCCGCGGCCAGGGTCCTCCGCCGTTCGCGCAGATCGAGGCGAGAAGGGCGGACGACCCCAGCTGGCGCGACTCCCTGATCGGATACGATCACGCCGGCTTTCGATCCCTCAAGAATCACCGAGTCAGCGCGCATCGCCTATCGCCTCTTCCGTTCAGCAAGCCTCGCAGTCACGGAGGAGGGCCGATAGAGCAGAAGGCAACAACGCGATGGGTCCGTAGGCCCCTATCGATCTACCGTCACGACGACGGGAGTCTCCGTGCGCCTCACGAGCGTCGCAACTGTCGCGACGGTGAACCAGATGAACATGGCGGCCTGGCCGATGAACGTGACGTACCCGCTCGCGGTGTAGAAGCCGGTGTAATCGGTGCCGCCGAATACCGAGGGGCCGGCGACCAGATTGACGGCCGCCGCGGCGCAGGCGATCCACCCTGTCCATCTGGGGAGCACCCTGGCGACGATCGTCGCGTAGCCCGCTGCGGCGAGGACCGCGCTCGGATCAGCCTTCACCGACGTGTCGAGCGCCGCCGCACCCAAAGGCCATCGCGGGCGAGAGGCCTATCGATTCTCGGTCAGGGTCCGAACGGCTCTAGTGGCGTAGCGCGGCCCTTGCCACACTCAGAGCGCCGAGTGCGACGTGGCAAAGGAGTCACACGTGAACATCGACAGGCTGGCCAAGGAGATCTCCGACAAGGCAGGAATCACACTCGAACAGGCGCGCACGGCGCTGACGGCGACCATCGAGGACTTCAAGGGCAAGCTACCGGAGCCCGTCTTCAAAGAGATCCAGGCGCTGTTTGAGGCGCCAGACGAAAACGAGGGCCGGGCCAGGAAAGCTGCGCTCGCGGGCCAAGCGGCAGCGACCGCGGCGATCAACGTGGTCGTGCTTCCGCACGCGCGCTAAGGTCGGCGACGCCAAAAGACCGGACGGGCCAACGGCTCACTCCGGGGTCATCGCGACGCGCCAGTCTCGACTGACAGGGAGGCAGACTGTTGCGCGTCCGCGTTTACGGCCAGCCTTCGCGGCACGATGACGCTCGATGCGCTTCGATCGTTAGGCGACCGCCATCTCGGCACCAACCTCGCGTGCCACCTGGGTGGTCCAAGTCCTCGCTCGAGCGAGCTCACCGGGCACGAGCTCGTACCCGAGCACGGGTTCGGTGCGCACGAAGAAGCTCTCTGCAACGGTGACGAGCCGCGCGCCCGCCGCCTTCAGCCGCTTGGCGATTTCGTCTGCTGCCGAGCCCGACACGAAGCGCGGCCACTGCATGCGGGTGTCAAAGGCAACGCCGGCCTTTCCGCGCAGTGAGCCAGCCTCAAGGCGGTCAAAGAAACCAACCACCGCTGGCGTCAACGTGTGACGCTCGGTCGGTCCGCCAACGAAGATGAGGTCGCATTCGGGCAGTGTCATGGGTGCCTGCTCAGCGTCGAACACCTCGACTGCAGTGCCCCGCTCGCGCATGGTCTCAGCGATCGCCTCAGCGAGCGTCCTGGTGTTGCCGGTCCGTGACGCGTAGATCACGAGGGCCTTCATCTCTGTGGTCCTTTCCGTAGGAGCTGTACTGTCGCGCTGCGTGACGTTGCCGGACCAACGGCGAGGTAGAGCAGAGCCACGAGCAGCGGAAATTCGATGATGCGCAACGTGACGCCCCAGGTCTCGAACGAAGGCGTGCGGTCGGGCGCGACTGCGAAGTAGCCCCATACCACGAAGAGCTGAAGGACCGCGCCGACGATCCAGAGCATTCGCCGGTCGAACGCTACCAAGAGGAGTGCCCCCGTTAGGAATGCAGCTCCGGCACTAGCGCCAAAGACCAGCATGCTCGAGTCGCCCGCGGCCGGCTCGACCACCGTCAAGACGCCGGCGCCGATCAAGAAGTAGATCACCGCCATGGTCGCTGCCAGCGCTGCCGCCACATAGCGCACCGGCCGTCGCATCATCACGAGGCCTCTCGATCGCAGTGCTGACGAACATCCATCACACGTGCTCCTTTCATGCGGATGTTGCGCGGCACGAGAGTGCGTTCCTAGAGTCAAACGACCCGTCGTTCCAAAGCCGTCGGGCCTCGCGCGTCGGCTGATCACCGTTCCAAGGAGCCGAGCCTCCAGGGCGTCGAGCCAGCGCCGCAGCGCAATCCATTTCGTGCGCGCTCCGCACGTTGTGGCCAACGGCCTTAGCGATCGGGACCAAGTGCCCTAGGAATGCACGCGTTGTCCCCGCGAGCATGCACGCGAAGAGCACGCCCGCTCTATGGAGCAGTGGATGACTACGCTGATCACGTCAGCCGGCACGCCTTCTCGTTCCCCGGCCGCCGAGAGTCCCGAGAAGAACGTCACCGACGATTGGCGGCCGATCTATCGCGCGGCCGGCATCGCGGCGTTGGCCGTCGTGGCGCTCATGCCCGTGCAGATGGCGGTGTTCGTGCTCTGGCCCCCGCCGACGACGATCGCTGACTGGTTCGCACTCTTCCAGCGCAATTCACTGGTCGGTCTCATGAACATGGACCTCGCACTCATCGTCGATTACGTGCTGCTGGCCGTTCTCTTTCTAGGGTTATTCGCCGCGTTGCGTCGCGTGCGTCCAGCGCTCGCCGCAGCCTTTCTCATGTTGGAGTTGCTCGCCGCCGCGGTCTACTTCGCATCGGCGGTCGCTTTCGAGATGCTGGCGGCGAGCGGCCAGTGGGCCGCCGCCGGCAGTGACCTCGAGCGGGCGGCAGCCCTAGCCGTGGGCCAGGGTCTACTCCTGACCTGGCAGGGGACCGCGTTCACCGTGAGCTACGTGCTCGCCGGCACGGCGATGCTACTTGTGGGCGTGGTCATGCTCCGCGGCGGTCCTTTCGGCAAAATTACCGCGTACGCGGGGATCGCCGGAGGCGCCCTCGGCCTCATTCCCGCGAGCGCGGGCATGGTCGGCTTGGTCGCGTCGCTGCTCTCGCTCATCCCGCTTGCCGTGTGGCTGGTCGGCACAGGTCGCGGGCTCCTGCGCGTCGCCTCGCGCGGAGGTGCCTGATCGCGCCGCGCTACTAGGCGTGTTTCTGCAGCGTGGTCGCTGCCGCGACGCTGTGGGATCGGGCCTGCAAGCTGCCAAACGCACGCGTTCGGGCTCCAAAGTGGGAAGCTGACGCATAGACGCAAGAACTGACGCGGCAGTCGCGATGATTCGTCGCTCGGGTACTGCCGCTGTTGATGCGCGTGAGCCGCACGCGCTCGCGCCAGCGGGCAGGAACTGGCTCCAGTCGCGCACGATGAGAATCGACTGCTCGAGCGTCGGATACGCACTCAACATCGCCTGCAATGCGTTTCTTCGTCGCCGACTGTCGAATAGTGTCCGCCAACCATCGGAGTGGTCAGCATTGGCAGCTGGGCCTGATTTCGATCCTTCCGACCGGCGGGCGCGCGTCATGACCGGTGTCAGTACAACTCGGCGATGCCAAAAGGACCTGCGGTGTCTTTTGGCATCGCCCTGCGGCGTCGAGGCGAAGCTGACAGTGTGTGTTCCGGTAGCCCGTACCGGATTCGAACCGGTGGTCTCTGCCTTGAGAGGGCAGTGTCCTGGGCCGCTAGACGAACGGGCCGGAGTCCCACCATTCTATGAGCGTGACGTCCGAGCAGTACGTCGCGCCGGGCGTCCGGCGCATCGTGCTCCCCCTTCCGTTGGCCCTGCGGAACGTGAACGTCTACCTCATCGAAGGCGAGCGCGGGTGGTCGATCGTCGACAGCGGCATGCACACGCCAGAGGCGGAGGCTGAGCTCCGCGCCGGACTCCGCGATGCGGGCGTCGCGCTCGCGGACATCCGGACGGCGTTCATCACCCATCTCCATCCCGATCACCTCGGGATGGCTGGCACCTTGCGCGACGCCGGCGCCGAGTTGCTCATGCACGGTCCGGAGATCGGCCGCGCGCACGAGGTCTGGGCCGCGGACCACCGGCTGATCGATCGGACGTACGAGATGTTCGAGCGCCACGGGATGCCGCGTGACGTCGACGAAGGGATGCGGGCCGCGTGGGTGGCGATGAACGATCGGGTCGATCCGTTCGAACCGATCCATCCGGTCGCCGACGGTGAGGTGCTCGATCTTGGCGCCCGCGCGTTCACCGTGGTGTGGACGCCCGGCCACACCGATCATCACGCCGTCCTGTTCGAGGAGTCCGCCGGCACGCTCCTCGCCGGCGATCATGTGCTGCCGCGCATCACCTCGAACGTCGGCGTCTATCCCGACGGGCGGCCCGATCCGCTCGGAGACTTCCTCAGCGCGCTCGAGAAGATGAAGACCCTCGGCGTCACGCGCGTGCTGCCCGCGCACGGCGATCCGTTCGATGACTGTGCCGGACGGGTCGACGAGATCCTCGCGCATCACGCGCAGCGGCTCGACGCGACCCTTGAAGCCGCGGGTGGGACGCCGCGCAATGCGTACGCGATCTGCCGGACGCTCTTCCCGGTGCTGCGCTCGCCGCACGAGGAGCGGTTCGCGCTCGCTGAGACGCTCGCGCACCTGCGATATCTCGAGCTCCGTGGTCGGCTGCGGGAGGTCGCAGGGCGTCCGATCACGTGGAGCGTCGTCTAAACTCGCGTCTTGCACATGCGGGTGTGGCGTAGCGGTAGCGCGCGACCCCTCCAAGGTTGAAGTGCGGGTTCGACTCCCGCCACCCGCTCTGTTGTGACTGACCTTTCTCCCCGCGATCGGAGGGCCGTCCTTCGGCTGCTGCAGGCCGCGCAGGTCGCCTACGCGCTGAGCCGCTTCCCGAAGAAGCAGGTGCTCGACGGAGCCGATGACCAGAAACGGCTACGCGACAGCATCGCCGAGACGCGCGCGGCATCAGCAGATCTCAGCGCCGCGCTGCGCGATCGCACCTCGATCAAGTGGAAGGACCTCGTCGGTGACACCGAGGACGACGAAGCGGCGTGGCGCATCGCCAAGCGCGTCGTGCCGACCCTGTTTGCCGAGCTGCGCCCGATGCTGAAAGACGATCCCGAAGCTGCCTTCCTGCCGCTGCCGCCGGCGCCGAAGCCCCGAAAGGTCACTCGCGCGTAGCGGCTACCGCTTCTTGGCCGTCTTCTTTTTCGTCGTCTTCTTCTTCGTCGTCTTCTTCCGCGCAGTGGTCTTCTTCTTCGCCGTCGTCTTCTTTTTCGCACCCGGCACGGGATGGATCCGCTCAGGGAGCTCCTTCTTCCCCGTCGAGCGATTCCACTCTTCGTACTGCTCGTCGGTGATCTTGCCGTCCACCAGCAGCTCCGCGAATTTCCGCCGCTGGGCCTTGCTCTTGAATGGCATCTCAGTCCTCCAGTGGATCCCTACCCAGACGCAGGGAACCGCCCGTCGACCTGTACACGCGCCTCGTAGCGATACCCCCGCGGCGTCCACGCGATCCGCAGCTGCACGCCGTCGCAGGCCGAACACCGAAGCACGATCCCCGGAGCGTGCGTGTACGCCCGGCACGTGGCAAGTTCGGCCCGCTTGCCGCAGTCGGGGCACGTCCCGAGCACCGCGGTGAGGTCGTCGCCGAAGATCTCGGCGAGCACGCCGGCGACCGCGTTGCCGTCGAGCACCAGGTCCGCGTTCGTGGGGTCCATCCTGCCTCCTACTTGCCGCTGGGCCCGAACCGCTCGGTCTTGATCCGCTCGGCCTTGAGCCCGAGCTCGAGCAGGCCGTTCGCCGCGGATTCGACGAGCGGGGTCGGTCCGCAGATGAACGTGAGCGCCTTCGCCCCGAACGCCTGGCTGATGTCGCTCAGCATCCGGCCATCGATCCGCCTCGCGAATCCCGTCCAGCCAGCCGGCTGCGTGCGGGTGAGGGTGTGGAACACCTCGAACGAGTCACCGGCCGCCTTCAGCCGGTCGAGCTCGTCGCGGTAGATCACGTCGTCGTAAGTGCGCGAGCTGTACAGGATCCGTGCCGGGACCGTCGAGCCTGTTGCCGCACGGTGGCGGAGCATCGACATGAGCGGAACGATCCCCGACCCACCGGCGACGAGGAGCAGCGGGCCGGCCATATCGGCCTCCCACACGAAGTAGCCGCCGATCGGTCCGCGCACCTCGATCCGGTCGCCGACCGCGACCACCTCGTGCATGAACACCGAGACCTCGCCGCCCTCGACCCGCTCGATGGTGAGATCGATCTCGCCGGTGCGCTCGGGCTCCGAGGCGATCGAGTAGCTGCGCTGCGCACGGTAACCGTCTGGTGCGGTGAGCCGGATGTCGTAGTGCTGGCCGGCGCGGTGCCGCGTCCAGCCCGGGAGCGCGAACGTGAAGCTCTTGACCTTGGCCGTCTCGGCGCGGATCGCGGTGACCGTGGCGAGCTGCCACTCGAGCGCTGTCGTCACGAATCGCCGCTGTACCGCTCTTCTTTCCAGGGATCGCCGTGGTTGTTGTAGCCGAGTGATTCCCAGAAGCCCTCGCGATCGTCTGCCATGAGACGCAGCCCGCGGACCCACTTCGCGCTCTTCCAGAAGTACAGGTGCGGGACGACGAGGCGCGCCGGACCGCCGTGGTCCGGCGGCAGCGGCTGCCCGTCGTACTCGTAGGCGACGAACGCCTGACCGTTCAACGCGTCGGGCAGCGGCAGATTCGTGGTGTAGCCGCCGTAGCAGAGGGCCGTAAGGAACCGCGCGTCGGGTGCGAGCTCCGTGTGCTCGAGCAGTACGTCGACGCTCACCCCGCGCCAGCGTGTGTCGAGCTTCGTCCAGGTCGTGACGCAGGAGATGTCGACGACGAACTCCTGCGCCGGCAGTGCGCGGAACTCGTCCCACGACCACTT
>DATJHW010000004.1:0-2681 GCA_035493615.1 Saccharimonadales bacterium (SeqCode) | reverse complement strand
GCCGCGGTGCTCTCGTCGCGCGAGACGATCCTCGTCGTCTTCGGGACCGTACTCGGAGCGCTCGTCATCGCGATGATCGTCGCCGGCACCGGTGCGCTCAGGCCGCTGAACGCCCGCGGCCACGCCGATGAGGCCCTGGGGAACGCCGTCGGCGCGGGCGTGGGCGCGGATGACGTCGTCCGCTTGATCCGCTCGGCCCTGGCCTGCGATGCGGCGATGCTGTTCGCCCTGTCGAGCACCGGCCGCGGGATCCACGTCGTGAGCACGGTCGGGATCACCGACTTCGATGCCGAACGCACCTTCCTGGGTCTGCCCGCGCTCGCACGGTCGATGCGCGAGACGCGGATCGTCGAGACGACGTCCGATGACGATCTTGTCGCCGACTCACGCTCGGCGGCATTCGCCCCGATCATCTCGTCCGCCGGCACGCCGCTCGGGGTCATCGCGGTCTTCTATCGCCGCACGATGGTGCTCACGCATCCCGATCATCGCCGCCTGCGGACCGCGGCGATCGCGGCCGAAGCGGCGATCGAAGGCCTGGCGGGCTAGTGCGCGGCTAGGTCGGCCTGCGCGTCAAGAGCGGGGATCGTCACGGTGCCCATCAACCGGTCCACGTCCCACAATCGGATCGGCGTGCCACTCGCGCTGCGGAGAGCGGGTTCGCTGAAGTGGCCGGTCGTCATCACCATCGCGCCGTTCGCGTGCTCCCGCTGCATGGCTCCGAACAGCTCTTTTACCTGCGGCCCTTCCACCGGGAGGGCACCGAACCACCGCTTGCACTGGACGACCAGCCGTTCGCGCTCGCGCTCGGCGATGAGGTCGACGCCCGGTTCGGACAGGCCCGCGACGGGGATCACCGAATAGCCCTGCTCGCGAAGTCGGGTCGCGCACCAGTCGGCGAACCGCTCCGCGGTGAGCTCGCGCAGATCGCGAAGCGTCAAGGCGGCTGAGTCAACCGGACTGCGGATCGCGCGTGTCCATTCGAGCGCTGCCGCGACGGCGAGACAGAGGCCACCGCTGAAGGCGACCCAGGCGATCGGTCGGAGAGCCGGGCCGACGAGGATCCCGTATGGACCGGCGGAATCGAGGAGCAGGAGCGCGCAGGTCGCCGCACCGAGGAAGAAGGCCGCCAGGAAAGTGACGCGCGGCGCGGCGGCAGACGGGGGAAGCTCGTCGAGGGAGAACCGCCGGCGCTCGCCACGCGCGCTCATCGCGCGACCGTAGTCCCGTGCCGAGCGCCCTCGCAGCCCAACTTTCGTACCACGGACCCTGACCGCACCGTCGGGCTCGAGGGCGCCGTCTCGTTCGTGCGGCGGCGCCGGCTTCGCCGGCGGCCGCCGAGCCCCCTTCAACGAGTGGAGATGGGGGAGGGTCGAACTCCCCGTCCAAGGCCCTTGACCGTATCGCGTCTACGAGCGTAGCCAGCGGTTTGTTGTCTCGCGGTCCCGGACGCGCACTGGCTCGCTTCCGGTCCCGCCAGCCCGTGATCTTTGATCCGCCTACCGGGCGCTCGGCGGACCGCAGCCCCGCAAAAGTCGCCCTTCCCGGCCCGCGGGGCGGAGACCGGGAGGACGGTCACTGACTAGGCAGCGACTGCGTAAGAGGTGTTGCCAGTTACCTGGCGCCGTTCGGATTTACGAGGGGGAACGGCGTTCCTCGGCTCGCGACGATACGTTCGCCTGCCCTGTCGAAACCACGCATCCCCGTGCGTTCCTTCAGGAACACCCAAAGTCTATCGCTACCCTCGATCGGTGACGAGGCTCATCTTCGTGTCGTTGCTCGCAGTCGTTTCGTGCAGCTCAGCACCATCGGCCGTCGCCACCGCGACGCCTCGAGCGACGCCGGCGCCCACACTGTTCGTCACGACGAGCGCCCCGACCGCCTCTCCATCGCCGGCTGCCGCCGCGTTCCGCTACGTCGCCGTCGGCGCGTCGGACACGGTGGGCGTCGGCGCGTCCGACCCGCACACCGGCTCGTGGCCTGCGCGCCTCGCGGCACGACTGCCGGCGGGCACCGAGTACCTCAACCTCGGTGTCTCCGGATCCATCGCGTCGCAGGCCGCGCGAGAGCAGCTCCCCGCAGCGATCGCCGCGCGGCCGCAGCTCGTGACGATCTGGCTGGCGGTGAACGATCTCAACGCGAACCTCTCGGCCGCCGACTACGCGGCAGCACTGCGTTCGGTCGTCGCCCCGCTCGTGTCAGGCACGACCGCGCGGATCTTCGTCGGCGACGTTCCCGATCTCCGCTCGGTGCCCGCGTATGCCGGGACGGATCAGAGCGCGCTGCTCGCGCGCATCACGGCGTACAACGCGGCGATCGCCGCGCTTACCGCGACGTTCGCGGGACGCGTGACGGTCGTCGATCTGTTCACCGGATCCGGGCCGCTCGTGAGCACGATCACGGTCTCGGCGGACGGCTTCCATCCGTCCGATGCGGGCTACGCGCTCATCGCCGACCGCTTCGCTGCGGCGATCGCCGGCGCGGGGATCGTCGTTCGCTAGAACGTCCCCGGCGTGCGGATCGCACTCCAGTGCGCGCCGCCGTCGATCGTGCGCTGGATCGCGCCGCGCACGGTCGCGTAGCCGACCTGCGCATCGCCGAACGTGATGACCGGCGGGACCGGCGCGGCCTGCTGGTAGTCGGTCGTGAAGGAGTGCCACGTCGCGCCACCGTCGGTCGTC
>DATJHW010000003.1:0-10402 GCA_035493615.1 Saccharimonadales bacterium (SeqCode) | reverse complement strand
AGCTGATCGCTCTCCGGGTTGAGTGAGAACGGCGGTCGCCGGGCGACGTCGCCGTCGGCAAGCAGCGCGTCACTGACGTTGTCGACCAGGACCAGAACTTCGAGCGCGTCGACGGGCTCCAGGGCGACCGCTCTCATCTCAGCTCGTCGGTGCGGTCATGCTGGCCAGCGTTGGCCGGTGCGTGCACGCGGCAGTCCCAGCAACGAGGATCTACGCATCTCTCCCGTCGACACCAGACCTCGAGCGCGCGTATTCCGTGCTCAGCTCGGGCTAGTGGCGTGGCTCTCGCGCCGGACGCGTCTTGCCCGCGAGGGTATCGAACCAGGTCCGAGCGAAGGCTGGGCGGTCGGACGCGGGAGGGGTTCTGGCATCTCGAAGGTATGGGCCGTTGACACGGCGGGCTTGCGAGCCTTCACGATCAACGCCGGAACCTCCCGGCGATTGCGAAAGATGTAGTCCGCCATCATCAGCAGCGATACTCCCGCGCTCACCAGCCATCGTCCCCGGGACGTTCCTCGCGGGACATCGACACGTTTGAGCTTGTCGGGCACGAATCAATGATGCGCTTGGATCCAACACTTCGGTCTTTGGTGCAGGCGAACGGCAAGTTTCAGCGCCCTGAGTCGCACTTAGAGCGAGGGTTCGGCTGCTAGGCTCGCTTCATGTCCTCGGAAATTGCCAATGCGTTCGTCATTTTGGCCGGCTCGATTGTCGTCCTGATCGTCGGGGCCTACGTGCTGCGAGCGGGGCTCGGGGTCCTCAGTCGGCGTCGTGCCCAAGCCAATAAGGGCGGTCCGCGAGTCTAGGCGGGCCTCCATCGAAGGGGCTTGTCATGTCGTCCACGGGGTGTCGCGGTGAGTACGGCGGGCGCCCAGTGGGCCGGTAGACCTGGATCGTCACGCCGGTCGGGCTGGCCTGCGAATCGATCAGTTCCAGCGCGCTCTCCCGGCCGGTCTCGGGGAATCTTCCACCATCTTCCGCTCCGACGGCAGTCGCCAAGAACGACGACGAAGGCTCTGTAGCCCGGAGGGGATTCGAACCCCTGACCTCTTCCTTGAAAGGAAATGGCCGCAGAGAAACGACCCAGAAGTGTCAGCAGGCGAATCATTCAGAAACAGGAACTGGTTGACGCGCCGGACGGACCGAGCCGCGTGTCAGAAAAGCGACCTAAGCCGCACAAAAACCCCTGAGGCGTCCGGCGTGATCGCTGCCCGGTCGCATGATCTTCGAAACGAAGGTAGGCGCCGCTAACGGCGCTGTCACCGTGAACGACAGTGCCTTGTTGAGCAACGATCACATCGGTCAAGGCGACCACGAACAGCGTGTACAGCTCGGGGCTGAGCGTCGAGGTCGTGAACCGGTTCGTCGCGACGCGCTCCCCCATCGTCCCCGGCAGACAGTACGGACCGCTCTGCTAGCGGGTACTGATGCGCCAGACCCGCGACGCAATCGCTCGTCGCCTCGGGGACCGGGTGAGGAGCCAAGCAGAAACGACGGCTTGGCGACGCGACTACGGGAGGTGGTCAGTTCGTATGAGCTGAAGGTCGTCCGAGTTGAAGTTCGCGACCATAACTGTGCCGCGAGGACCGGCAGCCATCGCCCTTGGAAAGCTGCCCGTCGGCACGCTACCGAGCAACGCCGGGCGCCCCTCGATTGCGGCCGCAGTGTCAACGATGCTCACGCCAGCTGCAGCGCCGCTCGCGAGGAAGCGGTTCGACTCGGCAACAAGCAGTCGCGTCCCATCAGCGACGAACGTAAGTGCGACCGGTGCCTGACCAACGGGCACTTCCACGACCAGCGCATGCGCGGGATCCTCAACAAGCTTGGCCGTCGAAAATGCAAGGACCGAGTTGCTCTCGCGCGCGGTGACCCAGACCATCGACCCATCCGGTGAGACAGCGGCGCGCACCGGGCCACAGCCGGCTGGGGCAGTGGCGACAACGGAGTCCATTGGGCGCTCAGCCGCGATGCGCATGTCGATCACGCTGAGCGTGCCGTTCGTCGCGGTGCGGGACGCGAGCTCGCTCGTTGCGTAGAGCCAGCGCCCGTCGGGCGTGACCGCCATCCCAACCGGCGCGACACCAGACGGGATCGTTCCGATAAGCCGTCCACGGGCAAACCCGCTCGCGACCGCAGCTGCGAGATCGAAGACGGCGATCTCGTTCGCCTTCTCCAGAGTCACGAACGCAAGGCGGTCATCGATTGACGTCGCCACCCCGACGGCGCCGGCGTTCGCGATCCCGGCATGCAGGGTGCCGACGATCGCTCGCGTCTCTGGTCGTTCGGCGAGATCGACACGCAGGACCACGATTCCATCCTGCCCGTCGGTTGCCAGCAGATAGCGGCCATCGTGGGTCAGTGCGAGGGCGCTGAGGGCAGGCGGGCCGGGGAGCCGAAGCATGCGGACGAGAGCCGGCGACGGGGCGGCATTCGACACCACGGCGATTGCGCCGTCTTCGAGGCCCACGAAAGACCACTGCGCGTCCGCGGACGTCACGACGTCGAATGGCCGGCCCAGCAGGCGTAGCTTCGCGCCGACGAGTTCATCGAGCGAGCGCGCGTTGACGGCGGTCGCCACGCAGCGTGGAGGGCGGAGAGCGATGGAGTCGTCTGGTCCGCCGGCGCGGCACGCCGCACTGGCGACGAGGACGAGGACGAGGACACGGAGCGAGCCTCGCATGGGTGGATTGTGAGCGGCGGATCCCGAACGGGGGAGCCGGCTGTGCGCTCGCGCCCACCATCGGCGACACGGGAAATCGACCGTAGCCCGGATGGGATTCGAACCCATGACCTCTTCCTTGAAAGGGAAGCGCCCTAGACCGCTAGGCGACCGGGCCGCGAGTGACCTGATTATCCGCCCGTATGCTCCGAGCGGTGACGCCACAGTTCAAGACGATCATCGAGCCGTTCCGCATCCACTCGGTCGAGCCGCTCCGGCTCACGACCGAGGACGAACGCCGCGGAAAGATCCGCGAGGCCGGCTACAACCTGTTCAACCTCCGGGCCGAGGACGTGCTGATCGACTTCCTCACGGACTCGGGCACCGGAGCGATGTCGCGGGACCAGTGGGCCGCGATCCAGCACGGCGATGAGAGCTACGCGGGCTCGCCGTCGTGGTTCCGCTTCCTCGCCGCGGTCCAGGAGCTCTTCCCGTTCAAGCACGTGATCCCCACCCATCAGGGACGAGCCGCGGAGCGGATCCTGTTCTCGGCGATCGCGGGTCCGGGCAAGGTCGTCCCGAACAACACGCACTTCGATACGACGCGCGCGAACGTCGAGGCGACCGGCGCGGAGGCGGTCGACTTCGTTATCCCTGAGGGCCGCCAGCCGGGTCTCGTGCATCCGTTCAAGGGGAACATGGATCTCGACTCGCTCGAGACGCTGCTGAAGACGCGCGCGAAGGACGTGCCGGTCGTCATGGTGACGATCACGAACAACTCCGGCGGCGGGCAGCCGGTGTCGCTCGAGAACCTACGCGGCGTCCGGAAGCTCTGCGACCGCCACCACGTGCCCCTGTTCCTCGACGCGTGCCGCTTCGCGGAGAACGCCTGGTTCATCAAGACCCGCGAGAAGGGCTACGCCGATAAGGCGGTGCCGGACATCGTCCGCGAGATGGCCGCGCTCGCGGACGGGATGACGATGAGCGCGAAGAAGGACCCGATGGGCAACATCGGCGGCTGGCTCGCGATGAACAACGACGCGCTCGCGGAGCGCTGCCGGAACCTCCTCATCCTCACGGAGGGCTTCCCGACGTACGGAGGGCTCGCCGGCCGCGATCTCGAAGCGATCGCGCAGGGATTGAAGGAGTGCGTCGAGCCGGACTACCTGCGCTACCGCATCCGCTCGACGGAATATCTCGCCGACGCGATCGAGCGCGCCGGTGTGCCGATCGTGAAGCCGGCCGGCGGACATGCCGTGTACATCGACGCGGGCACGATGCTCGCGCACATCCCACCACTCGCCTACCCCGCGCAGGCGCTCTCGATCGCGCTCTACGAGGCCGGCGGGATCCGCACGGTCGAGATCGGGACCGTGATGTTCGGCAGGCATCCTGACGGCAGCGAAACGGCTGCCGCGATGGAGCTCGTGCGCATGGCGATCCCGCGGCGCACCTACACCCAGAGCCACATCGACTACGTGATCGAGGTCGTGGCCGAGGTCGCGCGTCGCGCCAAGTCGTTGCGCGGCTACAAGATCGTCTCCGAGCCACCGCAGCTCCGTCACTTCACGGCCCAGTTCGCTCCGCTCTGACCGCCTCCTAGGCCACGCCGATGATCCGCGCGATCGCCCGAAGCGAAGCGCGTGTTGGAGCATCGGCCCGCGGTGACGCGCGTTCGAGGATCCGGAGAGCGCGCGAGACGTCGAGGTCGTCCTCCAGCGCTGCAAGGGCCGCACGGCTATCGGGATCGCGACCGATCGGACCGGTGGGCCCGCGACCGAAGGCGTCCCCGAGTGCGCTCGCGCGGAGGCGCGCCCGATCGAGCAGCGCCTCATCGTGGTCGAACGGCTTCCGATAGTGGCGATCGAGCAGGTAGAGCCGGAGCGCGCGGGGATCGGTCGTCTTCAGGGCGTCGCGGACGAAGACCATGTTGCCGTCGGACTTCGACATCTTCTTCCCGCCAAGCTGCATGGGTGCAACGTGGGCCCAGGTCCTGGCGAACGGCCGCTTGCGGGTCGCCGTCTCGGATTGCGCGATCTCGTTCTCGTGATGCGGGTAGATGAGATCCGAGCCGCCGCCGTGCAGGTCGATCCGATCGCCGAGGTGATGGCGGATCATCGCGGAACACTCGAGGTGCCAGCCCGGCCGGCCCCGGCCCCACGGGCTCGGCCACGTGGGCCCGTCGTCGACGAAGCGCCAGAGCGCGAAGTCGCGCGGATCCCGGCGGCCGCGATCCTCGAGTTCGGCGTCGTCCTGGTCCGCGAGGATGCGCGTCATGGATGCCGCGGACAGCCGAGACAGCTCGCCGTAGCGCCGGTCGGCGCTGACCGGGAAGTACACGCCGCGCGGCAGCACGTAAGCGGCCGTGCGGCGCTCGAGCGCTCGGATGAGCGCGAACATCGCGGGCAGCTCGGCCGTCGCGTGGCAGATCACGTCGGGCTTGCGCCATCCGAGCTGCCGCATGTCGGCGAGATACGCACGCTCCTCGCGCCTGCCCAGCTCGCGCCAGCCCACGCCGTCCCGGGCTGCGCGCTGCAGGATCGATTCGTCGATGTCGGTGACGTTCTGGACGTACCGGACCGGGTGACCGGTGGCCTCGAGGAGCCGCGCGATCACGTCGAAGGTCAGGAAGGTGCGGGCATGCCCGAGGTGCGTGGTGTCGTACGGCGTGACCCCGCAGACGTACATCGTGAACTCGCGCCCGCGCGCGCGGACCGGCGCGATCGCGCGACGGCGAGTGTCGTACAGACGGAGCACGCGCTCCGGACGATATCCTCGCGACCGATGCTCCGTTCACCCGATCCCCGCGATGTGGTCGCGACGCTCGAGCGTGTCGCGTCGCCTCCGACCGCGCCCTATCACGAGTGGCGCGCGCTCGACGCGATCGCCGTCGAGCTGACGCGGCTCGGCCTCGTGCCGGCGCGCGATCCGTACGGCCAGCTCTCGGTGCAGCTCACACGTGGGATCGCGGAACGGGCACTCGTGTTCG
The DNA here is from genome assembly GCA_035493615.1 of Saccharimonadales bacterium (SeqCode). Taxonomy (GTDB): domain Bacteria; phylum Chloroflexota; class Limnocylindria; order P2-11E; family P2-11E; genus UBA4735. The sequence goes on along the minus strand of DATJHW010000003.1, from coordinate 4,754 downwards.
TCGCGCACACGGACCATCCCGGCTTCGAGGTCACCGAGGTCCACGGGACACGCGGCCTCGCCCGGTTCCGCGGCGGCATCGAGCCGAAATACTTCGCGGGCCGATCGTTCCCGCTCATCGTCCACCGCGACGGCGTCTCGGACGGCGTCCGGGGGACCGGGAGCGGCTACGTCCACGATCCGGTGCTGCCCGACTGGTCCGCGGGGTATTGCGAGATCGCGTCCGAGGGGCCGCTCGCGGTGGGCGACTGGGCCGTGCTCGACGTGCCCGCGTTCGAGCGGCGAGGGAACGAGCTGCACCTGCGGAGCGCCGACGACCTCGCCGGCTGCGCGGTCATCCTCTCGGCGCTGCAGGCGCTGCGGGACGAGACCCGCCCGTTCAGCGTGCACGCGGTCTTCACCCGGGCCGAGGAGCCAGGGCTGTTCGGCGCCCGGCTCATCGCAGAGGATGCGAGCATCCCAAAGGACGCATACGTCGTGTCGGTCGAGGCGAGCAACTCGCGCTACGCGCCCGCGGGCGCGGGCGTCGTCGTGCGAGCCGGCGATTACCACAACACGTTCAGCAACGAGGCCGAGCGCTACCTCCGCGTCGCGCAGGAACGGCTGGCCGAACGCGGCATCGCCACGCAGCGGCGCCTGCTGCCCGGCGGGACGTGCGAGGCATCGGCCTTCGTTCGGCTCGGGTGGGTCGCGACCGGGATCGCCTTGCCCAACACCGGGTATCACAACGCCGGCGCGGATGGCGATCTCGTCGCCGAGACGATCCGGCTCGAGGACGTCCTATCGGCGATCGCCCTCTTGGCGGAGGCGGCAGTCGCGGCGGGTGTCGATGAAGACGAGGACTGGTGGCCGGACGTACGCGTCGTTCCCGAGGAAATCCGCGAACGGCTCGCTCGGTCGGCAAGTATCCACAACGAAGAGGTGTCGGCCTCTTGACGCACCCTTCGGTAGGTGTAGAACAGGGGTGGAGCTCCAAACGCGAGACCGACGAATCACATCGGAGGTCGAATGGTTCGGATCCATCTTCGCTACGAGGTCCTGGAAGTCGATCGATGACGCCCTCGACGGAAGAGGGCCAGTCGATCGGGGACGCCGGCCACGAAGCTGCGTAGCCGAGACCACCGTCAAAGGTGTCTCCCAAACTGAGGCCGGATGCCCGGCCAGCACTTTGACATGGAACGGCGTCCCCGCCGGGACCTGAATGTCTGAAAGATCACAGAGGCCCTCGCCACGGCGAGGGCCTTCTGTTGTCTAGGCTCTGGCCCACGTGGACGAGACGTTCGAGACCGAATGGCAATGGTTCGGCCGGTCCATCCGCGACTCACTCCTCCGCCCGAGCCGCTTCGCGGCGAGCCTCGCGCGGGAGCACTACGGGATCGCCGGCGTGCTGGTCGCGATCCTCGCCGGCGTCGCGCTGTCGATCTCGATCGACGCGCTCGTCCTCTCCGCGAAGGGCTTCAGCCCCCTCGACTACACGACCCGGATCTTCATCGACGCGCTGCTGCTGGGCATCCGGCTCGCGATCGTCGCGGCCCTGGTGTCGGCCGCGGTCGCCCTGTTCATGCGGCTGGTCCGTCACGCCGAGCTCTCGATGGATCAGGCGTTCACCGCGCTCACCTTCGCGCTCACCCCGCTCTTCCTGATGCCCGTGCTGGCGGCGGCCCTCGGGATCGTGCCGCAGTCCCTGCCGATCGTGGGGCTCCTCGCGGTCCTGCTGCTCGCGCGGTTGGTGTACGGCCTGTTCACGAACGTGCGTCCGCTCGCACCGCTCGCGCTCACGGTCGCGGCCGTCGCGATCGTCCTGGCGAGCGTCCCGATCACGCTCCCCGATCAGGTCTCGCGCATCGAGTTCACCGCGCTCGCGTACGAGCCTGGTCTTGCTCCGCCGATCGCCGCGACCCCGCCCGCAGGCGGTTCCGCAGTTGCGGGCGACGGCTTCGATCTGATCCTTCCCTCGCGGTGGAAGGAAGTCCACCTCGGGATCGCAGGCGAGCTCGCGCGCTATCAGACCGACACCGACGTCCTGGTCGTGATGCGAGCGACCGGAAGCGCGCTGGTGACGCCGGATAGCTACGCCGAGAACGTCGCGCTCGCCTGGCGGCGCGGGCTCGATCAGACCAGCTCGCGCCGGTCGATCGAGCGCAGCGGCGATCTCCTGTTGATCGACGACACGTACCGCGGTTCGGTCGACGGCCGGCCCGAGCTGCTCCGGCAGTTCACGACCGTCGTCGGGACGCAGGGCCTGGCGCTCATGTTCCGGTACATCGAGCCCGACGACGCGGCAGCGATCAACGAGTCGACGTCCATCGCGGCGTCTTGGCGCGTTCGAGGGCCTTAGGCCAGGTCGACCTCGCGCACCCAGCCATCGCGGATCCGGAACGCCCGGACATCGGGAGCCGCATCGCGCAGGGACACGAGCACATAGATCGCCTCGGGGTAGTGGGACTCGGCGCGGTCCGTCGGCGACGGGTACGCCTGTGTGGCGGGATGGCTGTGGTAGATCGCGACCAGATCCTCGCCGTTCGCCTCCATGTCGCGGAATGCACGCAGCTGCTCGCGCGGATCGATCGTGTACCGGGTCACCGCCGCCGGGTGCGCGTTCACGCACCGGATGACCCGCGTCGCGCGCCCGTCGCGGCCGGCGACGAGCCCGCAGGCCTCCTTCGGCACCTCCGCGCGCGCGTGGGAGACGATTGCGTCGCGCAGCGCCGCGGGAAGCTCGAGGTGGTCCGTCACCCGCCGGCCATCGCCGGGATCACCATGACCTCGCTGCCCTCGGGCACCGCGGTGCCGAGACCGCCGGAGTCGCGGGCGTCGATGTCGCCGACGTAGACATTCACGTAGCTCCGGATGGTCCCGCGGTCGTCGAGCACCCTTGACCGGAAGCCCGGGTGCCGGCGATCGATGTCAGCGAACACATCGGCGAGCGTCGCCCCGGAGGCCTCGATCTTCGAGTCGCCGCCGACCGCGTCTCGCAGCACGCCGGGCAGCCGAACCGTCACCGCCATGTCATCACTCCCACATGGGCGTCGAGAGGTAGCGCTCTCCGCCATCAGCCAATAACGCGACGACCACACCCTCCTGTTCCCGCGCGACCTGTACCGCCGCGGCGACCGCACCGCCCCCCGACGGGCCGCTGAGGATCCCCTCCTCGCGGGCGAGGCGTCTGGCCATCGCGATGGCGTCGTCCGTGGCCATCGTCCGGTGCTCGTCCGCGACCGCTTCGTCCCAGATCGGCGGCCGGATGGCGCTCGGCATGTGCTTCCATCCTTCGATCCCATGCAGGGCGTCATCCGGCTGCACGGCGACGATGCGCACGCCGCGCGGACGTAGAGCGCGGGAGAGCCCGACGACGGTGCCCGACGTGCCGACGCCCGCGACGACGTGCGTGAGCCGGCCGTCGGTCTGGGTCCAGAGCTCGGGACCGGTCGACTGCTCGTGGGCCAGCGGGTTCGCCGGATTCGCGTACTGGTCCAGGTACACGTACTTCGGATCCTGCGCGAGACGCCGGGCCTCGAGGATCGCGCCGTCGCTCCCATCCAGCGGGTCGGTGAGCGTCAGCGCCGCCCCGAACGCGGCGGCGATGCGCTTTCGCTCGGGCGAGAGCTTGTCCGGCATGCAGAGCTCGACGCGGTGACCGCGCACGGCGCCCACGAGCGCGAGCGCGACGCCGGTGTTGCCGCTCGTCGCATCGAGGATCGTCTTGCCCTGGAGATCGAGCTGCTGCTCGGCGTCCAGGATCATCCAAAGAACGGCGCGATCCTTCACGCTGCCGCCGGGATTGAACGACTCGAGCTTCGCCCACAGCTCGCCGCGCAGTCCGGCGCCGATGCGGCGCAGCGGGACCAGCGGAGTGTCGCCGATGGAGGCGAGGATCGTGCCCGCGACGAGGTCACGGACCCGTTCACGCGTGAGCGGGGTCAGGCTTTGACGCTCTCCAGCGCCCGGCGGGCCAGGCGGAGGGCCTCCTCGCCGTCGCCGGCCGCTTCTGCGGCGTGCGACCAGCGGTCGAAGATCATGCGGAGCAGATGGGGCGCGCGCTCCTCGGCCAGCTGGCGGGCCTCCTGGAACGACTTCCGCGCCGCGGTCCCGTTGCTCTTCATCTTCAGCTCGCCGATGAGCACCATCGATCGGATCTGCGCGTCGATCTGCTCGACCTTACGCGCGAACTTCAGCGCCTCCTGGGCGAGCTCCATCCCCTCGGCCGCGTCGCTGTTCGCGGCGATCTCGGCCTCGGTCGTCCTGATCGAGGCAAGCGTGCCGTCGCGCTTGATCTCCGTCGCGATGCGGGCACCACGCGCCAGGCTCTCGCGCGCTCGCTCGCCGTTGCCGTATTCCGCGTACTGCACCGCGATGTTGTCGAGGGTGCAGGCCACCTGGTCGAGCGCGCTCAGCTCCTCGTACACCTGGAGCGACCGCTGGTTGTTGCGGATCGCGAGCTCGACGTCGCCCTGGAGGTGATGGGCTTTGGCGAGACCGGCATACATGACGCCGAGCGAGCGGCGGTCGCTGAACTGATCCGCGAGCGCGATCGCTCGTTCGAAGACCGGCATCGCCTGCTTGGGCTGGCGCTGGTTCGTGAGGATCACGGCGAGATCCGCGAGCCGCCGGAAGTGGAACGTCGGATCGGAGACCACACCATCGTCACACGCCTGGATCACCTCGCGAAGCACGCGGATCGCATCCTCGTATGCATATGTCCGCGCGTAGGTCGCGGCGAGGACGGACTTGATCCGCACCTGCTCCGCCGCGTCA
>DATJHW010000002.1:0-10035 GCA_035493615.1 Saccharimonadales bacterium (SeqCode) | reverse complement strand
CAGCTCCAGACCTGGGCGCGCATCGCCGCGCGGGTCGGCCCGAAGGACCGCGTCCTTGCGATCTCGCACGGCGGGATCATCGAGCTGCCGATCGTCGCGCTCGCGGAAGAGATCGGCATGGCGCTCGACGGACCGTCGTTCGCGCCGCTCGACGGGGCGCTCATCACGTACGACAAGCGCAGGCGCACCTCGCTCGAGCTCTTGCGAGCGTGACGTGAAGCTCCTACGTGCGTGGGGCAAGGCGGCATGGGCAATCGCGATCTCCGGGCTACTCTGGATCCCCGTCCTGCTCTTGACCGCGTGGATGACGCTGCACCCTTCCCAGGATGAGGAGGTCGCGACGGTGTGGCCGCTCCTCATGCAACTGGCGTTCGTCGGTCTCGGGCTGACGTTCGCGATCCTCTGGCTCGTGTTCGCCGCCGTGCAGTGGGTCCGAAGCGCAGGCTCCTCGCATAGGTGATCTAGGGCGAGGCGACCTCGCAGCTGCGCAGGAGCACGCCGGCATCGTCGCGAAGCGCGTCGGTCGCGCGGACGCGCACCGAGATCGCGTCACCGGTCTTCACGTCCGGCGCGCCGAACGTCTCGCATAGCACGACCGCCGCGGTCGAGGTGGTGAGTGCGATGCGGCTGTTGTTCCCGGTCACAGTGATCCCGCCGACACGCCCGCTGATGATGAGGATCGCCTGGCCGTAGTCCGAGTAGAAGTGGTCGCCGGCCATCGCCCGCGCCGCGTCGTCCGCCGTGATACGCACGACCGACGGGGTCGGGCTCGGCAATTGCGCCGCCGGACCTGCCGGCGCGCACGCGGCGAGGCCGATCGCGATCGTCGCAGCGATCACGCGCCACCACATCCCGATCGATCCTAGGGTTGGACCGATGCGACCCCTGACGGTCGGGCTCGTGCTCACCATCACGCTTATCGCATTCTCCGCGCTCGCGGTCGAGACGATCCTGCCGATCATCTCGGACGAGCTCGGCGGCGTATCGCTCTACGGCTGGGTATTCAGCGCGTTCTTCCTCGGCAGTCTTGCGTCGGTCATCGTCGCCGGCGGCATCGCCGACCAGCGCGGCACGCTCCTTCCCTACTCCGTCGGGCTCACGCTGTTCGCCGTCGGCCTCGCGACCGCGGGCGCCGCACCGTCGATGCCGGTGGTGGTCGCCGGGCGCCTGGTCCAGGGGATCGGTTCGGGCGCGATCCTCGCCTCCACGTACGCGAGCATCGCCCGCGGGTACACGGAGCGTCAGCGGCCGCGGATGTTCGCGATCATCTCGACCGCATGGGTGCTGCCCGCGATCGTCGGTCCGGCCGCCGCGGCGTTCATCGCGACGGCGTTCGGCTGGCGCGTCGTGTTCTTCTCGCTCCTCCCGTTCGCCGCGGTCGCCGCGACCTTGGCCGTCCCCGCACTGCGCGAGCTGGGCGCGCCCGAGACGCCGGGGCATCGCGCGAGCCGGCGCGACGCGGTGCTCGTGGCGATCGGGGGCGGGCTCCTGCTCGCGGGCCTCTCGAACTCGACGCCCGCGCTCGCGATCGCGCTGCTCGTCGCCGGCGCGGCCATCGGGATCCCGGCCCTCCGGCGTGTGGCACCCGCGGGCACGTTGACCGGAGGTACGGGGCTCGGCGCGGCCGTGCTGGTGCGCGGGCTGCTCACGTTCGCGTTCTTCGGGACCGAAGGGTTCCTGCCGTTGATGCTCCGCGAGGCCCGCGGCCTCAGCCCGACGCTCGCGGGGATCGTGCTCACGACCGGCGGCGTGACCTGGACCGGCGGTTCGTGGATCCACGAGCGCCTCGCGCCTCGGCTCACCAGCCGGGCGATCATCACGACGTCGTTCGCGCTCGTCGCGCTCGGTGCGAGCGGCGTGCTCGCGGTCCTCCTGTTCGCGAACGTTCCCGTCGAGGTGGCGTACCTCGCGTGGGCGGTGAGCGGATCGGGCATCGGCTTCGGCTACGCCGCCATCTCCGTGCTCGTGCTGCGGCTCGCGCCCGCTGGGCGCACGGGAGCGACCGGCGCGGCGATGCAGGTGCTCGACAATCTCGGCACCGCGTTCGGCACCGGCGTCGGCGGCGCGGCGATCGCGATCGCGGTCGCGCGCGACCTGCAGGTCACGACCGGGATCGCCGCCGCGTTCGCCCTGGCGATCGCCGGCGCGCTCACGGGCCTGGCCGTCTCGCGCCGGCTCGACGCATCGCGCCGGTCGGTCATCGACGAGGAGCCGGCGGTCTCCGCGCCCTCGCTCGGGTGAACCGAACCGAGTGGACGGTCACTGCCGGTGTGCCGTCGGTGTGGGCTGGTGTCCCACCTTCTGTCAGCCCGCGAAGCCGGCCCGACCGTGATCTCGGGTCCGTCCGCAGCGCCGGACGACCGGCGCTAGACGCGCGCGGCCGACCTCGCGAAGAGCGCGACGGCTTCGACGATCGCGACGTGCTCCTCGCCGAGCACCCGTGCCTCGAGCCTCTCGGGATCGTCACCCAGGAGCACCGGCACGCGGCGCTGCACGATCGTCTCGCCCGCATCGAGCATCCCGCGATGCGCGCGGTGCACCGTGCACCCGGTCTCGGACACGCCCGCCGCGAGCACGGCCTCGTGGACGGCGAGGCGATTGAGCCCGCCGAAGGCGGGGAGCAGCGACGGATGGATGTTGATGACCGGGACCTCATCGCCGAGCACGTCCCAGAACGCGTCGCCGAGGATCCGGTCGTAGCCCGCGAGGACGACGAGCTCGACGTCCGCGGCCACGAGCCGCCGGGCCATGAGCTGCTGCGCCGCGTCGCGGCCGCCGTTCGCGGCGGGCGGAAACGCCTCGGCGGGTACACCCGCGGCTTTCGCGCGCTCGAGCGCCGGCGCGCTCTTGCGGCTCGACCCGACGTACACGACGCGCGCGTCGAGCCGGCCATCGCTGCACGCGTCGATGATCGCCTGGAGATTCGTGCCGCGTCCGCTCACGCAGACCCCGACGCGGAGGGTCATCGGGTCCTGGCCCAGCGGACGTGAGGCGCATCCGGCCGCGCGCGCTCGACCGAGCCGAGGCGGATCGCATCCGGGAGCGCGTGCAGCGCGGCACGCTCGTCGCCCGCCGCGATGACCACGACGAGGCCGATGCCCATGTTCCAGGTATCGAACGCCTCGCCGTCCGCCACCTGGCCCCAGTCGGCGAGCATCCGGAAGAGCGGCGGAACGATCCAGCTGTCGCGGTCGACGACCGCGCCGAGCTCCGCGGGGAGCGCGCGCGGCAGGTTGCCCTCCCAGCCGCCGCCGGTGAGGTGCGCGATCGAGCGGACCGTCGCGGCGCCGCGCAAGGCGCGCACCTCGTCGAGATAGCAGCGGTGTGTCGCAAGCAGCGCGTCGCCGAGCGTGCCCCCGCGGAGCTCGGGCCGCGGCGCATCGAGCAGCGCGCGGTCGTCGCGCTCCTCGAGCCGCGCGCGCTTGGAGACGATCGCGCGAGCGAGCGAGAAGCCGTTGGTGTGCAGACCATTCGACGGCAGGCCGACGAGCACGTCGCCCTCGCGCACGGACGCGGGATCGAGGATCCGGTCGCGCGCGACGCCGCCAACGAGGAAGCCCGCGAGGTCGTACGCGCCCGGCGCGTACATGCCGGGCATCTCGGCGGTCTCGCCGCCGAGGAGCGCGCAGCCGTGCGCCCGGCACGCGTCGGCCATCGCCCCGACGACCCTGGAGAAGATCTCCGGGTCGAGCCTGCTGGTGGAGAAGTAGTCGAGGAAGAACAGCGGCTCGGCGCCCATCGCGAGCGCGTCGTTCACGCAGTGGTGCACGAGGTCGGTCCCGACGCCCTCGTGGCGGTCGAGCAGCCGGGCGAGCTCGAGCTTCGTGCCGACGCCGTCCGTCGTTGCCACGAGCACCGTGTCGGTGCCGGTCAGGCGAAAAAGCCCGCCGAATCCGCCAATGTCCCCAAGGACCTCGGGCCGCTTCGTCGCGCGGACGCGGTCACGGATCCGGGCGAGGGCGTCCTCGGCGCGCGAGATGTCGACGCCGGCCTGCTTGTAATTCACGCCCGGCTCGCCTCGAGCACGTCCTTCGTCAGCTCCAGCTGCACCGGCACGAGGTAGTCGCCGGTGAAACAGGCGGTGCAGAGATCGCCCGTGGTCGCCCCGGTCGCCCGGACCATGCCCTCGACCGAAAGGTAGCCAAGGCTGTCCGCGCCGACGAGTGCGCGGATGCCGTCCACGTCCATGCGCGACGCGATGAGCTCGTCGCGGCGGGCCATGTCGACGCCGAAGAAGCACTGGTGCTTGAGCGGCGGCGAGCACACCCGCAGGTGGACCTCGCGCGCGCCGTGCCGTTTGAGGAGCTGCACGATCGGGCCGCTGGTCGAGCCGCGCACGATCGAGTCGTCCACGACGACCACGCGCTTCCCGTCGAGCACGTCGCGGAGCGCGTTGTACTTGAGCGCGACGCTGTGGCGGCGGAGCTCCTGCGTCGGCTGGATGAACGTGCGCCCGATGTAGCGGTTCTTGATCAGGCCCTCGCGGAACGGGATCCCGCTTCGCCGGGCGTAGCCGACCGCCGCGGGGATCGCGCTGTCGGGGACCGGGATGACCACGTCGGCGTCGGCCGGATGCTCGTCCGCCAGGATCTCGCCCATCCGCTCGCGGGTCGCGTACACCGAGCGCCCGCCGATGTCGCTGGACGCGGATGCGAGGTACACGTGCTCGAACACGCACAGGCCGCTCCGGCCCGCGGCGAGGTCGGCGATGGTCACCGGCCCGCGGTCGTCGATCCGCAGGACCTCGCCGGGCCGGACATCGCGGAGCGTCTCGGCGCCGATGGTCTCGAGCGCGGAATTCTCGCTCGCGACGATCCAGGCGTCGCCCTTGCGGCCGAGGCAGAGCGGCCGTACCCCGAGTGGATCGCGGACCGCGTAGAGCGCCGTGGGCGTGAGCAGCGTGAGCGACCACGCACCGGCGAGCGTCGGCAGCGCCGCGAGGATGCGTTGGTCCCAGCCGGCGCCGGCGGCGGAGACGATCGCCTGGGCGACCACCTCGGTGTCGCTCGACGTCTCGAACTGGGTGCCCTGGGCGATGAGCGTGTCGCGCACGTCGCGGGCGTTGATGCAGTTCCCGTTGTGCCCGAGCGCGAGCTCACCCAGTGTGTCGTCGCGGACGACCATCGGCTGCGCGTTCTCGATGCGTGAGGAGCCGGTCGTCGAGTACCGGGTGTGGCCGATCGCCGCGCGCCCGCTGAGCGCGGCAAGGTCAGGTTCGGCGAAGACCTGGCCGACCAGGCCCATCCGCCGGACGACGCGCAGGTCACGCCCGTCGGTGGCCGCGATGCCCGCGGACTCCTGCCCGCGGTGCTGCAGCGCGTAGAGCGCGAAGAACATGAGCCGCGCGGCCTCGCTCGGATCGGCCGTGGACGGCGACCAGATGCCGCACACGCCGCACACGGCTAGCTCGCCCGTCCGAGCGCGCGCCCGAGCCCGTCGCGGTGCGCGCGCACGAGCGCCTCGACGGGCGTGCCGAGCACGGGCGCGATCTCGAGGATGTCGCCGCCGATCGCGCCGAGCGTCCAGAGCGGCACGTCGTGCTCGGTCGCGATCGCGCGCACGAGCAGCTCGTCCGCGGTCCGGATCACGAGGACGATGCCGGATGGCCCTTCGCCGAACAGCATGACGCGCGTGTCGATGCCGCGGACCGCGGGCAGCGTGACCTTCATCCCGATGCGATCGCGGATCGCGAGCTCCGCGAGCGCGACACCGAGGCCGCCCTCCGCGCGGTCGTGCGCCGCGCGGATCGCGCCACGCGCATGCGCGGCCCGGACGAACCGCTGCAGCCGGGCCTCGAGCGCCAGGTCGATCCGCACGGTGCCCTCGCCCTGGCCGCGCAGACCGGCGTACGTGGATGCCGCGAGCGAGACCTGCGCGCTGCCCGCGAGCAGCACCAGATCGCCGGGCTCGCCGGTGCGCGCCGGAATGTGCTTCGTCACGTCGGCGATCCGGCCGACGGCGCCGATGGTGGCGGTCGGCCAGATGTCGCGGCCGTGCGTCGCGTTGTACAGGGACACGTTGCCGGACACGACGGGCACCTCGAGCGCATCGCATGCCGCGCTGATGCCGGCGATCGTGCGCTCGAGCTGCCACGCGCCCTCGGGACGCTCGGGGTTGCCGAGGTTGAGGCAGTCGGTGATCGCGAGCGGCTCGGCTCCGACGCACACGAGATTTCTCGTCGCCTCGGCGACCGCTGCGGCCGCGCCGGTGAACGGGTCGAGCGCCGCGACGCGCGGCTGCGCGTCGAGCGCGACCGCGATGCCGTCCGACCGTCCTTTGATCCGCATGACCGCGGCGTCGGCGCCCGGGCCGACGACCGTGTCGGTGCCGACCATCTGGTCGTAGGTCCGGTACAGGATCGCGCGCGACGCGACGTCCGGGGTACCGAGCAGTTGGAGCAGCTCCAATCCGATCTTGTGGGTGGTGTCGCCCGGACTGATCACCTCGTCGGTGGAAACCGCGGGCTGTCCGCGATCCTGCTCTTTCGCCCATTCCCGCACGTCGTACTCGGGCGCGTCGTCGGCCAGCGCCTTCGGCGGCAGCGACGCGACGACCTCGGCACCGCTGCGGATCTCGAGGCGCTCGTCGGCGATGACCTCGCCGATCTGGACGCCGTGGAGCTCCCAGCGCGCGAAGACCCGCTCGACGTCGGCCTCGCGGCCGGGCCGCGCGACGACGAGCATCCGCTCCTGCGATTCGCTGAGCATGACCTCGTACGGGCTCATCCCGGTCGCGCGCCGGGGCACCGAGTCGACGTCGATGCGCATCCCGACGTTGCTCTTCGCGGCCACCTCGCTCGACGCACAGGTCAGGCCGGCCGCGCCGAGGTCCCCCATCGCCTCGACCGCGTCCAGCGCGACGAGCTCGAGCGTGGCCTCGAGCAGCAGCTTCTCGAGGAACGGATTGCCGACCTGGACCGACGGCCGCTTCGCGGCGTCCGCCGACCCGAGCTCGAAGCTCGCGAGGAGCGACGCTCCGGCGATCCCGTCGCGCCCGGTGTCGGAGCCGACGAGGTACACGGCGCTGCCCGGCTTCGCCGTGGCGGTCGAGCGCAGATCGGCTCGCTCCACCAATCCGACGCACATCGCGTTGACGAGCGGGTTGTCGGCGTAGCCCGGCGCGAAGGAGACGTGCCCGCCCACGTCAGGGATGCCGACGCAGTTGCCGTAGAAGGAGATGCCGCCGACGACCCCGCGCACTATCCGGCGCGTCGACTCGGCCTCGGGCGGGCCGAAGAACAGGCCGTTGAGCACCGCGATCGGGCGCGCGCCCATGGCGAAGATGTCGCGGAGGATGCCGCCCACGCCGGTGGCGGCGCCCTGGTACGGCTCGACGGCCGACGGATGGTTGTGGCTCTCGACCTTGAACACGCAGAGCAGCCCGTCGCCGAGGTCGACCGCGCCCGCGTTCTCGCCCGGACCGAGCGCGACGCGCGCGCCGGTGGTCGGCAGCGTGCGGAGCAGGGTCTTGCTGTGCTTGTACGCGCAGTGCTCGCTCCACATCGCGCCGAACATGCCCCACTCAAGGGCGTTCGGCTCGCGGCCGAGAAGGGCGCGGACCCGCTCGGCTTCGCTCTCGGTGAGTCCGGCCTCGCGCGGGAGCCGGAACTTAGGCTGCGCCGTCGTCGTCCCCGAGGTCATCGGGGTGACGCTCATGAGACCGTGCCGTCTCCCAGGAAGACGTCGATCTGGTCGGCGAAGGCGGCGAGATCGTCGAGCCGCGTCTGCATGTGCCCGTACACCTCATCGATGTCCGTCTGCTCCCGGTCGTACGCGAGCAGGTTGCGAAGGTTGGCGAGGTGCTCCAAACGATACGCCAGCTGCCGGTCGATGATGCCGTGCGCGGCGATCGCGTCGAGGATGTCGTGGTACGCCTCGGGCTGCGGCAGCGCGAGCGCCGCGATGAGATACGCGCCCGTCCCGAAGGTGAGCTCGACCGCCTGCTGCAGGTACCACTGCGCGAGGCCGTAGAGCTTGGGATCGCCCTTGAACTTCACGCGGTCGACGCCTTTCAGGTCCTGCAGGAGCCCGAGGTACTCGCGCAGCCGCACGAGCCGCGTGCGCACGTACTCCTCGTCGACCGCGAACCGCTCGCCGCGCACGCGCTCGGCGAGGGCCTTCGACTGGAGCTCGTCGTACTTCTTGAACTCGAGGTACTCCATCGTCGTTCGCGCTGCGAACTGGACCCGGCGGCGCTGATCGCGCTGGAACAGGAGCGACCAGGTGTTGATCACCTGCGCACGCTGAAGCAGTGACGCGTTGTTCAGGATGACGACGTCGAGATCGGACGTCTCGAGCGCCTTCGAGAGCTCGCTCACGAAATAGACCTGGTAGTCGAAGTACTCCGTGGTCTTGATCTTGTCCAGCAGCAGGAGGCCGACGTCGAGATCGTTGAAGCTGCCCGCGAGCTTGCGCGCCGAGGCCGATCCGCTCGCGTACGCCACGTCGACCGGCGAGGTCTGGAAGAGCTGCGTCAGCTGGGCCTGCTTCTCGAAGAGATCCATCTGGCTATTGAACGGAAGCAGAGACCATGCCGGTGTGTCGGGAGGCGGTCAATGCCTCCAGCACGCGCCGGCCGTCGGTCCCGCCCAACAATTCCTCGCTGCAGCGCTCCGGGTGCGGCATGAGTCCGACCACGTTCCCATTCTCGTTCGCCAGCCCGGCGATGTTGGCGGTACTTCCGTTCGGGTTGGACTCCAACGATGCCGCGCCGCGGGCGTCGGTGTAGCGGAACACGACCTGCCCATTCGTCTCGATGCGCGCGAGCGTGCGGTCGTCCGCGACCCAGCAGCCCTCGCCGTGCGCGATCGGCATCCGCAGGATCTCGCCGCGCAGGCCGCCGGTGAAGGGCGTGCGATCGCTTTCGACGCGCATGTGCACCCAGTCGCACCGGAACTCGCCCTGCCGGTTGCGAACCAGCGCGCCGGGCAGCAGGCCGATCTCGCAGAGGATCTGGAACCCGTTGCACGACCCGAGGATCGGCATGCCCTCGCGGTCCGCACGGCGCAGCTCGCCGGCCGCCGGCGAGATCGCCGCGATCGCGCCCGCGCGCAGGTAGTCGCCGTACGTGAAGCCCCCGGGCACGATCGCGGCGTCGTACCCGCGGAGGTCGGCGTCCGCGTGCCAGAGGATGTCCGCCTGCGCGCCGACGAGCTCGAGCGCATGCGCGAAGTCGGTCTCGCTCCAGGTGCCGGGGAAGCGCAGGACCGCGACCTTCAGCATCGCGGCCTGCGGCCGCCTCCGGCGCAGCCGCTCATCATTCCGCCGCGACCTCGACCGCGAACTCCTCGATCACCGGGTTCGCCAGGAGCTCGTCGCCCATTTGCCGCGCTTTCGCGCTCGCCTCCGGTAGGTCATCGGCCGAGAACCGCACGACGATCTCCTTGCCGGTGCGCACGCTGTCCACGTCGACGCCGAGGGACCGGAGCGCGCCCGCGACGGCCTCGCCCTGCGGATCGCGGATCTCGGCCTTCGGCCGCACGCGGATCGTCGCGACGTAGCCGGTCATGACAGGTCCGCGCCGGTGAGCTTGCGGTAGCACTCGCGGTAGCGGTCGGTGGTGCCGCGCACGACCTCGTCCGGCAGCTTCGGCGCGGGGGGCTCGTGATCCCATCCGGCAGCGTTCAAGAAGTCGCGTACGAACTGCTTGTCGTACGACGGCGGCGCGCTCCCCGTCCGGTAGGTCGCGGCGTCCCAGTAGCGCGACGAGTCGGGAGTCAGCGCTTCGTCGATGAGCACGAGCTTGCCGTCCAGCAGCCCGAACTCGAACTTCGTGTCCGCGAGGATGAGGCCCTGGCCGAGCGCGTACGCGTGCGCGTGCCGGAACAGCGCGAGCGTGACCTCCTCGAGCTGCGTCGCGAGGTCGCGCCCGAGCGCGGCCGCGAGCTGCGCGCGAGAGATGTTCTCGTCGTGGCCGGTGATGGCCTTCGTCGCCGGCGTGAAGATGGGATCGTCCAGCCGCGCCGATTCCTGCAGGCCCGGCGGCAGGCGCTCGCCAGCGACCGTGCCGGACTTGCGGTACTCGGCCCAGCCCGAT
>DATJHW010000001.1:0-9427 GCA_035493615.1 Saccharimonadales bacterium (SeqCode) | reverse complement strand
GAGATGTTCTCGTCGTGGCCGGTGATGGCCTTCGTCGCCGGCGTGAAGATGGGATCGTCCAGCCGCGCCGATTCCTGCAGGCCCGGCGGCAGGCGCTCGCCAGCGACCGTGCCGGACTTGCGGTACTCGGCCCAGCCCGATCCCGCGAGGTAGCCGCGGGCCACGCACTCGTAATCGATGCGCTCGGCGCGCTTCACGAGCACCGAACGACCGGCGAGCTCGGGATGCTTCGCGAACGGCGCCGGGAAGCGAGCCAGCTCGGTCTCGAGCAGATGGTTCGGGACGATCTTCGCCGTCCGGCCGAACCAGAAGTTCGAGAGCTGGGTGAGCACCCGGCCCTTGTCCGGGATCGGCGTGGGGAGCACGACGTCGAACGCGGACAGCCGGTCGCTCGCGACCATGACCAGCTGATCCTGGCCGGCCTCGTACACCTCGCGCACCTTCCCGTGCCGGAAGAGCACGGCACCCGGGATCGCGCTCGTCGTCAGGGTCATTCCGGCAGTATCCCCGCGAGCCTCGCGCGCCAGACCGTCGCGACATCCCGGGCCACGTCCGCGGCCAGGCCGCGGTACTCCTCGGGCTGATCGAGGACGCGCCGCTCGTCCGGCGCGAGCGAGGCAAGCAGGGGCTTGAGGTCGGGATCGAGCGCGGCGAGCTCGAGCATCCCCTTGCCGCTGCGATCCGCCTCGAGCGTGAGCCGGCGGACGGCCTCGTGGGCGTCGTGATGGCCGTGTTTCGCGAGGAGGACGTACAGCGCCTCGGCGATGATCCCGCCCTTCGACAGCCCGACGTTCGCCTTCATCCGGTCGCGATCGATGCGGATGCCGTCGATCGACGCGCCGAGCCGCGTGGCCGCGTACGCCGTCGCCGCGAGGAGCTCGCCCGAGAAGCGCTGCGATGCGGAGTTGGTCAGGTCGCGCTGGTGCTCGCTGATCTGATCGAGGTACGTCGTGATGACCCGCGGCATGAACGCCTTCCAGATGCTCTTCACGTTCTCGAACGACACCGGGTTGCGCTTCTGGGGCATCGTCGAGCTCCCGACCTGCTCCCGGCGGAAGCCCTCGGCGATCTCGGCGATCTCGGTGCGCTGGAGGTGGCGCATGTCGTCGGCCAGGTTGGCCATGACGCCGAGCGCCGTGACACACGCGTGGGCGAGATCGCTCCACGCCTCCGGCTCGACGATCTGGGTCGAGTGGCTCGCCGGCACGAGACCGAGCTGCGCGAGGTACCGGCGCTCGAGCGCGCGTGGATCCGTCACCAGCAGTGACGGCGCGTTGTACGCGCCCACGGCGCCGGAGAGCTTCCCCGGCAGCGAATGCGCCGCCCACCGCAGGAACAGGATCCGGTTCCCGAGCCGGCTCACGTACTCCGCGACGGCGAAGCCGAACGTGATCGGGACCGCGTGCTGCCCATGCGTGCGGCCGGCCTGCGCCGTGTCGGACTCGCCCTCGGCGAGCGCGATGAGCCGTGACGCGAGCAGTCCCAGCCGCGGCAGCAGCACGCGATCGACCGCCTCGCGGTAGCGCCACGCGTTCGCGGTGTCGACCACGTCCATCGAGGTCGCGCCGAGGTGCACGAACCGGCGCGCGTCCTCGGGCACCTTCGCGCGGATGAGATTGACGAGCGCGCGCACATCGTGACCGATGCGCGCCTCCTCGGCGTACACCTCCGCCGCGCCGATGCGCTCGGCCGACTCCGCGATCGCCTCGGCCGCGGCCTCGGGGGCGATCCCCTCTTCCGCGAGCGCGCGCGCGAGCGCGGCCTCGGCCTTCGCCTGGGCGCGGACGCGGCCTTCCTCGGAGAGGTACGGGTGCAGCGCCGCGTAGAGCTGGGCGTCGCCGCCGTAGAACCGCGAGTCGAGTGGCGAGATCGCATCGAACCGCGACGAGAACGTCATGGCGCGAGGATCCGCGCGGCCATCGACTGGCGCATGGTCTGGATCCGGCCCGAGAGGGCCTCATCCGAGAGCGCGAGGATCTCGGCCGCGAGGATCGCGGCGTTGGCGGCACCGGCCTCGCCGACGGCGACGGTCGCGACCGGCACGCCGCGCGGCATCTGCACCGTCGAGAGGAGCGCGTCGAGCCCGCCGGCGATGGCGTTCGGCGAGGCGAGCGGCACACCGATGACCGGCAGCGTCTGGTGCGCCGCGACCGCGCCCGCGAGGTGCGCCGCGCCGCCCGCGGCCGCGATGACCACCTTCACCCCACGGGCCGCGAGGCCCTTGGCCCAGTCGCGGACCTCATCCGGCGTGCGGTGCGCGGAGAGCACGCGAGTCTCGTGCTCGATGCCGAGACCCGTGAGCGTCTCTTCCGCGACGGCCAGGATCGGCGCGTCGCTCGAGCTGCCCATGACGATGGCCACCTGCGCGCTCACGCCGTGATCTCCACCCGACCCTCCGACGCGGCGATGTCCGAACGATAGAACCTGCCTCGCCAGGTGATCCGCTCCGCTCCGATGTACGCCCGATCGCGCGCTCCAGCCGGCGTGTCGCCCTGCGCGACCACGTGCATGACCCGGCCGCCGGCCGTGACGAACCCGCCATCCGCCGACCGGCGGGTGCCGGCGTGGAACGTCCACACGTCGTCGGGCAGGTCGCCGATCGTGATCGGGTCACCCATCCGCGGCTGTCCGGGATAGCCCTCGGCGCACAGCGCGATGTCCGCGTACGCGCGCTGGCTGAACCGCAGCGGATGCGTGTGGACCCACGCGGCGAGCCGGCCGTCGCCGAGGGCCTGCATCAGCTTCGCGAAATCACCGCCGATGCGTGGCAGGATCACCTGGGCCTCCGGATCGCCGAATCGCGCGTTGAACTCGATGACCTTCCAACCATCCGCGGTCTTGATGAGCCCCGCGTACAGCACCCCGCGGTACGGCGTGCCGCGCTGGACGAGCAGCCGCGCGACGGGCCCGATGAGCCGATCGGCGAGCGGCTGGGCCTCCGCGTCGGGCAGGACACGGGTCGGCGAGCAGGCACCCATCCCGCCGGTGTTCGGCCCGGTGTCCCCGTCGCCCACGCGCTTGTGATCGCGGGACGGCGGGAGCGCCACGACGGTCTCGCCGTCGACGAGCGCGTGGAGCGAGGCTTCCTCCCCCACGAGCAGCTCTTCGAGCAGGACCCGGCCGGAGCTCACGGCGTTCCGCTCGAGCGCGGCCTCGGCCTCGGCCCGATCCTTGGCGACGACGACGCCCTTTCCCGCCGCAAGGCCGTCGGCCTTCACCACGACGGGGCCATCGACCAGGCCGTCTCGTGCCGCCTTCGCGTCCGGGAAGATGCGGAACGACGCGGTCGGCACGCCGGCCTCCCGCAGGGCGTCCTTCGCGAACGCCTTGCTCCACTCGAGCTGCGCGGCCTCGCGCGACGGGCACACCACCGTGACTCCGGTGCGCCGCAGGACATTGCCGATGCCCGATGCGACGAGGTCGTCCGGCCCGACGATCACGAGGTCGATGGACGAGGCCGCGATGTGCTGCTCGAGCCGCCCGCTCCCGTCGATCGGGATGTCGAGCGTTCGGGTGAAGAGGCCCAGCGCGGCGTTGCCGGGGATCGCGTCGATCGAATCCACGCTCTCGCACCGCGCGAGGCGCCACGCGATCGCGTACTCACGGCCGCCGCCGCCCAGGACGAGCGCGTTGATCCCGGTGCCGGCGCCTGCGCGTCCGGGGCTCCGGTTCGCGCGCTGTTCGGCGATGAGCCTCCGCATCCGCTCGGCGTCATTGAACCACCGCATCAGCTCATTCCCATTCGATCGTCGCGGGCGGCTTCGACGAGATGTCGTACACGACACGGTTCACGGCGGGCACCTCGTTGACGATGCGCGCGGAGATCCGGGCGAGGACGTCGTACGGGATGCGCGCCCAGTCCGCGGTCATGAAGTCCTCGGTCGTCACCGCGCGGAGCGCGACGAGGAAGCCGTACGTGCGGAAGTCGCCCATCACCCCGACGCTCTGCACGGGCGTGAGGACGGCGAAGGCCTGGGCGATGGTCTTGTAGAGGTCGGCGGCGCGAAGCTCCTCGAGGAAGATCGCGTCGGCGCGGCGGAGGATGTCGAGGCGCTCCTTGGTGAGCTCGCCGATCACACGCACGGCGAGGCCCGGCCCGGGGAAGGGATGCCGCCACAGGATGTCCTCGGGGATCCCGAGCTCCGCGCCGACGCGACGGACCTCGTCCTTGAACAGCCGGCGAAGCGGTTCGACGACCTCGAGCGACATGATGTCCGGCAGCCCGCCGACGTTGTGATGGGTCTTGATGCGCGCGCTCGTCCTGCTGTCCTTGGCCCGAGACTCGATGACGTCCGGGTAGATCGTGCCCTGCACCAGCACGTCGACGTGACCGATGCGCGCGGCCTCCTCCTCGAAGCAGCGGATGAACTCCTCGCCGATGATCGCCCGCTTGCGCTCCGGATCGGTCACGCCGGCGAGCTTCGAGAGAAAGCGCTCCTCCGCGTCGACCGGGACGAGCCGCAGCCTCGCTCCGAACGTCGAGGTGACCTGCTCGGCCTCGTGCTCGCGGAGCATCCCGGTGTCGATGAACACGCAGGTGAGCCGGTCGCCGATGGCGCGCGCCACGAGCGCGGCCGCCACGGCGGAGTCCACGCCGCCCGAGAGCGCCAGGAGCGCATGCCGATCGCCGATGATCCGGCGCAGCTCGGCGACGGACTCTTCGACGAACGCCGCCGGCGTCCAGTCGCCCTTCGCGCCCGCGACGTGCAGCACGAAGTTCCGCAGGATGTCCGCGCCGTGGGGCGTGTGCGCGACCTCCGGGTGGAACTGGACGCCGAATCGCCGCGCGCCGTCGCTCATGGCCGCCGCAGCCAGCCGGTCCGTGCTCGCGATCGAGTGGAACCCGGCGGGCAGGGTCTTCACCGAGTCGCCGTGGCTCATCCACGCGCGCTCGGCGTCGGCGAGCCCGTCGAAGATGCCGGAGCGGTCCTGCACCGCGAGCGTCGCGGGCCCGAACTCGCGCTTTCCCTCCGCGACGACCGCGCCGCCCGGCAGCAGGTGGGCCATGAGGTGCATCCCGTAGCAGATGCCCAGGACCGGGAACCGTCCGTCGAGGATGGCCGGATCGACCAGCGGCGCGCCCGGCTCGTACACGCTCGCCGGGCCACCCGAGAGGATCACGCCGATGACCCCGCGCGCCGCGAGCTCGTCAGCGGTCACGTCGTGCGGGAAGATCTCGCAGTACACGCGACATTCGCGCACGCGCCGCGCGATGAGCTGCACGTACTGGCCGCCGTAGTCGAGCACCGCGATCGTCTCGCGGGCCACGCTGGTCGTCGACCCCTGATCCGACCGGACGCCGACGTCGGTTCCCATCAGTACTGCGTCGCCCCGGTGAACGTGAACGCCGCAAGGCGCAGGGCCGGCACGCGATACGAGCTCACCTGCAAGCCGAACTGCTCTCCGGGCATGAGAAGCGCGAGCTCCGACCCGACCCCGAGCGTGCCGCCCAGCGCGTCGTGATACGACTGCGTGAACCGGAAGTTCTTCACCGGGTACGCGATCTGCCCGTCCTCGATCGCGAATGTCCCGTCGCGGGTCATGCCGGTCACGATCGTGCGCAGCTGATGTACCCAGCGCGTGTACCAGAACCGCGTGACCAGAACGGCTCTTTTCGACTCCTTGATCAGCTCCTCGCGCGTCTTGCCGCCTGGTTCCAAACGCAGGTGCATCGGCGCGGAGGGTTGGGCGGAGTTTGGCGGGAGCGCGTGGCCGGTGTTCTTGTGTCCGGTGCGGTGCGCGGTCTGCGAGTCGTACACGACCGCCTTCGCGACGCCTCGCTCGAGGAGGGTGAGCCGCTCGGACGGCTGGCCCTCGAGGTCGAATGCCCGGGGCAGCCCCTTCGGGTCGAACGGGTCGTCGACGACGGTGACGTCGCCGGTGACCTTCTGCCCGAGCTTGCCGATGACGAACGAGCGCCCTTCCTCCACCGCGAGGCCGGTGAGCTGCGACCCGAGGAACGAGACCATGTCGCGCACCGCGTAGGGCTCGAGGATCACCTCGTGCGTCCCGGGTGCGAGATCGCGAGGCTTCTGGGCCGCGGTCGCCTTCTCGACGGCCTCGCGCGCGCAGCCGGCGACGTCGAGTGTCCCGAAGTCGAGCGACAGCCGCTGCGCGAAGGCCGAGCCCGCGTCGCCGAGCGCGGCGAGCTCGACGTCGCTCGTCGTCGCCGGCGCGTACGCCCACACGCCGAGCGAGTTCGCGACCGCGAGCTCCTGCACGTTCGTGGAGACGTAGCCGGCCGCGCTCAGCGATGCCGCGCGGGCCGCGTCGCAGAGCTGCTGGACGGCGCGCGCGCGGTCGAGCGGCGTCGCGTCGGCGGTGCGCTCGACGTACGCGCTCGGGGCGGGCCGCAGCCCGCGGTCGCCGGGCAACCCGCCGAATGTCGGATTCTCGGGCGTGAGCTTGGCGAGCTCGGATGCCTCGCCCGCGGCACGGCGGATCCCCTCGTCGTCGAGGCGGTCGGTGGTCACCATCGCGACGCGCTTGCCGCGAACCACCCGCACCCGAAGCTGCGCCTCGCGGCTCACGACGTTCTGGTGGATCGCCGCGTTCGCGAATCGGGTGAGCGCCGCGTTGCGGGCGATCACCACGGCCTCGGCCTGATCTCCGTCGACGGCCGCGAGCGCCTCGTCGCAGATGGCCCGCAGCGCGGCCTCGCCCATCGTGATCATCACGACACCCTGCTCGATCTCGCCTTCGGCGAGACGCGCTCAAGGCTGGCGGGCTCGCTCCTCGGGGCAAAGCCGCTCGTCGCTCGGTTCACGACACCACGCCGACCCGAACGTTGGTGAAGCGGGCGGGCGCTGCGCCGTGACCGGTGTGCCCGATCTGCCCGGGCTGGCCCTTGCCGCAGCTCGGCGTGCCCCACATGACCCACTCCGACTCGGAGCACACCGCGTCGCAGCTGCCCCAGAACTCCGGGGTGATCCCGGTGTACGTCGGGTTGCGCAGCATCGTCGTCCGCTTCCCGTGCTTGATCTCCCACCCGAGCTGCGTGCCGAACTGGAAGTTCAACCGCCGGTCGTCGATCGACCAGGAGCGGTTCGTGTCCATATAGATGCCGTCGTCGGTGTCGGCGATGAGGTCCTCGAGCGTTCCGGCGGATCCGGGCATGACCGAGACGTTCGTCATCCGGATGAGCGGCAGCCGCGACCAGCCGTCAGCGCGCATCGTCCCGTTGCTGGTGGTCCCCATGCTCGCCGCGGTCTCGCGCGACATGAGGTAACCGACGAAGATCCCGTCCTTCACCGCCCACCCCTCGCTCGCCGGCACGCCCTCGTCGTCGTAGCCGAACGTCCCGAGGCCGCCCTTCCGCGTCGAGTCGATCGCGATGTTCACGTGCTCGCTCCCGTAGCGGAACGAGCCGAGGCGGTCGGTGGTGAGGAAGGAGGTCCCCGCGAAGGCGGCCTCGGTCCCGAGCGCGCGATCGAGCTCGATCGGGTGGCCGCAGCTCTCGTGGCACTGGAGCATGAGCTGGTTGGAGCTGAGGATCACCGACGTCCGGATGTCCTGCGGGCACTGCTTCGCGCTCAGCAGGGCGACGGCCTCGTCCGCGATCCGCGGCGCGTTGGCGACGAAGTCCCACTTCAGCGCGTACTCCCACCCGGCCGTGTTCTGGCTGCGGCCGCCGGATCCGGGGTACGTCCGGATCTGCTGCTCGCCGTTGCCGACCGACTCGGCCGCGATCGAGGCGCCGGTCTCGTAGAGGGTCTGCGCGATGTCCGCGCCCTCGCTCGAAAGGAAGAGCTTCTCCTCCTTCCAGATCTCGTACGACGCGCGCGTGGTCCGAAGGGTCGGCTGGGCCTGCCTCATCGCGGCGTCGGCGTCGAGCAGCAGCTTCGCCCGCGCTTCGAACGGCACGGTCCAGGGATCGATCTCGATCTGCGTCGTGTACGTCGCGATCACCGGCTTCACCGCCGCGAGCCGCGCCTCTTCACGCTTGGTCAGCGCGGATGCGCGCGCGACCTCCACCGCCAGCGCCGCGACCCGATCGGCCTCCGCCGCCCTCAGCACCGGCGAGGCCGCGAAGCCCCACGCGCCTTCGGCGATCGCGCGGACGGAGAAGCCGTACGTGTCCGTGCGGTCGACGTTCTCGAGATGTCCGTTCTTCACCAGGACGTCCTCGACGGACCGGCGGACGAACCGGACATCGGCGTAGGTCGCACCCCGGGTGCGGGCGGTGTCGAGCGCGCGGCGTGCGAGGTCCCGTTCGACGGAACCGAGCATCAGGAGGATCGGACCCGATAATTCGGGGCTTCCACCGTGATGCGCACGTCGTGCGGGTGGGACTCGCGCAGCCCGGCGCCCGAGATGCGCACGAAGCGCGCGGTCGTCCGGAGATCCTCGATCGACGCGGCGCCGGTGTACTTCATCCCCGCGCGAAGGCCGCCGACGAGCTGGTGCACGAACGGCTCGAGCGCGCCGCGCGCGGGCACGCGCCCCTCGATGCCCTCGGGCACGAGCTTGCTGAACTCCGCGACGTCGCCCTGGCCGTACCGGTCGCGCGACGTCTGCCGGGCCTGCATCGCGCCCATCGAGCCCATGCCGCGATACGACTTGAACCGACCCTCGGCGGTCTCGATGATCTCGCCCGGCGATTCGTCGACCCCGGCGAAGAGTCCGCCGAGCATGACCGTGTGCGCGCCGGCGCCGATGGCCTTCGCGATGTCGCCCGACTCCTGGATCCCGCCGTCGGCGCAGACCGGCACCCCGGCGTTCGCCGCGGCGTTCGCGCAGTCGAAGATCGCGGTGATCTGCGGCATCCCCGCACCGGCGACGACCCTGGTGGTGCAGATGGCGCCAGGTCCGACGCCGATCTTCACGCCATCGGCGCCAGCGGCGATGAGGTCCTCGGTGCCCGCGGCGGTGACGACGTTGCCCGCGACCACCTGCACGCGATGGCGGGCCTTGATCTTCTCGACCATGCGGATGACCCCCGCGGAATGGCCCTGCGCGATGTCCACGAAGATCACGTCCACACCGGCGGCGACGAGCGCGCTCACGCGCTCATCCGCGTCGCCGGACACGCCGACCGCCGCGCCGACCCGGACGCCCGCGGCCTTGCATTCCTTCGCCTGCGCCGTCTGGTCCTCGACGCTCAGGTTGCGGTGGAGGACGCCCATCCCGCCGAGGCGCCCCAGGGCGATGGCCATGCGGGCTTCGGTGACCGTGTCCATGGCGGCCGAGAGGATCGGGATGTCGAGCGCGAGCTCGCGGGTGAGAAAGGATCGGGTGGAGACCTGGGCGGAGGGGACGTCGCTGCGGGCCGGGATGAGGAGGACGTCGTCGAAGGCGAGCCCTTCGGTACCGAACTTGTCCTCCGGTGTCACGCCCCCGCCCTCACCCGGTCAAGTGTACCGAGCGCAACGGGCGGCTACTTCGCCTTCGTCGGCCCCGAGAGGTTGCTCAGCGCGCTGAGGTTGCC